>CAYHBG010000067.1:4801-7995 GCA_964354815.1 uncultured Thermotogae bacterium
GAGGCGACCGACGAGGCTCGCCAGGGCTACGGCGAGGCCCGTCGAGAGGAGGAGGGCCGCTCCGGCGCCAAGGAAGACGCCCCACGGCGAACGGGACTGCGTCGTCAAGGTGAATGCGGCGAGTTGGGTCTTGTCCCCCAGCTCGGCCAGGAAGACGAGAGCGAACGTCGAAAGCGCCACCCTGAACATGCCTCCACCCCCTTGTGCTCTGGATTCTACCGGCTCTCTCCTGGCGCGCAACGCGCCGCTGGGCCTTGCCCTCGCGGGACTCGGCCCCGTAGACTCACGCCATGCGGAAGAAGACCTACTACCAGTACTTCACGAACGTGACCCACGCCTCCTGCCCTGATTGCCTCGCCTGGCACGGGGTGATCTCCCCCGACCCGGCGAGCTTCCCGGACAGAAAGGACGGATGCGAACGGAAGATCCTCCCCTTCGCGCGCTTGGAGCTCGATGAACGGCGAGACATGGAGCGAGAGATGAAGCGTCTCGTTCTGGACGAGCTCGCGCGGCGGCGGCTCTTCCGTGAGGGATCCGACGCGCTGGGCGTGGACAACGAGCAGGCGCTCGCTCTCTTCTCCAGAGCGGCAGGGGTGGAGGTCTACGTCGTCGAACTGGAGCGGCTTGCCGAGGAGAGGGATCGGATCCTGCGGTCGGACGCGGCTCTGCGGGCGAGGCTGCACGCGCTCTTCTCGAGGGCCTTCTCCGACAAGTTCGGCCGCCCGCGCTACGAGAGGTTCCCCGAGGGAATTCGCTACGCGCTCGAGACGTCGGGCCTCGCTCGGATTCGGGAGCTCTTCCCGTGAGGGCTCGCCCTCTCTATCCCCAGGAGAGAGGGCTCGTCCTCCTCGTCGGCGTTGCGCTCCTCGGCGTGGGGCTCTTCCTCCTCGCGCAGGACCGCCGCCCGCGCCCTGCCCTTCTGGGGGAACCGCTCGCCCTTGCGGAGGTGAAGGTCGTGGTTCCGACCTTCGCCGATCGTCCGACGAAGCCGTCCCTGAACCAGGCAAGCGCGGCGGAGCTTGAGGCGCTCCCCGGGATCGGGCCCGTCTTGGCAGCGCGGATCGTCGCCTGGCGCGAGGAGCACGGCCCGTTCCGCTCCATCTCTGAGCTGGATCAGGTCCCAGGGATTGGGGCGGCCCTCGTCGAGCGGGTGCGCGACCTCCTCACTCTGGACCCCGCGCCCGGCGCGGGCTCAGCCGAGGGCCGCTAGCGGACCACGATGGAGAACGAGACGGTCCGGTCCGGGGGACCGGCGACCCAAGGGCGACGGTAGGCGAAGAGGAGGGTCCCCTCCCCCACGGTCGTAGCGCGGTAGCGGAAGTAGAACGTGCCTCCCGATCCCACCAGGCCAGCGAGGGCGGGGTCAGGAAGGTAGCTTGCCCCTTCGATTCGCTCCAGGATGGCTCCGGGCTCGTCCTCGATCTCCCACTCGTAGCCGGTCGTCGGATTCCCCCGCAGGGCGATGAGGAGCCCCTCCCGCACGTCGAGGACGACCTTGGTCCCGGCGCGGGCCTCGTCCAGGACTCGATAGACCGAGAGCGAAAGCCCGCAGGCCGAGGCGCGCGCCAGGCCGTGCCCCGCGGCGGCCTTCTCCCCCGGCAGGACGACCTCCACCACGGCGCGGAACTCTCCGGCACTCGTGGTCACGGCGAGTCGGTAGATCCCGGCTGGGACCTCCTTCCCCTCGTCGTCGATCAGGCTCCACCGCCCGATCCAGGAGTCGATGGGAGCGGGCGGATCGCAGGGGAGAGAGAAGACCTTCACTCCGGCCCCATCGAGGACGGAGAGACCGCCCACGGTGATCGGATCGCACAGGCAGGTGCAGTCTCCGTCGCGTCGGACCTCAACTGCCACGGATTCCCCTTGTTCGAAGACGAAGACGCCGACCTCCAAGTCAACGGTCCCCCCGCTTCCGACCGCGCCGAACCCCTGGAGGCCCGACAGGACCAGGAGGAGGACGCCCAGAACGCCTGCCTGTTTCCGCACCACCATCACCTCGCTTGTCTCTTGAGGGAGCCCTCGCCTGCCCGGTTTGCTGGCTCGATGACGCAAACCGTATAGTCCGTCGCTCGAGAAAGCAAGTGAGCGGGACGAGGTCCCGCGGAGGAGGACAGATCGTGATCGGAAGGATGGTCGCTCGGCTGGGAAGCGGCGTCGCGGGCTTCTTCTTGGTGGCCTTCATTGTCCAGGTTCTGTGGAAGCACCTCGTCATGGGGTACCTCGGGTTCCAGAAGCCCCTCTCCTACTGGCAGGCGGCGGAGCTCCTCTTCCTGGTGGCGCTGCCGATGGTCTGGGCAGGGAGTCTCGCCGGCGGATTCCGTCGGCCGAAGGGCTTTGGCTGCGGCGACTGACAGGCCGCGAGGAGAGGTTCCCGGCGTTGCTCCCTCAGTCCAGGAGGGCGAGGTAGATCGAGAAGGCGGCGAGCCCCAAGCCTAGGATGAGGAGGACGGGCTCGGCGATGAGGGAGGGGAGGCGGGCCCTCCGAAGCGCCGTCCGGGCATAGGGGTAGACGTGGAGGACGGTCAGAACGACGAAAGCCGGCTGAAGGATGATGTGCAGCCTATACCCGAGGGCCTTCCCTATGATGCCGCCGAACAGGCGAGGGAAGACGTTCGCGTAGCCGGTCAAGAGGTTGACCAGGAGCAGGGGGAGGAGGAGCCAGCCTGACCACCGACCTATGCGGAACAGGACGCGACCTGTGTTCATCATCTCACCTCTTCCCGATCATCGCGGGTTTCACTCCACAGCGCCAGCGGTCCTACCTCGTTGTCCTTTCCCGGCTAGAATCGGCGCGCAAGGGAGGTGGAGTCGGATGAAGCTTCTGTCCAAGCTCGTTGCCGGTGGCGGGGTGGCCGCGTTCTTCTTCTTCAGCTGGGTGATCATGAGGCTGTGGAACTCCCTCGTGGTCCGGTTGTTCGACCTGCCGGCCCTCCGCTATCTCGAGGTGTGCGGGCTGTGGTTCCTCGTCATCCTCGTCTTCGCCTGGGCCGGGATTGCGATGAACGCGCGCGTCTTCATCGGGAGGCGACGTGAGGAGCGACGCGAGGAGGTCGGGCGGCGGATTGAGGAGGGGATCAAGCGCGGCTTCGCGCGCTGGGTGGACGCCGACGAGCACATGGAGTGGGATGAGATCGGGGAGCGGATGGAGAAGAAGTTCAAGGCCAAGTTCAAGGAGTGGCTGAAGGAGGACTAGC
>CAYHBG010000068.1:0-7827 GCA_964354815.1 uncultured Thermotogae bacterium
CAGGGCGACCGCCTGGTCGAAATCCATCGTGCTCATGACCGACTGACTCCCCCTTTTTCGGGAAGGAGGCCGGTCGAAGACATCGGAGGAACGCGGAGCTTCGCCCAGATCTGGAACGCCGGTCCGCATCCTCGCTTGACAGCCTCGCGGGGCTCCGGTAGAATCGCTCCGAATCGGGTTCCCTGCCAGCGTAGCTCAATCGGCAGAGCAACTGACTTGTAATCAGTAGGTCGCCAGTTCGATTCTGGCCGCTGGCTCCGATTGCTTTTCGGAGGGGTACCGAAGTGGCCAAACGGGGCGGACTGTAAATCCGTTGGCGTATGCCTACGGGGGTTCAAATCCCTCCCCCTCCAGATGGCAGGGGTTGAATCGTTCGGTTAGACTTGCGCCCGAGATCGGGACGCCCGTGTAGCTCAGCCGGTAGAGCACCCCCTTGGTAAGGGGGAGGTCATCGGTTCGATTCCGATCGCGGGCTTGTGCGCGGCGGGACCGATTCCAGAGCCCCACCAAGGTCGGACCAAGCTGAAGGAGGTAGGAGGAGATGGCGAAAGAGCAATTCGTGCGGGACAAGCCGCACGTGAACATCGGGACGATCGGACACATCGATCACGGGAAGACGACCTTGACCTCGGCGATCACCAAGGTCCTGGCGATGAAGGGCCTTGCGGTGGAACGGTCCTACGATCAGGTCGCGAAGGCCGACGCCAAACTCTTCCGCCGCGACCCGACGAAGATCCTGACGGTCAACGTCGCCCACGTGGAGTACGAGACGGCAACCCGCCACTACGCGCACATCGACTGCCCGGGGCATGCGGACTACATCAAGAACATGATCACGGGCGCCGCGCAGATGGACGGTGCGATCCTCGTCGTCTCCGCCTACGACGGTCCGATGCCGCAGACGCGCGAGCACATCCTCCTTGCCCACCAGGTGAACGTCCCGGCGATCGTCGTGTTCATGAACAAGGTCGACCTCGTCGACGACCCGGACCTGATCGACCTGGTCGAGATGGAGATCCGCGACCTCCTGAAGAAGTACGAGTTCCCGGGCGATGAGGTGCCGGTCATCCGCGGCTCGGCCATCAAGGCGATGCACGCCACCGACGCGAACAGCCCGGACGCCAAGCCGGTCTTCGACCTCATGGAGGCGGTCGATTCCTACATTCCGCTCCCGGCGCGCGAGGAGGACAAGCCGTTCCTCATGCCGGTCGAGGACATCTTCTCCATCAAGGGGCGCGGGACGGTCGCCACCGGGCGCGTCGACCGCGGCAAGATCACGCCGGGGATGGAGCTCGAGATCGTCGGGATCCAGGAGCAGATCAAGAAGACGGTCGCCACGAGCCTGGAGATGTTCAACAAGACCCTGGACTACGCGATCGCCGGCGACAACGTCGGGATCCTCCTGCGCGGTGTTGAGAAGGACGAGATCGAGCGTGGCCAGGTCCTAGCGGCTCCCAAGACGATCACCCCACACACCCAGTTCGAGGGCGAGGTGTACGTCCTGACCAAGGACGAAGGCGGGCGGCAGAAGCCGTTCTTCGACGGGTACAAGCCGCAGTTCTTCTTCCGGACGACGGACGTGACCGGGACGATCCACCTCTCGCAGGGCGTGGAGATGGTCATGCCGGGCGACAACTTGAAGATCCAGGTCGAGCTGCTCCAGCACATCGCCATGGACGAGGGCCTCCGTTTCGCCATCCGCGAGGGTGGGCGGACGGTGGGGGCCGGCGTCGTGACGAAGGTCATCAAGTAGTACGTAACCTTTGAGAGGGTGCCATGGCCAAGAAGGGCGAGACGGTCATCCATGTGGCGCTTGCGTGCGGGACCTGTGCCCGCCGCAACTACCACACGAAGCGGAACAAGAACAACACGCGTGAGAAGCTCGTGTTCAACAAGTACTGCCGGTGGTGCCGGCAGCACACCCCTCACAAGGAGGTCTAGCCCGGAAGGCCGATAGGTCCGTAGCTCAACTGGCAGAGCATCCGACTCCAAATCGGAAGGTTGGGGGTTCAAGTCCTCCCGGGCCTGCAGGATCGAGGAAAAAAGGAGAGGCTGGATGTTCGAGAGGATCACGAATTATCTGAGTGGCGTCCGCCGAGAGGTCTCACGGGTCACCTGGCCGACGCGCGCCGAGGTCATCTCCCTGACCGCCCTGATCCTGCTCCTCGTCGTCGTCCTCACCGTGTACCTGTGGGGCGTCGACACGATCGTGCAGGCGATCATTCGACTCCTGGTCGCCCGGTAGGTAAGCACTATGCGGATGAAGAAGTGGTACGCCATCCAGACCTACGCCGGCTCGGAGTTGAAGGTCAAGGAAGACCTCAACGAGCGCGTGCGGAAGCGCGGCCTCGAGGCCGCCTTGGAGCTCTTCCGCACCGAGGGCGAGGAGACGTACTTCCTCGTCCCCGTCGAGGAGGTCATCACCTCTCGCAGCCGTGCTGGGGCGGGGATCGAGTACCGCATCCCGTACGAGTACGACCTCGTCGCCAAGGCGAACGAGCGGATCCAGCGCGGGGACGTAATCGCCCGCAAGCCGCCCCGCCACATGGACGGCGACGCCAAGGTCCTCGACGTCGAACCCCTTCAGCAGGTGATCGTCGAGCTGACCAACCGCAACGAAGAGGAGCACCTGATTCCGACCGACAAGCGGATCCGGCGCGACATTCGCGTGGGGGAGAGGATCCGGAACGGCGTCCCCCTCACCTCTGACGGCGACGAGAAGTTCATGATCGTGAACAAGGGGACGGTCGTGCTGCGCGAGAAGGTGAGGCGGCTGACCCTCGAGTACGCCGACGGGAAGGTGAAGCACCGCGTCATTAACGAGAAGGCGCTCGGCAAGATCAAGAAGGGGATGCAGCTCCGCCAGGGGGACACGATCGAGGAGGAGCTCGCGATCCCCAGCCGGGCCTCAGGGCTCCTCAAGGTGAAAGAGTTCAAGGACAAGCGCGTCGCCACGATCCAGCGGATCGAGCGGCGTCGGCTCTTCCCAGGATACGTCTTCGCCCGCATGGGCCTGGATGAGGACGAGATGATGGCCTTGATCGACGGGATCAAAGGCGCCGTCCGCTACGTCGGCTCGCACTTCAAGCCGGTTCCGATCGAGGGGCCGGAGATGAAGCTGATCAAGCGGAAGGCGGGCCTGCTCGAGATCCCAGTCGCCGCGGGCGTCGCGGCGGCGGGCGGTGCGGCGGGTGCCGAACCGAAGATTGAGGTCGACTTCCAGGTTGGCGAGGTGATGAAGATCGTCGACGGTCCGTTCGCGGACTTCACAGGCGAGATCAAGGAGATCGACAAGGATGCCGAAGAGGTGACCGTGATGGTCAAGGTCTTCGGCCGCGAGACCCCGGTCCGGCTTGGGTTCGAAGGGATCGAGAAGCTGTAGCGACGAGGGCAGGAGGTAGCATGGCGAAGAATGCGATTGCGAAGATCACGCTCCAGATTCCCGCCGGGCAGGCGACCCCGGCCCCGCCGGTCGGCCCGGCCCTCGGTGAGCACAAGCTGAACATCATGGACTTCTGCAAGCGGTTCAACGAGTCGACGAAGGGCGAGACCCAAGGCGTGGTGATCCCGGTCGTGATCTCGGTGTACATGGACCGCTCCTTCGACTTCATCCTGAAGCAGCCGCCGGCTGCGGAGTTGATTAAGATGGCAGCGGGGATAAAATCTGGCTCCGCGCAGCCGAACCGGACGAAGGTCGCCAAGATCTCGGCCGAGCAGGTCCGGCGGATCGCCGAGCGGAAGCTCCCTGACCTGAACACGTACAAGCTCGAGTCGGCCATCGAGATCATCAAGGGAACCGCGAGGAATATGGGTGTCGAGGTGGTCGAGTCGTGAAGCACTCGAGACGTTTTCTGACCGCGGTAGCGCTCATCGAGCGCAAGGGGTACCCCCTCGACGAGGCGGCGGAGAAGCTGAAGGCCTCGGCGACGGCCCACTTCGATGAGACCGCCGAGGTGTCGTTCACCCTGGGGATCAAGGCGGCCCAGACGATCGTCCGCGGGACCTGCTCGCTGCCCCATGGGACCGGCAAGAGCGTCCGCGTCCTCGCCTTCGCCCGAGGGGAGAGCGCGAGCGAGGCCCAGCAGGCCGGCGCCGACTACGTCGGTGGCGACGACCTGGCGAAGCAGATCGTCGGCGGCTGGATGGAGTTCGACAAGATCGTCGCTACCCCCGATATGATGGCCGTCGTCGGGAAGCTGGGGAAGGTCCTCGGCCCGCGCGGCCTGATGCCGAGCCCGAAGACGGGGACTGTGACCAAGGACATCGGGAAGGCCGTCCAGGACCTGAAGAAGGGGATGGTGGAGTTCCGGACCGACCGGTTCGGCGTCATCCATACCGTCTTCGGCAAGGCGTCGTTCGAGGCCTCCGCCCTCAGGGAGAACCTCGTGGCCCTCATCCAGAGCATCCAGGAGCGCAAGCCCGAGGAAGGCGTCAAGGGGCGCTACATCAAGAGAGCCGTGATCTCGTCCACGATGGGACCCGGGGTCGTTCTCGACCTGAACGAGGTCACGGCCATCGCGGAGCACGCCGACTAGGAGCGTACCCATGCCGACAGAAGCGAAGAAGGAGCTGGTGGCCGAGCTCGCCGAGAAATTCGGCCGGGCCACGTCGCTGGTCCTCGCCGACTACCGCGGCCTGACTGCGGTGGAGATGGTCGCCCTGCGCGCGAAGTTCACCAAGCAGGGCCTTGACTACTGCGTCGTCAAGGACACCCTGGCCCGTATCGCGGCGAAGGAGGCCGGCCTGGAGGAGCTCGCCGATCTGTTCACCGGCCCGATCGGCGTGGCCATCGGCTACGACGACCCGGCCCTTGCGTTCAAGCTGACCGACGAGTGCCGGAGGAAGTACGCGCCGCGGTACATGCCGAAGGGCGGGGTGTTCGAGAAGGCCGTCGTCCCGGAGAAGGACGTCCAGCGCTACGCGACGCTCCCGTCCCGCGAGGAGCTCCTGGCGAAGCTGGCGTTCGTCCTTGCGGGCCCGGTGCGCTCTCTGGCGTTCGTCCTTCAGGCGAAGATCCGGGAGCTTGCTACCAGCTTGGACGAGGTCCGCAAGGCAAAGGAAAGGCAGAACTAGACTTAAGGAGGACGAGGAAGATGGGTAAGGAAGAGATCCTTCAGGAGATCGAGAAGATGACCGTGAAGGACCTGGCCGACCTGGTCAGCATGATCGAGGAGCGGTTCGGCGTCTCCGCCGCCATGATGGCGCCGGTCGCCGTGGCCACCGCTCCGGGTGCGGGCGCCGAGGGCGGCGCGGCCGCTCCGGAGACCTACAGGGTCGTCCTGACGAGTCCTGGTCAGAAGAAGATCCAGGTCATCAAGGAGATCAAGGAGATCACCGGAAAGGGGCTGCAGGAGTGCAAAGCCCTCGTGGACAGCCTCCCCGCCGTCATCAAGGAGGGCGTGGGACCGGACGAGGCGCAGAGCCTGAAGGAGAAGCTCGAGGCCGCAGGCGCCGAGATCGAGCTGAAGTAAGGTCGCGCCGGTTGTCCGTGCAGGCTTCTCTTTGCGGTCTGCCTTAAGGTAGGAACCTACCTTAGGGCAGAACGTTCTTTTCGAGGGAGATCATGACGCAGCGAGAGCGCAGGTCCTACGGGCGGATCCAAGAGATCCTCCCTCCACCGTACCTCCTGAAGGACGTGCGGCAGTCGTTCACCAAGTTCGTCGACCAGGGCATCAAGCGGGCGTTCGAGGATGTCACCCCCATCGAGGGGCACGGCAAGGACGGACTGGTGATGGAGTTCGTCGAGCCCTACCTGGGCGAGCCCAGGAACTCTGAGACCGAGTGCAAGGACCGCGACCTCACCTACTCCCAGCCGCTGCGGGTCACGGCGCGCCTCCTCCAGGAAGGGAAGCTGCTCCAGGACACGGAGCTGTACATCGGAGACTTCCCGGTGATGACGAGCCGCGGGACGTTCATCATCAACGGTTCGGAGAACGCCCTCGTGAACGAGCTGACGCGCTCGCCGGGGGTCTACTTCACGCAAGAGGACAAGACTCAGTACAAGGGACACATCCTGCCCGAGCTGGGTGCGTGGCTCGAGGTCCTGCTGGACACGCGTCGCCTGACCCTCAAGGCGAACCTCGACCGCAAGGGCAAGGTCCCGGCGACGGTCCTCTTGAAGGCACTCGGTTTCAACGAGGACCGAATCCGCCGCTACTACAGCTTCGAGGTCTCGCCGGTGTCGGTGGAGACGCTCCAGCCGTACATCGGCTACCGCGCCGCAGAGGACGTGAAGAAGAAGGACAAGGTCCTCCTCGCGGCTGGCGAGCAACTGCAGAAGACACACCTCTCCCTCCTCGCCAACTCCGGGGCTCGCTCCTTGAAGCTCGTCGAGCGCGTGATCCAGAAGACCCTGGACGAGGACACGATCCAGACGAAGGAGGAGGCCCTTCGCGCCGTCTACCATCGCCTTCGCCCCTCGGACCGCGCCTCCCCGGTGCAGATGGCGGAGTACATCCAGACCCTCTACTTCCACCCGCAGAGCTACCACCTGTCCGAGGTCGGCCGGTTCAAGGTGAACCGCAAGCTCGGCCTCGAGCTCGGCCGGCCGGTCATGTACCTCGCGGACATCGTGCGCATGATCAAGCTCCTCCTCGAGGTCTCGCGGAACCCGAACATCCTCGACGAGAAGGACCACTTGGCGAACAAGAGGGTCCGGCTCCCGGGCGAACTCGCCGAGAACGCGTTGCGTACCGGACTCGTCCGCATGGCGAGGATCGCCCGCGACAAGCTCTCCAAGTACGCCCTGGACGAGAAGGACACGATCCGCCGCCTCATCTCCACGCGCACCGTCCAGGGGGCGATCAACCAGCTCTTCTATACCGGCCGCTTCTCGCAGTTCCTGGAGCAGACGAACCCGCTCACCGAGCTGACGCACAAGCGCCGGCTGAACGCGCTGGGCGGCGGGCTCACCAAGCGCCGGGCGAAGATCGAGGTCCGCGACGTCCACAGCTCCCACTACGGCCGCATCTGCCCGATCGAGACGCCGGAAGGCCAGAACATCGGCCTCATCACGTCGCTCGCCTGCTACGCCGAGGTGAACGACTACGGCTTCCTCGTCACGCCGTACCGGCGCGTGATCAAGGGGAAGGTGACCAAGGAGATCGTCTACCTGATGGCCGACGACGAGGAGCGGTACAAGATCGCCTCGGCGACGGCCACGGTGAGCAAGGACGGGAAGATCCTCGGCGAGCGCGTCGAGGTCCGCACCGGCCGCGAGGAGGTCAAGCTTGTCCCGCCGGGCGAGATCGACTTCATCGGCGTTTCGCCGCGCGCTCTGGTCGGGATCTCGTCCGCCCTGATCCCGTTCCTTGAGCACGACGACTCCAACCGCGCGCTGATGGGCGCGAACATGCAGCGCCAGTCCGTCCCCCTCGTTCGTCCGGAGGTTCCCCTCGTCGGGACCGGCCTGGAGAAGCAGGCGGCGAAGGACTCCGGCATGCTCCTCCTCGCCCCGGCGGGCGGCGAGGTGGTCGAGGTCGACGCGACACACGTCACGGTGAGGCAGGGACGCAAGAAGGAGACCTACCGGCTCGTCAACTTCGAGCGCTCGAACCAGAACACGATCCTCCATCAGCGCCCGGTTGTGAAGACCGGGGACAAGGTGAAGGAGGGGGACGTCCTCGCCGACGGCCCGTCGAGCGACCAGGGCGAGCTCGCCCTGGGGCGGAACCTCCTCGCCGGGATCATGCCGTACGAGGGGTACAACTACGAAGACGCGATCGTCGTCTCCGAGCGCCTGGTGAGGGAGGACCTCCTCGACTCGCTCCACATCGAGGAGTTCGAGGTCAAGGCCGAGGAGACGAAGCTCGGCCCCGAGGAGATCAC
>CAYHBG010000069.1:0-7654 GCA_964354815.1 uncultured Thermotogae bacterium
ACCGGAATCACGAACTCCGAGCCCTTGACCGGCACGGGCCGCGCTCGGCCGCTTGCGTCCGGCTCACCCAACCGCATCTTCACGCAGCGGATCCCGGAAAGCCGGCCCCCCTCGACCACGAATTCGAGCGGCTGTGTCAGGAGCCGCAGGTCGACCCCTTCCTCCTCCGCTTCTTTGACCTCGCGCGGATCGGCGGGCATCTCCTCGCGACCCCGACGGTAGACGAGCGTCACGGCCGCGCCGCGCCGCCGCGCCGACCGTGCGGCGTCGATCGCCGTGTTTCCGCCCCCGATCACCGCGACCTCTCTAGGCAGCTCGACCGCCTCCCCCAGGGCGAGCCGCCGGAGGAACTCGATCCCCTGCAGCACAGCCGGATGATCGCGATCGGGGATCGAGAGGTCGCCCGACCGCCACGCCCCCAGACCCAGGAAGACCGCGTCGTAGTCGCGCTCCAGCTCAGCGAGGGAGAGGTCGACTCCCAGGCGAGCGCCATTCCGGAGCACGATCCCCATCGCCTCGAGCACGCGGAGCTCCCGGTCGAGGACGTCTTGTGGAAGGCGGAAGTCCGGGATCCCGTAGCGAAGCATCCCACCCATCTTGGGCATGGCATCAAAGACCGTCGCCGCGTGCCCCTTGCGACGCAGGAAGTAGGCGCAGGAGAGGCCGGCCGGCCCGCCGCCGACGACGGCCACACGCAGCCCAGTCCCGGGCTCGCACGGGGGGACGTAGCCTGCGTCCCGGTCCCCGAGGAAACGCTTCATGTGCCTTATCTGGACGGGCTCCTCCGCGATCTGGCGCCGGCAGGCCTCCTCGCACGGGGAGGGACAGATGCGGCCGAAGGTGGCCGGGAAGGGGAGCTTCTCGTACAGGACTCGAAGCCCCTCCAGGAAGAACCCGTTCGCCGCCAGGCTCACGTACCCCTGGCAGTCGGTGTGCGCCGGACAGGCAAGCTGAC
This sequence comes from uncultured Thermotogae bacterium, assembly GCA_964354815.1. GTDB lineage: Bacteria > Bipolaricaulota > Bipolaricaulia > UBA7950 > UBA9294 > CAYHBG01. Next base: position 956 of record CAYHBG010000069.1, read on the forward strand.
AGGGTCCGAGGCAATCCCCGAAGTGGTGGCTGAGAAGGAGCTCGAGCGCGGCCCTGCGAATCTCACGAGCAGGAGCGGAGTCCGTCGAGACCGTCATCCCGTCCTTGGCCGGCGTGGAGCAAGCCTTCACGACCCCGAGCCCCTCCACTTCGACCGTACAGACTCCGCAGGCGTCGAACGGGTCGAGCCGGGGCTCCGCGCACAGGGTGGGAATCTCGATCCCGGAACGTCGCGCGATCGCAAGGATCGTCTCGCCCGTCTCGCCCGCGACGTCCCTTCCGTCGATCTTCACAGAGATCATGCCTGCCCCTTCAGATGACGTCGATCGCGCGGAACGGACAGGCCTCGCGACAGCGCCCGCACTTCACACAGAGCGCCTCGTCGATCCGCTGGTAGGCCCCATCGCCCTGCCCGATCGCGTGCGTCGGGCACCTGCCCACGCAGAGCTTGCAGTCCTTGCAGCGCGCCTCGTCGATGCGGTAGCGGATGAGGGCACGACAGACGTGCGCCGGACAGGTCTTCCCCTTCAGGTGAGCTTCGTACTCGTCCCGGAAGTAGCGAGCCGTCGTGAGGACCGGGTTGGGCGCCGTCTGCCCGAGCCCGCACAGGGAGTGTCCCTTGACCTTCTTCCCCAGGTCGATCAGGCGGTCGAACTCCCCCTCCGCCGCCTGCCCCGCGCAGATGCGGGTTAGGCTCTCGAGCATCCGCTTCGTCCCGATCCGGCAGAACGTGCACTTCCCGCACGACTCCTTCTGGACGAAGTCGAGGAAGAAGCGGGCGACGTCGACCATGCACGTCTCCTCGTCGAGGACGATCAGGCCTCCGGAGCCCATGATGGCACCGGTCTGTGTCAGCGACTCGTAGTCCACCGGAACGTCCGCCAGGGAGGCCGGGATGCACCCACCCGAGGGACCGCCGATCTGGACCGCCTTGAACGCCTTCCCACCGCGCGGGCCTCCCCCGACGTCGAAGACGAGTTGGCGAATCGTCATCCCCATGGGGATCTCGACGAGGCCGCTGTGCTTCACCTTGCCGGCAAGGGCAAAAACCTTCGTCCCCTTGCTCTTGTCGACTCCGTGACGCGCAAACGCCGCGGCCCCGTGCCGGAAGATCCACGGGACGTTCGCCAGGGTTTCCACGTTGTTGATGACGGTGGGCTTGCCCCACAGCCCGGCCGTGGTGGGGAAGGGCGGCCGGCGGCGAGGCATCCCGCGCCGTCCTTCGATCGAGGCAATGAGCGCGGTCTCCTCGCCGCACACGAACGCCCCGGCCCCGGCCTTGATCTGGACGTCGAAGGAGAAGCGGCTCCCCAGGATCCTCTCTCCGAGCAGCCCGGCCTCCCTCGCCGCGGTGATCGCCTTGCCCAGCCGGTCGATCGCCAGGGGGTACTCGGCTCGCACGTAGGCGTATCCGTGCGCGGCCCCGATGGCGAAGGCAGCGATCGCCATCCCCTCCAGGACGCGGTGGGGATCCCCCTCGAGGACGCTCCGGTCCATGAACGCGCCGGGGTCCCCTTCGTCGCCGTTGCAGACGACGAACTTGTCCCCGGCTGCCTCCGCAGCCGCAAAGCCCCACTTCGTGGCCGTGGGGAAGCCGGCACCCCCGCGGCCTCGCAGCCCGGAGGCCTTCATCTCCTCGATCACCTCGCGAGGGGTCATCGAGAGGACTCTCTTCAGCGCCTCGTATCCGCCGCGCTCTTGGTACTCTGCAAGAGACTCGGGGTCGATCAGGCCGCAGTTCTCAAGGACGATGCGCACCTGCCGATCGAAGAACCCGTCGTGGGGGGCAACGAGCTCGTCCACCGGGAGCCCGCCCACGACGTGGTCCTCGACGATCCGGGCCACGTCCTCCGGTGTCACGCGGGCGTACGTCGTCCGCTCGCCGTGGTCGGTGAGAACATCCACCAACGGCTCGTTGTAGCACATGCCGACGCAGCCGACCCTCTTGAGACGAACGGGCAGTCCGCGCGCGGTCAGGGACGAGGCGAGGGCCGAGTAGACCCCCTCCGCGCCGGCGGCGATCCCGCAGGTCGCAAGACCTACCGTGACCTCGGTCGGGCGGCTCACGCGGGTTTCCCCTCTCGCCAGGAGACGATCACGTCGTCGATCCGCTTTCGAGTCAGGCGGCCGTAGGTCCTCTGGTCGATCATCATCGCCGGCGCGAGGCTACAGCAGCCCAGGCAACGGACTGTCTCCAGCGTGAACTCGCCGTCGGCGGTCGTCCCGCCCTCGCCGACCTTGAGCCTCTCCTTGAGCTGGTCAAGGATCTCGGTCGCACCGAGGACGTGGCAGGCCGTCCCCTGGCAGACGCGGACGAGGTGCTTCCCGGGGCGGTCCAGGCGGAACTGCGAGTAGAACGTCGCGACGGCGTAGATGCGGCTCAGCGGTGTACGCGCGTGGCGCGCGACCTCGGCCAGGCTCTCTTGCGATAGGTAGCCCTCCCGATCCTGAACCGCTTGCAGCAGGGGAATAGCGGCCTCCGGACGGGCCGGAAACCGGTCGAGCAGGTCCTCTGGCAGGTCTCTCGCCTTCGTCGAGCTGGGAGGGGACTTGGGCATCACGTTCCTTCAGGGAGCGAGAGCCGTGACGCAGAACGCCGCGAGGGATCCGGCGCGGACGGTGCGAGGTCCGCTCTCCGAGATCGCCAGGGCGCCGGACACGATGGCCACCTCGGACCAGGACAACCGCCTTCTCTGGCTCTCTTGCCCGCCTGCCTGCTGCACGTCTGGAGTCTCCTTCCGCTGTTCCCACGGCGCGTCCCGGGGTCCGCGGATTATCCTTTCCCCACCCTGAGGCTGCAAGGCGCGGGCACTCCTCCCGAGCGCAGGAGGGGAGTCCTCCGGTTGGGTCCTCACCCCCGAGTCGGCTCCTCGTTTCGGCCCTACCGAACCTCCCCCTCCGAGGAGCGGGCGAAGACACCCAGCGAACGGCGCGCGCTCCTGTCAAGTGACACGCTCTCTGGACAGCGCAAGGCCTCCTGTCGCATCCTCTTGACAATCGCCCCCTCCCGACTACGCTTGACGACGACGATGTCGCAAGCCATTTCGGTGACCGACCTGCACGGGAACGTCGTCCTCTACGAGCTTTTGCTTCGCGTCGCCGATACCTGGCGGATCGGGTCGATCTTCATCAGCGGGGACCTTGCCCCGAGCGCGTTCCAGGGGGGCGCCGAGAAGGACGACGCGGGCGTCGGTCTGCAGAGGGAGTTCTTCAGAGACCCCTTCATCCCGCTTCTGCGAAGCTACCTCCTCGCGCACCGCCACTCCGACATCTACGTCATCATGGGGAACGACGATCGGCGGGCGAACGAGCCCCTTCTGGTCGCGTTCGACGAGGAGATGCCGAACTTCCATCTGGTCAACGGCCGCGTGGTCGAGGTGCGGGACGCTCGGCAGAAGCAGGCCTTCTTTCCTGGCGAGGTCCCGCTTCTTTTCGTCGCCGGGTACCCCTACGTCCCCCCCGGCGCAGGGCTCCTCATGGACTGGGTGAAGTACGAGAATCCCGTCAAGATGAGACCGGAGGGGATGGATCCCTCGACGGATATCTACGAAATGGGGATTACGACGGTTGAGGATGGCCCGCGTTCGACGATCGCCGAGGATCTGAAGGACTTCCGTCGCTACCTCTCACGGAACGGGCCGAACGGGGCGGCGGCGAGCTACGACCCGTCCCGCACGATCCACCTCTTCCACGCGCCCCCGCATAACACGGAGCTGGACTGGACCTCGCCGCGGGGGCGGTATGGGTTTCTCAAGGTCGCCGACCACGTGGGGAGCTTCGAGATCCGGAGGTTCATCGAGCGGGAACACCCCTACCTCGTGCTGTGCGGCCACTGTCACGAGTCCGTTGTCTTGGGGAGCTACAAGGCCGACGTGGGCGGGACGCGTTGCGTCAACGCCGGGAGCCAGACGCACATCGACGTCCTGAGCCTGGTCCAGTTCGACCTCTACCATCCGGAGGAGATGAAGCAGTTCTTCATCCACGCGCGATGAGGCAGGAAGAGGTGATGTGGGGGCCCCTGGCCAAAGGGGCCCCCGAGACTCTAGGAGGGGAGCGCCACAGGCAGACCGGGCAGGTCCGAGTTGAAGAGAGGACCGCGCCGTAGCCGTGACGCCCTCTCTCCTCCTCAACGTCCACCAGGTGGGCGTCGAGGAGGGAGACCGGGGAGCGGGCGTCGCCGAGGAGCCTCCGGTACGACGTGGCCAGGGCGAGGTCCACTCGCCCCAGGAGAGAGCGCATCGGATCGATCTTCCGGCTGACCAGGACGATCAGGTCGATGTCCGACGCGCGGGTCGCCCCTCCCTCCATCGTGCTCCCGTAGACGTAGAGGGCGAGGATCCCCGAGCCAAGCCTCCCCAAGTACGCCCCAAGCCCCTTCGCGATGCCGTAGCGAAGCGTGCTGTGCGCCTCGGGATCGTTCGCCCGTAGTGCGTCCAACACCTGCGCCTCGCTTCGGCCGAGCCGCCGCGCCGAAGAGGCGAGGGCCTCCTCGAGGAGGCCCTGCGCCTTCATCTCAGGGGCAAGCAGCACGCTTGGCGTGTAGAGGAGCATCCCTTGCGCCCCCGTCCTAGGGGAAGATGCCCCGCAGCTCGATGGCACGTGCCACGCGCTCCACGGCATGGACGAACGCCGCCAAGCGCAGGGAGATCTTCCGCTCTTGGGAGAGCTGCCAAACCTCGTCGAAGGCCCGCTGCATGATCCTCCCCAAGCGCTGGTTCGTCTCCTGCTCCTCCCACGGGAAGCACTGGAAGTTCTGGACCCACTCGAAGTAGGAGCAGACGACCCCTCCCGCGTTGGCGAGGATGTCTGGAACGACGACGATGTCGCGATCGGCGAGGATCACGTCGGCCTCCGGTGTGGTTGGGCCGTTCGCCCCCTCCACGACCACCTTGGCCTGGATCCTCCCCGCATTCTCGCTCGTGATCTGCGCCTCGAGCGCCGCGGGAATGAGCACGTCAACGTCTAGGGTCAGGAGCTCCTCGCTCTTGATCTCCTCGACCCCGGCGTCGCGGTAGCCTGCCAGAAGGTGTCCAGGGGAGGTCTCCACGTACTTCAGGACCTTCCCCATGTTGAACCCGTTCTGGCAGTGGTACGCCCCCGAAACGTCGGAGAGTCCGACGATCTTCGCCCCCTGCTCGGCGAGGAGGGCCGCAGCGATCGAGCCGACGTTCCCGAACCCCTGCACGGCGACCCTGGCGTTCGCCATCTCCATCCCCAAACGCTGCAGGACGCCGAGGGTGATGGACATTACACCGCGCCCCGTCGCTTCCCTCCGGCCGAGGGCGCCGCCCAGCTCGATCGACTTCCCGGTGACGATCCCCGGTACCGGCTCGCCGTTCAAGAGACCCACGGTGTCAACGATCCAGTTCATGACGGCCGAGTTCGTGTTGACGTCCGGGGCGGGGATGTCCCGTCGCGGTCCGATGATGGGGTAGATCATCGCCGTGTAGCGCCTCGTCAGCCGCTCGAGCTCTTTCCCGGAGAGGCGAGTCGGGTCGCAGGTGATCCCGCCCTTCCCTCCCCCGTAGGGGATGTTCACCACCGCGCACTTCCAGGTCATCCACCCCGCGAGGGCCTTGACCTCGTCCAGGGTGACGCCGGGGTGGTAGCGGATTCCGCCCTTGCACGGCCCGCGCGCGCTGCTGTACTGGACGCGGTACCCCGTGAACACCTCGACCTCGCCGTCGTCCCGCGTGATGGGGACGCTCACCTCGAGCGCCCGCTCCGGCTGCCGAAGGATGTTCCAGACTCCGCCGGGGATGTCCGCCTGCTCCCGCACCAGGTCCAACTGGTGGAGCATCATCTCGAAGGGATTGAGCTTCGTTTCCGTGGTCTCTCGCATGACCCGCGTCCTTGCCTGACCCGCCATGTTGTGGGTCACCTCCCAAGGGCACGGTAGCCGATCCGACCGACCCTGAGTAGGTTAGACGACAGGGACGAAGCCCGCTTCTTGCAGGCGCAGCCCTGTCAGCTTCCCAGAGCGGCACTGCCAGCTGGCAGCACCAACTCGGCACGCCGGGATCGTTCCTAACCACCACACGGTAGGCACTTGCCTGTCAGATGACGGTTCTTCGCCCCTCTCCCCGCAGACAAGTTGCTGCATTTCTACCCCTCCTCTCCCTGTCGTCCTCCATGGACACGGGGCCGCCGACCGGCTAGGTTAGGGCAAGATGAAAGAGACCGCGGTCTGGGGCGTTGACTGGAGACGCCTCGTCTCGACGTACGCCCCTCTCCATGTGCGCTACGCTGAGGGAGAGCTCGTGTACCAGGCCGGGAGCTACGCGGCCGGGACGTACCTGATCGCGGAGGGCCTGGTGAGCGACCGGGCTTCGGTCGGCGGCCGGGGTGGGGCGGTCGAGATCCTCGGACCGGGGGACCTCCTCGGCCTGGAGGGCTTCCTCGAGGGCTCGAGCGACCTTCACCAAACCTCCGCGCGGGCAGTGACTGAGACCGACCTCTACTTCTTCGAGCGGGAGCGCTTTCTCCAGATACTCGACAAGGAGGAGGGGCTCCAGCGCTACGCCCTCCTCTCCCTCGGGCGCCGCCTCATCGCCGTCAAAGGGTGGAGTGCCTCGTGCGCCCATGCCGCGCTCGCAGCGCAGCTCGGCCGGTTGCTCCTGTCTCTCGCCGAGAAGGCCGGTGGCGCGGACGAGCAACCGGTTCTCCTCCCCGGAGGGATCTCGGCCAGGACCCTCGCGGA
>CAYHBG010000070.1:0-3205 GCA_964354815.1 uncultured Thermotogae bacterium
GACCGACTACGCCGCGGTGGCCACCGACCTTCAGAGCGGTGGGCCTTACCCGATCCGAAAGGGCCCTCTCTACCAGGCGATCCGGGCGAGTATCTCGGTCCCAGGCCTGTTCACGCCGGTTTGGATCGACGGCCATTTGCTTGTGGACGGCGGGGTCTCCGACCCGGTCCCCGTCGACGTTGCACGCGCCCTGGGCGCGGAGGTCGTCGTGGCGGTGGACGTCCTCGTCTCGCCGGAGGAGGCGCGCCTCTCCGGGATCCCCTCTCCGCTCTTCGGCAACCGCCCCCTCGGGATCACCCCGAGCCTCGAAGCGGCCCAGACGAGGGAGCGGGCCGCGTCGCGGTTTCATCCGAGCGTCTTTGCCGTCCTGTTCCAGATGTCGACCATCTTCCAGAAGCGCGTCTGCGAGATGTCTTTGAAGGCTTGTCCTCCCGACGTCCTCCTCCGGCCGGACTTCACCTCCGCCCCGCCCTGCTACAGCGCGGTACGCTGCGGGATTGAGGCGGGGGAGGAGGCCGCACGCCGCGCCCTCCCCGAGATCGCGAGGCTTGTGGGTGGCGACTGAGTCAAGACCCGCGGGCGAGAGCGGCCTTCCGCCGCGTCCTCTCCTCTACGGCCTCCTGATAGCCGGGATCGTCGCCGTCTCTTCGGCGGCCCTCCTGATTCGCCTTGCCGCCGACGCCTCGCCCCTCGCGGTCGCGGCCTGGCGGCTCCTCTTGGCGGCGATCCTCCTCGCTCCACTCGCCCTCCTGCGCAGGCCGGCCGTGCCCATGTCGCGCAGGGATCGCCTCCTCACCAGCGTAGTTGGGTTCTTCCTCGCTATGCACTTCGTTCTCTGGATCACGTCGCTTCGCTACACCTCGGTCGCAAGCTCCGTCGTCCTTGTCTCCACGACGCCGGTCTTCGTCGCGCTCGGGTCTCTCCTCGTCCTGCGCGAGCGGCTCCGGACCGGGATGGTCCTCGCGATCCCTGTTGCCGTGGCCGGAGGGGTCTTGATCGGCTTCGGTGGGCGCGGGTTCGGCGAGAGCGCCCTCTCCGGCGACCTCCTTGCGCTGGGCGGTGCGATCATGATGTCGTGCGGCCTGCTCATCGGCCGGCGCGTGCGGCAGCGGGTCCGGCTCGTCGACTACGTCTTCACGAGCTACGGAACGGCGGGCGTCCTCGTCCTCATCGCTTGCCTTGTTCTGGGCGTCCCGCTCTTCGGTTTCCGCGGGTCGACCTACGTCTACCTCGCTCTCCTGGCTCTCGGACCGCAGCTCGTCGGGCACAGCACGTTCAACTGGGCCCTGCGCTATCTCCCCGCCTCCACGGTAGCTGTGCTCGCCCTCGGCGAGCCCATCGGCTCGAGCCTCTTCGCTTGGGCCCTCCTCGGCGAGAGGATCACGGTGCTCGAGGGCATCGGAGGAGGGCTGATCCTCGTCGGGATCTACCTCACGCTGCGAGAGGGAGGGGCCCCTGCGCCCCGCGTCGAGAAGGAGGAGGATCCCGCGTAGGCCAAGGAGGGGACGCGACGCGGCAAGGGAGGCCGGGCGAGGGACGAGAGAAAGGGGGCGCCCTTGGGGCTGTCGTAGGGCTCGGGAGTTGAGAGGAGGAGGTGTCTACGATGTCGATCTACGAGTATGAGCTGGGTCTCGCGGCGGAACGGGTGGTGCGCGATCTCTTCCGGCTCCAACCCGGCGAAACGTTCGTCATCACCGGGGACACGGAGAGCGACCTTGCGGTCATCAACGCGACGGCGCGGGCGGCATTCGCCGCCGGGGCAAAGCCGATGGTCATCCTCCATCCCGCCCCCCTGGGCGTGGGGAAGGCGGCCGATCCGATGCTCCCCCTCGAGCCCCTCGCCGCCGCGCTCTCCGCGGCCGACGCCTGGGTGGAGTACAACAACCAGTGGCTCCTCTACTCCACGCCCTACGACATCGCCTTCGAGAAGAACAAGAAGCTGCGGCACTTGAACCTCGTCGGGATGAACCCCAGCATGATCGTCCGCTGCATCGGCCGCGTGGACTTCACGGCCCTGGAGGCGTTCCAAAGAGAGTTTTCCTCCCTTCTCACCAGAACCCGCCACGTCCGGATCACGACGCCAGCCGGAGGGGACATCCAGTTCGACCATCGATCGGACATCCCGATCCGATGCCGGATGGGGTACGCCCACCGCCCGGGGTCGGAGATGCTCGCCGGTCAGATCAGCTCCACGCCCGACTTTGGCTCCATCCACGGCACGATCGTCTTCGACGGGTCCCTCGTCCCTCCGTGCGGGAAGCTCGAGGCACCGATTCGCCTCGCGATCGAGAAGGGGGCGATCGTCGAGATCCAGGGCGGCCCTCAGGCGCAGGAGTTTGAGCACTGGCTCGATGCGTTCCGTCACCCGCAGATGAGGCGGCTCGCTCACCTCTCCTACGGGTTCAACCCCGGGGCGCGCCTGACGGGCGACATCGTCGAGGACGAGAGGGTCTGGGGATCGACGGAGTGGGGGATCGGGAGCGTCCCGGCGACGATCGTCCCGCCGGGGTATCCCGCCCCGTCCCACTGCGACGGAGTCTCCCTTCACTCCTCGGTCTGGCTGGACGGGAAGCCCGTCATGGAGAAGGGGACCCTTGTCGAGCCAGGGCTCGTCTCGCTCGCGGCGCGGCTCGGGAAGGGCTGAGCCGTCGCCTCTTCGGGTGACCCGGCTCCGCTTCGACGGCCGACTTCCGGTGCCGGCGAAGGGAACTCAGTCGGGAAGGCGGGGGCGGAAGAGTCCGGTGAAGTTTCGGAACGAGGCCTCGACGACGACGTCGACCTCCAGGCCCTTCAGGTCCGCGATCCTTTGAGCCACCCGCGCGACGTTCGCTGGCTCGTTCTTCTCTGTCGCCTGCTGGTAGAGGGGCATGTAGGGGGAGTCGGTCTCGAGGAGGATCCGAGCGAGGGGAACGTCCCGCACGAGGGCGTGCAGCCGCGAGGCGTCGGGGTAGGTGATCGCTCCACCGAAGGAGGCGAAGAAGCCGAGGTCGAAGAGAGCGTGAGCCAGCTTGGGCTCTGTGTCGAAGTTGTGCACGACCCCTCCGACTTGGTCGGCCTTTGTCTCCTTCAGGACTCGCAGGAGGGCGGGGTACGCCCCGCGCGCGTGCAGGATGAGGGGAAGGCCTCGTTCGAGAGCGATCTCGACCTGACCGCGCAAGACGCGCTCCTGCCCCTCTCGCAGGGCGGGGTGGTCGTGGTAGGTCAC
>CAYHBG010000070.1:3305-7638 GCA_964354815.1 uncultured Thermotogae bacterium
TGCAGCGAACCCCCTTCTCTCGGCAGCGGGACTCGAAGCTGCAGCCGGGGGGGATGTCGACGGGGCTCGGGATCTCCCCCTTCGAGCTCTGTTTCGTCGGCTTGAGGGCCTCCTCCTCGTCGGAGACCACGGGGATCGAGGAGAGGAGCATCCGCGTGTAGGGATGCCAGGGGTGCTCGAAGAAGTCGACCGTCGGGGCGATCTCGCACAGCTTGCCAAGGTACATGATGGCGACGCGGCTCGAGACGTTCCGCATCAGGCTGAGGTCGTGGGTGATGAAGAGGTAGGTGAGATTCAGCTCCTTCCGGAGCCGGAGGAGGAGGTTGATGATCTTCCCCTGCACGGAGACGTCCAGGGCGGAGGTCGGCTCGTCGAGGAGGATGAACGACGGATTCGTCGCCAGCGCCCGCGCGATCGCGACCATTTGCTTCTCCCCCCCCCCGATCGCCTGAGGGTACTTGTACAGGTACTCGTCCGCCGGAAGCTCGACCATCTCCAGGAGGGCCTTCATCCGCGAGAGACGGTCGTGGCGCGTCCCGATCCCATGCACCTTCAGGGGCACAGACAGGATCTGCTTGATGGTGCGCTTGGGGTTGAGCGACGAGCCGGGATCCTGAAAGACGATCCGCAGATCCCCTTTGAGAGGCCGCGATCGGCGCTTGAACGTCATCCCAATGGGTTCCCCCTTGAACCGGATCTCCCCTGCGGTGGGCGCGTACATGCCGACGACGCACTGAGCGGTCGTCGTCTTCCCAGAGCCGGACTCCCCGACCAGGCCGAGGGTGTCTCCCGGGGCCATGTGGAAGGTGATGTCGTCGATCGCTCGGACCAGCCCGCGCTTGGTGGGGAAGTGCTTCTTCAGGTTCACCACGTCAAGGATGCTCTCGGCCATCGACATCATCTCCGGTACAGGAAGCAGGCCGCCAGGTGGGACTCCCCGACGTCGAAGAACGGGGGAACCTCCTGCTCGCAGATCGGCATCGCCCTGTCGCAGCGGGGGTGAAACCGGCAGCCCGAGGGAGGGTGCAGGTAGTTCGGGATCCGTCCGGGGATCCCCTCGCTGATCCCCTCCCCGGTCAGGCGCGGCACGCTCCGCATCAACCCTTGGGTGTAGGGATGAGAGGGGTGAGCCATGACGACCTTCGTCGGCCCGACCTCCACCATCGCTCCGGCGTACATAACGTACAGGCGCTGCGCCAAGTCCCTCACCACGCCCATGGAGTGGGTGATCATCAGGACGGAGGAGCCCTTCTCGTCGACGAGCTCATCCAGCTTGCGGAGGATCTGGTCCTGGATCGTGACATCCAGGTTCGTCGTCGGCTCGTCGGCAAGGAGGAGCCGAGCCCTCCTTGAAAGGGCCTCGGCAATGCAGACCCTCTGCCTCATCCCCCCGGAGAGCTGGATCGGGTAATTGGTCATGATCCGCTCGGGATCAGGCATCCCTGTCTCTTCAAGGGCCGTGACGCAGCGAGAGTTGATCTCCTTCTTCGCCAGGCGCCGTCCGCCGCTGTGGAGGGTGGAGTCCTTCAGAATATCGCGAAGTTGGGTCCCGATCGTGAACACGGGGTTCAAAGCCTGGAGAGGGTCCTGAAAGATGGCGGTGATCTCCCTCCGGCGCAGGTCGCGGACCTCGCGCGACTTCATGCGTAGGATGTCCCTGCCCCGGTAGAGGATCTCCCCGGACATCACACGGGCCGGGGGGATCGGAAGGACGCGTAGGATGGTCTTCACCGTCGTCGTCTTGCCGCACCCTGTCTCCCCCACAAGCCCGACCCTCTCGCCTTCGTTGACCTCGAGCCGGACGCCGTGGAGGACGTGGAGATCCCCTTCGAAGATCCGGTAGCCGACGTGAAGGTCTTTGACCTCGAGGAGCGCCATGCGCTAGACCTCCTCCACCGAGAAGACGTCCCGGAGGCCGTCACCGACGAGGTTGAAGGCCAGGATGATGATCACGATCGCGAGGGCCGGGAAGATCGTGCTCCACCACTCCCCCGGCAGACGTTTCGCGCCGTCGGCGACCATCGTCCCAAGACACGGGGTCGGCGGCTGCGCCCCCAGCCCGATGAAGCTCAACGACGCGCCCAGGAGGATGACGATGCCCATGTCGAGCGTCATTTTGGTCAGGATCGGCGCGAGGCAGTTGGGCAGCATCTCCCGGAACAGGATGTGCCCCTCGCCCGCCCCGGAGAGTTCCGCCTCCCGGACGAAGAACTGGCTCCGGAGGGAGGAGGCGACCGAGAAGACAAGCCGGCAGTACCACGGCCACCACAGGAGGGCAATGGCGAACATCTCGTTCAGGAGGTTCGGGGTCAGCATGGCCGTGATCGCGAGGGCGAGCACCAGGGGAGGCACGGCGAGGAAGACGTCGGTGAGCCGCATGATCGTCGACTCGATCCACGTCCCGCGGTGATAGCCGGCGAGGAGGCCCAGGACGACCCCGGGCGCCACCCCGAGGCCGAGGACGACGATCCCGAGGAGGAGCGAGAAGCGGTAGCCGAAGATCACCCGAGTGAAGACGTCCCGTCCGATGCGATCGGTCCCGAAGAGGTGCGCCCAACTGGGCGGCCTCCCTGCATTCTCAAAGTCCGTGTAGGGGCCCGCTTGCGCCGGGTAGGGCGTGATGTGGGGAGCGAGCCCGGCTCCCAGGCCGATCAGGACAAGAACGACAAGACCGATCACCGAGAGGGGGTTGCGCGAGAACTTGTACCAGGCCTTGGCGAGGGTCCGCTTCCGCTGGGCGAGGGAAGCGAGGAGGTCCGCCTTCCTTTCCTGTCTCAAGCGCTACCTCCTCTCCGCTGGATCCGAACCGTGGGATCCAGGAATGTGATGATGATGTCGACGAGCAGATTCACGACGGCGAAGGTCAACCCGATGACCAGGACGACGGCGACCATGGCGTTCAAGTCCTTGTTCAGCATGCTCGTCAGGGCGTAGCGTGCGAAGCCGGGCCACATGAAGACGAGCTCAACCAGGAAGGCATTCGACATCAGGAAGGCGAAGTCGAGGCCCATGACCGTCACCGTGGGGATGATGGAGGGCCGCAGAAGGTACTTGAACACGATGCGCGAGGTGCGGAGCCCGTGCACCTTGTGCATCGTGATGTAGTCCTTGTCGAGGTTTTCAACGATCGAGGTGCGCGTGATTCGGCCCTCCTGGGCGATGTGGATCACCGCCAGGCTGAACGCCGGCAAGACAAGATGGTTCAACGCCACGAGGGCGGTCGCAAAATGCCCGGCGAGGAGGCTGTCCAAGACCATGAACCCGGTCACTATGGGCGGCGCCTTCGCCATGAGCGGGATCCGGCCGACGCTGGGGGCAAGGTGGAGGATCTGGCTGAAGAAGAACAAAAGCAGGATAGCGATGACGAACGACGGCGTTGCGATCCCAAGGTAGGAGACGAGTCGGGACGCCCCGTCAAACCAGGAATTCCGGAAGTAGCCTGCCAAGATCCCTGTCACCTGCCCGATGACGAAAGAGATGAGGGTCGCGAAGAGGATGAGCTCGAGCGTCGCGGGGATGTACTGCCGGAGGTCTTGGATGACGGGGCGCTTTGTGTAGGTCGAACGGCCCAAATCCCCGTGGACGAGGCCCTTGAGCCAGTAGTAGTACTGAACCGGGAAGGGCTTGTCCAAGTGCATCTCAATCCGGACCTTCTGGAGCTGGTCCTGGGTCGCGAGGTAGCCCATCATCGCCCGCGCGGGATCCCCCGGCACGACCCGAGCGATGAAGAAGATCAGGATGGACAACCCGAACAGGACGAAGATCGACTGGACGAGCCTCAAACCGATGTATTTAGCCATCGTGTCCTTGAGCCTTGGTAGACGGCACCGGGAGGGCGAGAGCCCGCGCCCCCGCCCTCCCGCCCGTTTCGAAACGCCTACTTGCCTGCGATCTCTTCCTTCAGCTTCAGGTTGATCCGCCAGTTGTACATGTTCTCGCTCGGGCCGACGAAGGCGATCATCTCCTTCGGGCCGGCGATGTACGCCTGGTGGGCAAAGAGAGTCGGCTTCAGATAGGGGTAGAACGCCAGGGCGTGTGCGGAGATCAGCGGCTGAAGCTGCGTGTAGAGCGCAAGCCGCTTCGCCGGGTCCGCCTCAGCCCGCGTCGCGTTGAGCAGGGTCTCAATCTGTGGATCGTCGAAGTACCAGTGCGCCTCGAAGATCCAACCGAGGCCCTTCTTCGCGAACATGTTAAACAGATAGTAGTCGTGGGTCGGGTAGGCCTGCGGCGCGAACAGGAAGATCGTCATGTTCGGCGTCGTCTCGGCCGATGCGCACTCCGCGGAGAACTGCGGCCACGGCGGGCCCGCCACCTCGACCTTCACGCCGAGCTT
>CAYHBG010000071.1:0-7370 GCA_964354815.1 uncultured Thermotogae bacterium
CGGGTCGTCTAGGATAGGGCCATGCGTGAGGAGAGGATCTGACGATGGGGAAGGTCACGGCGCTCCGCTGCGTCACCTGTCGCAGGGAGCACGATCCCGCAAAGGTCGAGTCGACCTGCCCGCACTGCGGGCCGCGGCGCGGGACGCTCGAGGTCCTCTACGAGTACGCGTCTCTCAAGCGAACCCTCTCGCGCGCCTCGTTCGAGGCGACCGGCCTTCCGGGGATGTGGCGCTACCTCTCGATCCTTCCGATCGCGGACGCCACACGCATCCAACCGCTCACCGTGGGAATGACCCCTCTCTATTCCTTCCCCGGCCTCGCGCACGAGCTGGGCCTCAGCGCCCTCCTCGTCAAGGACGACGGCAGGAACCCGACCGCCTCGTACAAGGACCGGGCAAGCTCGGTCGCCGTCATGGTGGCGCAAGAGAGGGGAAAGAAGGTCGTCACCTGTGCCTCGACCGGGAACGCGGCGAGCTCGCTGGCCGGATTCGCTGCGGCGACCTCGCTTGAGACCGTGATCTTCGTTCCGCGGACCGCGCCCGAGGCCAAGGTCGCCCAGCTCCTGGTCTACGGAGCGACGGTGTACCTCGTCCGCGGGAGCTACGACCAAGCCTTTGACCTCGCCTCGGAGGCGGCGGACGCCTTCGGCTGGTACAACCGCTCTGCCGGGGTGAACCCGTACCTCGTCGAGGGGAAGAAGACCGGTGCTTTCGAGGTGATCGAGCAGCTCGGCTGGGACTCCCCAGACGCCGTCTTCGTCTCGGTCGGGGACGGGTCGGTCATCTCAGGGATCTGCAAGGGGTTCGCCGAGCTCAGACTCCTCGGCCTCCTCGACCGCATTCCCCAGGTGATCGGGGTCCAGGCCGAGGGCGCGTCTCCGGTTGCGGCGGCGTACGCCGGATACCGGGGTGGGGCGGTCGAGTGGACGGACACCGAGGCAAGCACGGTCGCGGACAGCATCTCCGTCGGGAAGCCGCGCGACATCGTGAAGGCGATCCCTTACCTGTGGGAGAACAAGGGGCGGATGGTCACGGTGAGCGACGAGGAGATCCTCGACGCGATCGCGGCCCTTGCCCGACGGACCGGAGTGTTCGCCGAGCCGGCTGCGGCGGCTGCCTTCGCTGGGCTGGTCAAGCTCTCCCGCTCGGGCGACCTCGCGGGGAAGAGGGCGGTCGTCATGGTCACCGGGAGCGGGCTCAAGGATGTCGCGGCGGCAAGGAGGGCGGCGCGGGCGAGGGCGGTCGAGATCGACCCGTCTCTTGCCTCGCTCGTGGAGGCCAGGCGATGAGGGTCCGTCTCGTGGTCAATGGGCGGCCGGTCGAACGGGAGACGGACGCCGGAACACGCCTCCTCGACCTCCTGCGCGAGGGGCTCGGCCTGACCGGAACGAAGGAGGGGTGCGGGGAGGGGGAGTGCGGCGCGTGCACCGTCCTCCTTGACGGGCGGGCGGTCAACTCCTGCCTCGTCCTCGCCCCGCAGGCCGATGGGAAGGAGGTCGTGACCGTGGAGGGCCTCGCCCGGGGCGCGACACTGCACCCGATCCAGCAGGCGTTCGTCGACGAGGGAGGGGTGCAGTGCGGATTCTGCACACCGGGCTTCCTCATGGCGACCCACGCTCTCCTCCTCCGCAACCCGGACCCGACGGACGAGGAGATCCGCTCGGCCCTGGAGGGGAATCTCTGCCGTTGCACGGGGTACGCGAAGATCGTCCAGGCCGTCCGCCGCGCGGCGCACCTGCTGAGACAGGAGACGGCGTGAACGTCGAGGGGATCGTCCTCGCCGCGGGTCTCGGAACCCGACTGGGCCAGGTGAAGCCCCTCCTCGAGGTCGATGGGATCCCGACCCTGGCGCGGGCGATCGCCACCCTTCGGGAGGGGGGCGTGGATCGGATCGTCGTCGTCCTCGGGAGTGCCGCGGAGGAGATCCGCGGTACGGTCGACCTCTCTTCCTGCCGCGTCGTGGTGAACCCGGAGTACGCCGTCGGGCTCTCCACCTCGCTCCGTGCCGGGATCGCGTCCCTTGCCCCGGAGAGCGAGGGCTGCCTCATCCTCCACGCCGACCTCCCGTGGATCTCCCCCTCGACGATCCGCGCCGTGCTCGCGCGGGCCGAGGCTGGCACGCCCCTCGCTCGGGCGACCTACCGAGGCCTCCCTGGGTTCCCGGTCTTCCTCCACCGCTCGACGTTCGCCGGCCTCGTCCCCACCCTCGCGGGAGACCGTGGGGCGAAGGAGTACCTGGCCGAGCACGCTGCAGAAGTGGAGAAGGTCGAGGTCGACGACCCCGGGTCCGTCCTGGACGTCGACCGGCCGGAGGACGTGGCCGAGCTCGCGCTGGGGAGACGGAGGGCCAGGTGATCCCCGACTACGTCAAGGTGAAGTCCCTCTCCGAGCTCCTCGACCGCCTCGTCGAGCCAGGGGCGGCCGTCCTCTGCGGCGGGACGGATCTCGTCGTCAAGATGCGCGGTGGGCTCGTCTCCCCGCGCCTCCTCCTCGACGTCTCAGACCTCCCCGACCTGCGCGGGATCCGCGAAACGGGGGGACGTGTCGAGATCGGCGCGGCAACGACGGAGGCGGAGATCCTGGAGAGCGAGGTCGTGCGGCGGCGGTTTCCGATCCTCGTCTCGGTCCTCTCTCAGCTTGGATCGGTCCAGATCCGCAGTCGGGGGACCCTGGGCGGGAACCTCGTGAACGCCTCGCCGGCTGCGGACAGCGCGATCCCGCTTCTCCTCCTCGACGCCGAGGTCGTCGCTTTGGGGAAGGCCGGCGAGCGGCGGATCCCGATCGAGTCCTTCTTCAAGGGGCCCGGGAGGACGGCTCTCGCCCTCGGGGAGGTCGTGCGCGCGGTCTCGATCCCGCTCGGCCGCGCCGACCTTCTTCCGTCCTTCCACAAGATCGGCCGCAGGAAAGCGCTCATCATCGCCATTGCTTCCCTGGGGGCCCTGACCACGGCGAAGGGCGGTGTCCTCGAGGAGGTCCGCCTCGCCGTGGGGTCGGTGGCTCCGACCCCGCTTCGGCTGAGGGCGGTCGAGGCGGAGGTGCGCGGGAAGCGGATCACCCCCGGCCTCGTCGCCGAGGCGCGCGCCCTCACGGCGCGGCTCATCTCGCCGATCGATGACGTCCGCGCGAGCGCCGCGTACCGACGCGAGGTGACGGCCGACCTCGTTGCCCGTCACCTCGAGCAGGCTGTCCGTTCCTAGCGAGCGCGTTCGACACGCCTTGCCGCCCCGTGCTATGCTCCGGCCGGAGGTGAGCCGATGAGGAATGCACGTGTTCTCAAGACAGCGGTCCTGGCGCTTTTGCCCCTTGCCATCGCGGGGTGTTCGCTCTTCCAGAACCAGCCGCCGGTCGCGGCCTTCGTCGCCCACCCGGTCGCCGGGCACCCGGCGTGGGTCACGCTCGACGCGAGGGGGTCGACCGATCCGGAGAACGACCTGATCGTCTCCTACGCCTGGACTTTCGGGGCGGACGAGCCGGGCGTGAACATCATCACGCCCCTCGGCTTCCTGACGAAGACCGTCAGCATCCCAGAGATCGTGATCGACTACGTCACCGTGGACACGTACCAGGTGACCCTCGTCGTGACGGACGAGAAGGGGAAGGCGTCCGCTGCAGTCACGCAGACGATCACGCTCCCCCTTCCGCCCGAGAGCTAGGCGAAGAGAGCACAAACCGCACGCCCAAGGAGGGAGGATGAGGCTACGAACGGTCGCGGTCGCGGCGATCTGCGTGGGGCTCCTGACGGGAGTCCCTGCGCTGGCGGGGGACGAGACCCAAGCAGCACGTGGGTTTGGGTTCGGCGGGCCGATGGTCGGCCTGGTGGTCCTTGACCTTGCCCTGGTGAACCCGGTCCTGGCAGCAGGGGGATACGGTCCCCTTGTTGGCGAGGTCGTGACCTGGGGTGGGGGCGGAGGCGGAGGGGCCGTGGGGGGCCTCTCCTTCGGCGGAAACGGCTGGGGCGGCTCGGTGACGTCCCTCGTGGGTGAGAAGTCGGCCGAGCTCTCCTTCGGCTTTGGGGGGGTCGACCTCGCCTACACCCTGAGCGGGAAGGGCGACTCGCTCCTCTCCCTTGGCCTCGTCGCCGGGGGTGGGGCGCTCGACCTTTCCCTGCGCGAGCGGGTCCCCGAGAGCTTCGACGACGCGGTCACTCACCCCACGACGACCTCGCTCAGCCGGGGCTTCTTTGGCCTCGAGCCCTACGTTCGGTTCAACGTCCAGCTCCTCCCTTGGCTCGGACTCAAGCTTCAACTGGGGTACCTGTTCGCCTTCCCCGGGGCGTGGGCGGAGGGAGGGACGGAGATCCCCGGACCTGAGGTGCCCCTCAACGCTCCCTACCTCGGGATCGCTCTCGCCTTTGGCGGCTCGGGCCCGGTCGAGCCGGCGCCCGAGAAGACGATCGAGGAGGCGCTCGACTCCCTGTTCGAGGACGAGGAGTTCCGCAACACGGCCTGCTCCGCGCTGGGATCCTTCTACGAGGGCCATTGCGGCCCGATCGGGCCGGGCGCGGAGGCCCTGGTGAACGAGGCCCTCGTCGAGAAGGTGTTCCGCGCCCTGCACGCCTGGGAGCTCCCGACGCTCGAACCCTTGCTGGCTGACGATGTCTCGTGGGTCGCCCCCGAGGGGTTCCTTTCCTGGGGAGGGACATGGGTCGGCAAGCCGGCCTTCCTCGCGGCCGTCCGCGGCGGGCCGGCGATCCTGGGCGCTGTCCAGATTGACAGCATTCTCTCGAAGGGAGACGAGGTCGTGATCAAGTGGCATCGGATGCCGGGACCGGAGGGTGGGCCGATTGCCTACGGCGTGACCGTCTGCCGGACCGCGGAAGGGAAGATCCTGTCCGGCCGCGACTACCGCAACTAGGTCCCCGGTGGGGCGCGGCGCGCCGCCCAGCGAGGCGGCGCGTCCCCTTTGGGAACTAGAGGCGCTTGGCCAGGAGGACCTGGCTCCCCAGGCGCTCGAAGCCCAGGCGCCGGTAGAGGCCAAGCCCGCTGCCACGCCCCTGCGTTGCAAGGAGGAGGGAGCTCCGCCCCCAATGCCGCGCCTGTTCCTCGCTGGACGCGATAAGGGCTCGCCCGATCCCTCGCCCCTGGAACGCCGGATCGACGGCGAGGTGGACGAGGTACGCCGTCTCCTTGGTCATCGGCAGGAAGAAACCGCACGTCTGCGCGGCCATGTCCACGCACAGGACGAACCCGAGGATCTCTCCCTCCGCCTCGGCGACGAACCCGGCCCACTCGGGGAGGCCGAGGCGCTCACGGATCCAGGCCGCGACGTCATAGGCGTCAAACCCTTGGATGAGCGGGGCGGAGACCGGCTCGAACAGGCAGGTGAAGTGCGCAACCGTGTCGGCATCCGCCGCGGTCATCGCCCGGATCGTGTACGCCGTCCTCTTCGCGACCATCTCTTCCTCTTGGCCCTCCACCCGGCCCATTAGACGGGAAACGGACACGCGGGGTCAACTCCTCCCGGAGACGAGGTCGCTCTCTGCGTAGGCGGCGAGGATCTCGCCGACCACGATCAGGTGATAGTCCTCGCTCGTGGGATAGAAGTCGGAAAGGACATCCGGGGAGGCGAAGCTCTGCCGCGTGAGCATGGCGCGGGCGAGGATCCGGCACTCGTACTGGAGCGCGCAGCCCTCGACCACCGGCGTGCGCACCTTCGTCCCTGCCACGAGGTCCAGGCGAGAGGTCTTCACCTTGTCGACGTCGCGCCCGGACTTCGTGCCGCACAGGAGGAGGGCCTCCGTGAGGTCCCCCGGCCGCGGCACACTCACGGTGAACGAGTCTGCGGCAAGGATGCAGGTGTGGGTGTACCGCGATGGGCGGACAAGGACGGTGAACGCCGGTCGGCTCCAGACGATCCCCACCTCGCCCCAGCCGATCGTCATCGGGTTCGGGCGCCCGCTCCGGTCAAGGGCGACCAGGAACGCCCCGTCCCCGTCCAGCGCCTCCCTGAGGAGGTCGGTGTGGTCACTCCAGCCGATCTCCTGCTTCGTCACGTCCCTCCCCTTCCGGACTCAAGCTGCGACTACGACGCCTCGCTCCTGCGCTTCGAGTAGTAGAGGACTTCCTTGTCGAACTGGTAGCCGACTCGCGAGAAGAACTCCATCGAATCCTCGTTCCAGTCCTCGATCAGGCCGGCGATGACCTCGATCCCCCGCTCCGCGAGTCGCTTCTCCACCTCGGCCACCAAGGCGGAGGCGATCCCCTTGCGCCGGTGGGCCGGAGCCACAATGAGGCGGTTGATCCAGCCCTTGCGCCCGTCGTGCGTCCCGAGAACGGCCCCGACGAGCGCCCCGCCTTCCTCGGCCCCGAGGAAGATCGCGCACGGGCCTTCGATTTCGCGGGCGATCCGGTCCCTCCGGTCCCGCCCCTGCGGGCGACACGGGAGCCCGCCCTCCTGCCAGAGGCGGACGAGCGCATCGTAGTCGTCGATCGTTAACGCTCGGATCTTCACGTGAGGCTCCTCTCGGTTGAGGAGGAGCATAGCGAGAGCGAGGGGAAAAGCAATCGTCCAACCGCGCCCTTGAGAGAGAGACCGAGGCCGGGTCTTGGGCCTTGACAGGAGGTCAGGGACGAAGTTCAGGCGCTCCGGCGTCTTGTGGGTGCGCGCCGGGGTCTTGCCCCGTCCGGAGGCGCCAGTCCAGGGAGGCGGTGGGCGGGCTCCGTGTACTCTCGTCCGCAGCTCGTCAGGGCGCCAAATCCGTCTCGACGTGCTCAGGAAGAGAGCGCGACTTCTTCCGCCTCGCCGGTGTAGCCGTGGTAGTACGACCCGCGCAGGCCGGTGACCTTGAGCAGGACGTAGTCCTCGTCGAAGGGGCCGCGCGGCCAGTCGTCCTTCCAGTCGTCCCGCCAGTAGGCGCGCTTCCGCTCCTCATCGTCCATCACCTCGGCCCGGCCGTAGAGGGTCGCGTAGTTGAACTGCTCGGTCTTGACGAAGAGGAGGGCGACGCGCGGATCCTTCCGGATCTGGGCCACCTTGGCGGACCGGCGCGAGGTCGCGAACCAGAGCGTCCCTCCGTCGCGATCGAGGACCGTCATCGGCCGGGCGTGCGGGAAGCGGTCCTCCCCGTTCGTGACGAGGAGGGGGAACTCGACCGAGTCAACGATCCGCCAGAAGCTCTCGCTCATCTTGCCCCCTCCACGGAGAGGATCTCGAAGCGCTTGGCGGCGAACGCCTTAACCACCTCGTTCACGAAAGGATCGCGGACGAGGAGGACCGGGAGGGCAGGGGAAGAGAGAAGGGCGCGAACCGCGGAGGCAAGCCCGCCGCCCGCGAGCTCCCAGCGGCCGACCTCGTCCACGATGGCAACGCGAGCGGCCACGGCTCGTTCCACGGCGGTGCAGGCGAAGGCGAGGGCGCTCTCAGGGACGAAG
>CAYHBG010000072.1:0-7302 GCA_964354815.1 uncultured Thermotogae bacterium
CCTCGCCCACGACGGCCGCGGCAGGAGAGGATGCCGGCACCAACCGAACTCGACCCGCTGCCGCTCTTCGTCTAGGAAGCCCGGGCAAAGCGGTTCCTTGGTGAGGCTGCCTCCGCGACTCCCGTCCCTTCATTGCCTCAGCTTGAGGAGGAATGACGTGCGTCTCGTGGCGCCGAGCCGGAGTCCGCACCGGGATGGGAACAGGGCGGCCCTTCTGAGGTGGTCGTAGAGGGGTGTCTCGAGGCCGGGCCAGGTTGGACTGGGTCCACCTCCATGGGATGGGCCACTGCCGCGGATGCTCTGCGCGCCGGCGCCTGTCCGATCCCCGACGGTTCGGTTTAGGGAGTCTTGAGAAGAGCATCCAACCTTGGCCGGTCGAAACCGACCACGACCTCCCCATCGATGTCGATCACCGGAACGCCGTACTGCCCTGTCTTCTGCACCATCTCGTGCGCGCGGATCTGGTCTGCGGCGACGTCCACCTCGTCGAAGGCAATCGATCGAGTGTGGAGGTAGTCCTTCACCGCGTGGCACCAACCACAGGTTGGCGTCGTGTAGAGCGTCACATGCTGAGCCATCCGTCCTCCTTGAGTTGCGATCTCAGCCACCGGCCGAGGGGGCGAGGAATCCGGTAGCATACCCTCGTTCCGCTCTTCTCCCGGACGAGAACGCCGGCCCGCTCGAGCCTGCGCAGGTGATAGGAGACCGCTGGCTGGCTGAGCGAAGAGGCGGACAGGATCTCCTGGCACTCCGTCTTCCCGTCGAGCAGGCGCTCCACGATGCGGAGCCGCTGCTCGTTCCCGAGCGCGGCGAACGCCTCGGCTATCCGTCGTCTCGTCGTGTCGTTCATCGCTTGGTCCGGTACCGGTGCCTGGCTAGAATCATAGGTCGGGCGGTGCGACGTATCAAGCATCCAAATAGTTGAATGATTGGAGGTTCGATGGCAAGGACGACGGTGAAGCACATCGACGGGATGAGATTCGTCGGTGCAGGAAGGAGCGGGCACGCAATCCTGATGGACGCTTCGGAGGAGGTCGGCGGGGCGGACAGCGGCCCCCGTCCTCTGGAGATGGTCCTGGTCGCCCTGGGAGGGTGCACGGGGATGGACGTCGTCTCCCTCCTGCGGAAGATGCGGACCGAACCGACCGGACTCGAGATCGAGGTCGAGGACGAGCGCGCCGAGGCGTACCCCAAGGCCCTGAAGAAGATCCACCTGCGCTACCGTGTCCGCGGCGACGTGCCGGAGGAAAACCTAAGGAAGGCGATTGAACTCTCCCTCTCGAAGTACTGCCCCGTGGCGAACTCCCTGGCTGGGGTCGCCGAGATCACCTGGGAGAGCGTGATCGAGAGGGGCTAACGTTCGACAGCCTTCTCGATAATCCTCTCGGTGTCGACGTTGTAGCGGAAGAGGTTGATCGCGTAAGTCCACTCCTCACTCGGTCGGATCCGGCCGTGCCCAAGGAGTCCCTCGCAGGTTTCCGCCGCGGCGCGGGGGGTCTGCCCTACCACGACGACCGGGATCCCCAACTCCTCGGCCTTGGTGACTACCGCCCGCGGGGGGCGGATGTTTCCGGTCAGGATGAGGCCGCGCAGGGAAGGGGCCTCCAAGGCGGCCAGCTGAACGTCGACCTGGTCGCCGCCGGCAATCACGCCGAGGTCAGGGGTACGGCGGAAGGAGCGGAGCGCGGTCTCCGGTCCCATCGCCCCGATCAGGAAGTAACCGACCGGCTTGTCGAGTGGGGCGCCCGTGATCACCTTTCCTCCGAGGCGTTCCACGACCTCCTCCATCGTCACGAAGTGGAGGTGGTGGTCGTAGGGGATGATCCCCAGAACCTCCGCCCCGCGATCGGCCAGGAAAGGGACGAAGACCTCACTCACGGGCTCGTACTCCGTCTCCAAGGAGACGTGGTTCAGGATCACCCCGAGAAGGCGAGGACCCGCGTCCAGGATTCGGAGGGCGGACAGGATCCGGTCGATCGCTTCCTCGCCGTCGTAGCGAGAGAGGAGAAGAACATCCGCGTCGAGCATCTGGGCGAGGTCGAGATCGGAGAGGCCGACGCTCAGTCCCAGGCCAAGGTAGTGGCGCCCCTCGACGAGGGCGACCTCTCGCCCCTCGCCCATTCGGCGGAAGGAGGACATGATCCGGTCCCGGAACCCGCGGTCCCCGGACTCGATCGCCTCGCGCAGGAAGGAGCCCTCCAGGGGAATGGGGGCAAGGTCCCCGAGGGCGTCCTTCAGGTCGAGGATCGTGCGGATGGCGTCAGCGTCTCGGTCGACCGGCTCGCCGGTAGCGTAGGAGACCTCGTAGCTGATCGGCTTCATGTACGCGAAGCGCACCCCTTTCTCCTTCAGGGAAAGGCCCAGGGCAAGGGCGAGGAGACTCTTCCCGGCATGACGCTCCGACGAGACAATCAGAATGGACTTCATCCCCCTCCTTGTCGAGAAGAATGGTAGTGGTCGGGAGGGAGGAAGGCAACGGACGGGCTCCATGCGATCTTCACAAGGGGCACACGCGGACTCCATACGGGAGGGTTAAAGTGAAGAGGGCCAGGGGAGGGGGAGAGGTCGCGTCCCGTTTGGACCTGTCGCATTGCACGGCGACGACGGGTTCGCCTCATTCCCCCGACGCCCGTAGAATGGAGCGACATGAAGCGGATCCTGATCGTCGATGATGAAGAGATGATCGTCCAGACCGTCAAGGCCTACCTGGATCGCGAGGGCTTCAAGACGTACACCGCCGCGGACGGCGAGGAGGCCCTCCGCGCTTTCCAGGAGAAGGGGCCGGACCTCATCGTCCTTGACCTGATGCTCCCCAAGATGGACGGGATCGAGGTCACGCGGCGGATCCGGTCCCAATCCAGCGTCCCGATTATCATGCTCACGGCCAAGGCCGGGGAGACGGACCGCGTCGTCGGCCTAGAGCTCGGGGCCGACGACTACGTCGCGAAGCCGTTCAGTCCGCGCGAACTGGTGGCACGGATTCGCGCCGTCCTCCGCCGTCTCGAGGGGGGACCGAGCGCTCCGGAGCGGGTGGCGGTGGGATCTCTTGAGATTGACCTGAAGACACGCGAGGTGAAGGTCGGAGGGAGCTCGGTCGAGCTGACCCCGACCGAGTTCGACCTCCTCGCCTTCCTCGCCCGGCATCCCGGCCAGGTCTTCACCCGCCTCCAACTCCTGCGGGAGGTCCAGGGGTACACCTACGACTCCTTCGCGCGCACCGTGGACACGCACGTCAAGAACCTGCGGCGGAAGATCGAGGAAGATCCTAAGGAGCCACGGTTCCTTCTCACCGTGCACGGCGTCGGCTACCGCTTCGCGCGGGAGGCTGAGTGAGGCGTCGGCTTTCCTTTGGGGTAAGGCTCGGCCTGTCCTTTGGGGTCATCATCCTTGTCTCCGTCGCCCTGGTCTACTACCTGACCGCGCGGGCGATCACGGAACAGTTCTCGCTCTACCGCGTGCAGGAGAAGGGGCAGGTGGCGCGCCAACTGGCCGGCCTCCTCGCTGCGTATCGGCTTCAGAACAAGGCCTGGTTCGGCGTCGAGCAGCTCCTCTGCTCGACGTACCGCGTCTTCTTCAACGGCCAGGAGATCGTGCGTCGGAGGTCCCTCGTCGGGCCGTTCTCCATCTCTGACGAGGCGGGCCTCATCGTGGTCTCTACGGAAGAGGGGAAACTGGGGACGACCCTCTCCGAACGGGAATTGGCGGACGGCATCCCGATCCGCGCCGGAACGGGGGCCGCGACGGTGACGCTCGGGACGCTCTTGCTCGGCCCGCAGGAGTCCGTCTTTGATCCGACCGAGGCACGCTTCCTTGAGTCGGCGAAGCGCTCCGCCCTCGTCGGCGGTGGGATCGCCTCGGGCCTCGCCCTCCTCCTGTCCCTCGCCCTCATCTCGCAGGTCCTCTCCCCTCTTCGCCTCCTCTCTCGGGCCATGGAGCGGATCTCCCGCGGCGACCTGACCAAGCCGGTCCCCCTGACCTCCCGCGACGAGTTCGGGCGGCTGGGGCAGTCGTTCAACCGGATGATCGAGGACTTGCGGCGGTCGGAGACGGCGCGGGAGACGATGACCGCCGACATTGCGCACGAGCTACGCACTCCGGTGACGATCATCCAGGGGAACCTGGAGGCGATCCTGGATGGCGTCTACTCGCCCTCGGAGGCCACCATCGCCCCGATCTACGAGGAGACGCTCCATCTCGGACGGCTGATCGACGACCTGCGCGACCTCGCCCTTGCGGATGCGGGCGAGCTCCGCCTCTACAGGGAGCCGACCGACCTCTCCGTCCTTGCGGAGCAGGTGACCGAGGCGATCCGCGCCTCCCTGGAGATGGGGCTGGAGATCCGGTTCCAGGCGGCGCCGTCTCTCCCCCCGGTCTCCCTTGACCCCAAGCGCGTCCGCCAGGTGCTAGCGAACCTTCTGTCCAACGCCGTGCGCTACACCCCTGCCGAGGGGCGGATCGAGGTCACGGTGCGCGAGGCCGATGACGAGATTGAGGTGAGCGTGGCCGATACCGGACCCGGGATCCCGCCGGAGGATCTCACCCACCTCTTCCAGCGCTTCTACCGCGGTGATCAGGCGCGGACCCGATCCGCGGGGGGGAGCGGCCTCGGCCTGGCCATTGCCAAGCAGTGGGTCGAGGCGCACGGGGGGAGGATCTGGGCCGCCAACCGGCCCGAGGGAGGAGCGGTCTTCGCGTTCCGCCTTCCCCGCGCTTGAACCTGTTTCGGCCGGGGACTATGATCGGCCGACCACCATGGATGAGCTCTTTCACAACCCCAGTTCGGGCTCGATGAGTTTCGAGGAGGTCGTCTCGACGATCGTCCGCGGGATGCGCGAGGACCCCAAGGCGCACTACGAGATCCTCATTGGGACCGACTCCTCGTGCAGCTCCGGCGAGGTCGAGTTCGTGAGCGCCATTGTCCTGCACAAGATCGGGAAGGGCGGCCGCTACTTCTGGACGAGGCACCGGGAGGACAAGATCCCTCTCCTCCGCCAGAGGATCTGGCGCGAGGCGTGGCTCTCCTTTGAGCTTGCACAGCGTCTCCTCGGTTGTCTCTCCGCCTTCTCTCGTCTGCAGTTCAATCTGGAGATCCACGTCGACATCGGGGAGAACGGCCGCACGAAAGAGATGATCGACGAGGTCGTCGGCATGATCGTCGGAAGCGGCCTCGCTGTCCGGATCAAGCCCGATGCCTACGCCGCCTCCGCCGTCGCCGACAAGTACACCTAGCCCACGTGCAGGCGTCGGTACGCCTCGTTCCGCGGGAGGCCGAGCGCAGCGAGGATCCGCACCGCGGTCCTGCCGGAGACGTCCTCCTCTCTCATCACCGCAAGGAGTCGACCGACCTCGGGCGGGGGGGCACGCCGCTTCTCGCGGCTCCCCTCGAGGACAAGGACGCACTCGCCCCTGACCCCTTCTCGTGCGCTGAGGGTCTCCAAGACAGAGGAGGCCGTCCCGCGCAGGACCTCTTCGTGGACCTTCGTCAGTTCGCGGGCGAGGGCGATCCGTCGCTCGGGGAGCACCTCGGCGATCATCTGGAGGGAGGAGAGGAGCCGGTGGGGCGACTCGTAGACGGTGACGGTCCTCGTCTCGTCCCGGATCGACTCAAGGTAGGCGCGCCGATCCCCCGCCTTCCTTGGGAGCGAGCCGTCGAAGGCGAACCGGTCGACGGGGAGGCCGCAGGCGACGAGGGCGGTCACGAACGCCGTCGGTCCGGGGATCGGCACGACGCGAATCCCGGACTCGACCGCGGCGCGGACGAGCGGGAAGCCCGGGTCAGAGACGAGCGGGGTTCCGGCGTCACTCACCAGGGCGAGGTCCTCACCGGCTTGGAGCCACGAGACGATCGGGGCGACCCGCTCCTCCTCCACGCCTTGGTAGTAGCTCGTCGTGAGAGGGGTCCTGATCTCATAGTGGTCGAGAAGGATGCGCGTCCGGCGCGTGTCCTCAGCGAGGATCCGAGAGACGCTCCGAAGGGTCTCGATCGCGCGCAGGGTGACGTCGGCGAGGTTACCGATCGGCAGGCTGACAACGTACAGGGTGCCCTGCATCCTCCCTCCTCGGCGCCCGGGACGCCAGCGCCAGGCGGACTCTAGCCCTCAGGTCGCCTTCGGTCAACCGCGGCCTTCCTTGCGCCTCCTCCGGGTGCCGACTAAAGTCGACGACGAGGGTTCGGCCAGTGTGCGGATCCAGTCTAGGAGGCGGAAGTGGACGAAGAGAGGATCGCGGTCGCTCGAGCCGCCCTGTCGCGGATCGGTGATCACCTTTGACGCCCCGGCCTTGGAGAGGGAGACCGAGCGCCTGCAGGAGACGATGTCGGCCCCAGGATTCTGGGAGGACCGTGCCCGGGCAAGGGACGTCGGCCGGCGCCTGGAGCGGACTCGCGACCTCCTCTCCCGGTACCGCGCCCTCTCCGGGGACCTCGACGATGTGCTCGTCCTCTTCCAGCTTGCCACCGAGGCCGAAGATGCGGAGGAGCTCGCCCGCCTTGAGGAGCGGCTGACGGAGGTCGAGCGAGGGATCGGGGAGTTCCGGATCGAGATCTGCCTCTCTGGGCCGTACGACAGGGGAGGCTGCTACCTCTCGATCAACGCTGGGGCCGGAGGGACGGACTCGCAGGACTGGGCGGCGATGCTCCTTCGCATGTACGGGCGGTTCTGTGAGCGGGCGGGATACAAGGCGAGTCTTCTCGAGGCGTCGCCCGGCGAGGAGGCGGGGATCCGCAGCGCGACCCTCGAGGTGAAGGGGCGCTACGCCTACGGGTACCTGAAGCACGAGAAAGGGGTGCACCGCCTCGTCCGGATGTCTCCGTTCGACGCGGCTCATCGCCGTCACACCTCCTTCACCGCCGTGACGGTCATCCCGGTGCTGGAGGAGGAGGTCGACCTTGAGATCGACCCCAAGGACCTGCGCATCGACACCTACCGCTCGACGGGTCCGGGCGGCCAAGGGGTCAACACGACCGACTCCGCGGTCCGCATCACCCACCTCCCGACCGGGCTCGTCGTCTCGTGTCAAAACGAGAGGAGTCAACGCCAGAACAAGGAAAGCGCGATGAAGGTCCTCCGTGCTCGCCTGGCGGACCTCCTGCGCGAGCAGGAGGCGGAGAAGCTCGACGAGCTCAAAGGGGAGCTGCGGGAGATCGAGTGGGGGAGCCAAATCCGATCCTACGTCCTTCATCCCTACCAGCTCGTGAAGGATCACCGGACCGGATACGAGACCGGAAACGTCGACGCCGTGCTAGACGGAGAGATCTCGTCTTTCCTCGAGGCGTGCCTCGAGGGACCCGAGCGCAAGGCCTAG
>CAYHBG010000073.1:0-7267 GCA_964354815.1 uncultured Thermotogae bacterium
CTCGACCCCGAGCAGGGCGCGCGGCTCTCTCCCGAGCTGCCAGGCGATCACGCGTTCATCCACTAGCGAGACAGGTTCCACTCGGGGCTCCCGTACTTCATCCGCGCGACGTCCCGCGCCCGCTCGACCTCTTCCCTCGTGAGGCGCCCGCGAACCGGCTGCTCGCCAAGGACGGCCGCCAGCATCGGGGCAAGCCTCTTTGCCACGGCCCTCATACGAAGGCGACGACCCGCGGCGTCGGCGAGGGTCGTCGTCGGACGGGGACGGGACGGAACGGCCGAGGGTCCGTAGCCCGGCCGGGGGGCGAGGAGGAGATCCCCCAGACCCTCTCGATCCCTTGAGACGAGGAGGGTCGTGTGGTAGAGGACGGCTCCGCCCCGTCGGGCCTGGGCCGCGCCGGCGACCTTCCTCCCCGAGACGAGGATCGCGTTTCCGTCGACCTCCGCCGCGACGCCCAGTGCACCGAGACCGAGCACGAGGACCGCCCCGACCCGAGCGAACGCCTCCTCGACGCCGCCGAGCGTCCGGCTGTCCGAGACGGCGAGCGAAAGGTTGAGATTGCCTGGGTAGTGAACGACCGTCCCGCCTCCGGAGATCCGCCGGACGACCGGGACGCGAAGAGCGCGGGCACGCTCGAGGTCGACCTCAGCGGCCGCAGACTGGGACCGCCCGACCACGACCGCCCGGTCGTTCACCCAGGCGCGGAGCGTGCTCACCCCCGACAGGCGCGCCGACTCGAAGAGGACCTCGTCCAGGGCGAGCCCGAAGGCCGGCTCGCACGAAGAGAGGTCGAGAAGAAGGCGGATCACGGGACGAGCCGCTCGGCGTGGTACGAGCTTCGGACGAGGGGCCCGGCAAGGACCGAGCGGAACCCCATCCCCCGCGCCTCTTGCGCCAGTTCCTCGAACTCCGCCGGCTCGACGTAGCGCACGACCGGGAGGCTCGTCCGGTCCGGCCGGAGGTACTGGCCGATCGCCACGAGTTCGACCCCCGCTTGGCGCAGGTCACGGAGCGCCTCGAGGACCTCCTCCCGCTCCTCACCGAGACCGAGGATGAGCGAGCTCTTGAGGGTGGCCTGCGGCGCCAGAGCGTGCAATCGCGCGAGGACCGAAAGGGAGAGGTCGTACCCGGCCCGTCGGTCGCGCCAGATCGGGGTCGTGCGGCGGACGGCCTCCAGGTTGTGGCCGAGGACGTCCGCACCGCACGAGGCGATCGCCTCGAGGGACGTCTCACGCCCGGAGAAGTCCGGGACGAGGACCTCGATCCGCGCGCCCGGCACCCGGGCCCGGACCGCTCTCACGGAGGCCGCGAAGAGAAGAGCGCCTCCGTCCTCGAGGTCGTCCCGGTCGACGGAGGTGAGGACGACGTAGGAGAGGCCGAGCTCCTCGACTGCGGCCGCCAGGCGCTCCGGCTCGTCGACATCGACCACACCGCCCGGGTTCCCGGTCCGCACGCCGCAGAACCGGCAGGCGCGGGTGCAGACGTCCCCGAGCAAGAGGAACGTCGCCGTCCTGCGTCCCCAGCACTCCGCGGCGTTCGGGCAGAGCGCCCCCTGGCAGACGGTCGTCAGGCGATGGCGTTCCAGGACGCCGCGCACCGCACGCATCCCCTCGGCCTCGTGCGGAGACGGTGCCCGCGCGCGGACCCAGGGCGGAGGCCCGCTCATCGCGCACCCTCCCGGGCCGCGGCCGGGTCTCCGGCGCGCACCTGCCAGCGGAACGCGGCCGCGAGGTGCGCCACCAGTCGCTCCCCCAAGAGGTCGAGCGCATGGCGCTCCGGCACGAGGTCGTCCAGGGAGACCACCTCGATCGAAAGCCCACAGGGCCGGATCATCCCGAAGTGCCGCGGGCTCACGCGCACGTTCAGGGCGAGTCCGTGGAAGGTCACCCACCGCTTGACCGCGACCCCGACGGAGGCGATCTTCCGCGCCCCGACCCACACGCCAGGGAACCCCTCCCGCCGCGCCGCTTCCACGCCGCACTCCCCCAAGAGGTCGATCACCGCCTGCTCGAGCGTGCGAACGTAGCTCTTCACGTCGCCGCCCTGCGCCCGGAGGTCGACGATCGGGTAGGAGACAAGCTGTCCTGGCCCGTGGTAGGTGATCCGCCCCCCGCGCTCGACGCGGTAGAGGGAGATGCCCTCGCCGCGGAGCGCCTCCTCGGAGACGAGGAGCTCCTCCTCCGAGCCGCTCCGGCCGATCGTCACGACGGGGTCATGCTCCACAGTGAGGACGGTGTCGGGGATCTCGCCCCGGACGCGCGCCCCGTGCAGGGAGCGCTGCAAGGCGAGGACCTCGCCGTACTCGGCCCTCCCCAGGGGAAGGTGAACGGCGGGCAAGAGGCTAGCCGAGCTCGGCGAGGACCTCATCGCGCTGTACCTTCTCCCCTGCCCGCTTCGCGATCCGGACGAGGCGCCCCGCGGCCGGCGCCTCGACGACGAACGTCGTCTTCTCCGTCTCCACCTCGACGAGCTCCTCGCCCGCCGTAACCCGGTCCCCTTCCGCCACGAGCCAGGCGACGACCGTCACGTCTTCGACCTCCCCGAGGTCGGGGAGCCGCACCTCACCCATCTTTCCTCCTTGCGGGCCATCCTATCCGATCGACCTTCCGGCCGCACCTTGCCCGGCCCTGCCGGGCCGCCTATAGTACGGGCGAAGGAGGGGCGATGGGGTTCTCTTGCGGTCTCGTCGGGCTTCCCAACGCCGGGAAGTCGACCCTATTCAACGCCCTGGCCGGCGGGGGCGCCAAGGTGGAGAGCTACCCCTTCTCCACGATCGAGGCGAACGTGGGGACGATCCCGGTCCCAGACGACCGCCTCGACCGGCTGGCCGCGCTCTTCCGAGAGAAGAAGCGGGTCCCCACGAACCTCCAGTTCATCGACGTCGCCGGCCTCGTGGCCGGAGCAAGCCAGGGCGAGGGGATGGGGAACCAGTTCCTATCCGAGATCCGCGCCGTCGACGTCATTCTCCACGTCGTGCGCTGCTTCGAGGACCCGAACGTCGCCCACGTCGCCGGAGACATTGACCCGAAGCGCGATATCGAGGTCGTCGAGACCGAGCTCCTGTTGAAGGACTTCGAGACCCTGGGCCGGGTGCGGGAGCGCCTGCTGCGCGAGGTGAAGACCGGAGACAAGCACGCCCAGGCGCGCCTTGCAGCCTGGGAGCATCTTCAGGACGGGGTTGCCGCCGGAACGCCACTCCGCGCCCTGGCGCACGAGCGCGAGGTGGAAGACCTCCTGAAGGAGAGCGCGCCTCTCACCGGGAAACCGCTCTTCTACGTGGCGAACGCCGGCGACGCCGGCGAGACCGAGTCCTCCCGCGAGGTGGAGCGGATCGCGAGCGAGCGGGGGACGGAGGCGATCGTGGTCCGCGGACGCCTGGAGGCGGAGATCGTCGAGGCCGCAGGGAGCGAGGAGGAACGGCGGGCGTACCTCGCGGAGTACGGCCTCGCGGAGACCGGCCTCGCAAAGCTTGTCCGCACCGGATACAAGCTCCTCGGCCTGGTCACGTTCTTCACCGTCGAGGGGCCCGAAGTCCGCGCCTGGACCATCCCCCAGGGGACGACCGCCCCCAAGGCCGGGGCGAGGATCCACACGGACTTCGAGCAACGCTTCGTCCTTGCCGAGGTGATGAACCTCGAGGAGCTCGTCGCCGCCGGGTCGGAGAAGGTCCTCCGCGATAGGGGACACGTCCAGAGAGCCGGGCGCGACTTCATCATCCGCGACGGGGACGTCGTCCACTTCATCTGCGCATGAACGCGAGCGTCGTGTCGATGGCGGAGCCGCGCCTCGTGGTCTGGCTCGGTGACCTCCTCGCCCGGGCGGGCGTCGTCGCCTTCCCCACGGACACGGTCTACGGCCTGGGTGGGGATCCGTGGAGCGAGCGCGCCGTCGCCCGCGTGCGAGCCCTGAAGGGACGTGGAGACGACCAGCCGTTCGCCGTCCACCTCGCCTCGGTCGAGGACGTGGCGCGCGTTGCCCGGCTGGACGAGCGGACGCGGGAGATGGTCGCGCGCCTCCTGCCGGGCCCGTACACCCTGCTCCTCCCGGCTGGGGACGACGCGCCCGTCTCCGCGGTGCGCGGTGGAAAGGTCGGAGTGCGCGTCCCCAATCACCCTTTCTTCGGCGACGTCCTGCGTCGGCTGGGCAGCCCTCTCTTCGGCACAAGCGCGAACCGCGCGGGCGAGCCGCCTCTGCGGACAGCCGAGGAGATCGCGCGCGCCTTCCCCGAGGTCGACCTTCTCGTCTCGGACCCCCGTGGCGGGCGGGGCCATCCCTCCGCAATCCTCGACCTCACGACCGTCCCGCCGCGCGCCGTGCGAGGCGAACTGCCGAAGGACCTCGGGTGAAGCGCCTGGCCCCGCTCGCCCTCCTGCTCGCGACCGCGATCTGGGGCTGGACCTTCGTCCTCGTCAAGGAGGGAATGGGGCTCGTCGGGCCGCTCGCCTTCCTCGCCGCACGCTTCCTCCTCGCCACGGTCGTCCTCGGGCTCCTCTTCCCGCGGGCGATCGCGCGGACCGACCGAAGGACCCTCGCGCGGGGCGCTCTGGTCGGCCTCGCCCTCTTCGCCGGCTACTTGCTGCAGACGTGGGGACTGGTCTACACGACCGCGACGAAGAGCGGGCTCCTGACCGGACTGGGAGTCGCCTTCGTCCCCCTGTTCGCCTGGGCCACGGGACGGGAGCGAGGGAGTGCATGGCCTTGGCTCGGCGCCCTCCTGGCCGCCGGAGGCCTCGTCACCTTCATCCTTGCGCGGGGAGGGGTCTCGGGATTCAACGTCGGCGATCTTCTCACGGTGGGCTGCGCGGTGGCGTTCGCCATCCACCTCCTCCTCGTCGACCGTTTCGTCAGGACAAACGACTACCGCGGCCTCCTCTTCGTCCAGGTCGCCGTCGTCGCCCTGCTTTCAACCGCCGGAACCCTCGTCTTCGAGACGATCCCCACCGCCTGGCCAGGGAAGCTCGTCGAGGCTGTCCTCGTGACGAGCCTGCTCGCGACCGTCCTGTGCTTCTGGCTGTACAACCGCTTCCAGGTCTACTCGACCCCGACCTACAGCGCGATCTTGTTCACCATGGAGCCCGTCTTCGCGGGCCTGTGCGGCTTCCTTCTCCTGGGAGAGACCCTCACACCGATGCAGGGTGCGGGCGCATTCCTGATCCTCCTCGGAATGCTCGTCCCCCGGCTCCTCGAGCGAAGCCGGCCGTCCTCGACCTCCCGGTAGGCGCCTCCCGAGACCTCCGCCGCCCCGCTCCGGCGAGGAAGGCCCGTTCGTCCAGGAGCCCCCTCGGAGACCCTACGAGGCGTCGACCCGCTCGACAACGATCGTGCACTTGGCCACGAGCGCCGCAATCGTCCCGATGGCCGCCCACACGGGGAGGAGAATCGCTCCGACCGCACCCACCGTGAGCGGGACTTCGATGAGCGTCTGCCCCTTCTCGTTCTTGATCACGACGTGCCGGACGTTCCCCTCGCGGACGAGCTCCTTGAGCTTCGCCAGGACCTCATCCCCTGTGACCTTGAACTCCTCCGTCCTCCTCTCCTCAGGCATCTCCCCTCCCGCACTCGCCTGACGCCATTGCACCTTGCGCCGCAAGGATAACCGACCCTCGCCGCCGACCCCGGAAAGCAAGAAGGCCCCACAGGCTCTCGCATTGTGGGACCTTCCTGGCCGTTGCCTATCCGGCTTCTGCAAGGAGGTAAGCCGTGAAGAGCCATCACCTCTTCTCCAGCGAGGCGAAGGATACGCGCCCTCTGTGGAGCAGCCGCGAAGGGAAGATGAGCATCCTGTGGCGAGACGAGAGAGGGCGTCGATGGCGAAGGAACCGCAGGTCGGACCGTGGAGACGAGGCCATCCGCGAGCCTCCGCGTCTCAAGAGAGACGCGAAGGCTCGCCTCGTCCGTGCTCGGTTCAATCGAGCGTGATCCACAAAGAGGAGCGGCCGGAGTGCTCCCGGCTGAAGTCATCGGAAGTGGTCTGGAACGCGAGGATGACGGCTACGTTCTGCCCAGGCACGAGGGCCACGTCCTCCGCGTCCCCGCTCGAAAGCGGGATCGAGAACTCCAGCGTCGTTCCCCCTCCGGCCTCACTCCCCCCGGCGGTCAGAATCGAGGAGACCTTGTCCTGGCGGTGGTCGATCCGGTTCTCGCCAATGTGGTCCTGCAGGACCACCTTCCCATCTCGGACCGCCCCGATGAGAATGTTGGACCCCTTCTTCCCGTCCTGGGAACTGAAGCCAACGGCCGCCCACCCCGTGCCGGGGCTCGAAAGGCCGACGCAGAGGGTCGTGCTGTCGTTCTGCCAAGAGAGCGCCATCCGGGTCTCCGGATCGACGACCTTGTGGCGGTATTCCCCGTCCTGGATGACGCCATCCGCGCTCGGCCCACCCGCCGCGACCTGCAACGCCACAGCTCCCAGGGCGCTCCCGGTCGTCGGCAGGGCCACGCCCGGCGCGGCGGCCATCGCCCCTGCCGTCCCCGGGGCGATCGCTACGGGTGCGGCAGAGGAAGCCGCGGCACGTCCACGAAGGGCAAGCACCCCTCCAGCCAACGCCGCCACGGCGACAGCCCCCATCACGAAGAAGAGCACCGCATTCTTCACGTCCACCTCCGCTGAAAGTCCCTATCCGTCTTCCGTCGGGAGGTCCTCCATCGACCCCCAACGCCCGTTCTCCATTCCAGGACTGGAATCTACGCTAGGGGTGTGAAGTCGGCGTGGAGAGGAAGTGACAGGTAGGTGACGCTGTCCCTCGACCCGGAGAGACGTCGACACGGACCGCTTCGCGGCCTGCGGCCCCGAGGTCGGAACGGGATCGATCGTCGCAAGACGCGACCCTCCGGCTCCGTGACCCGCCGCACCGGGCGCGCCGTGTGCCGCCCTAGAAATAGGAAGGTCCCACAGGCTCTCAGGTTGCGGGACCTTCCCAGCCGTTTTCTCGGCTTGCGTAAGGAGGTACGCTGTGAGAGGCTTCGCCTCTGCAGCGACGAGAAAGGTACCCGACGCGTATGTGTCTCCCGTGAAGGCGCGATGAGGGTCCTGTGGTGTCGGGGCACGCCGCGGAGCCGGGGCGAGAAGAAGCCCGTCGGGAGCGGGACGCGCCGGGGGCGTTCCGTATCGGGCCGCCCGAGCCCGGGCATCCATCCTCCAGGTACGGAACGCAGCCTCACCCCTCGGAGGGTTGCGCCGGCGGTCGAGCGATTGGCGGGCCCGCGCTGCATGAGGTAGGCTCGTCGGGGAGGTGAGAAGGATGTTCAGGAAGGCAGGCGGGAAGAC
>CAYHBG010000074.1:0-7263 GCA_964354815.1 uncultured Thermotogae bacterium
GCGAGCCGAGGGCCATCTTCACCGCCTCCTTGGCCGAGGCGACGATCCCGTTCACGGCGAGCTTCGACGGGACGCTGTCCTACGCGCCTGAGGGGGACATCGTCTCCTACGTCTGGGCCTTCGGAGACGGGGGCGGCGGAAGCGGGCCGGTCGCCTCCCACGAGTACGAGGAGAACGGGACGTACGCCGTGGAGTTGACCGTGATCGACGCCCGCGGGAAGTCGAGCAGGAGCTCCCTCGTCGTCCGCGCCCTGAACCCGCCTCCGACCGCGTCCTTCTCCTACGCCCCCAGGAGCCGGATGGACGACGGCTACATCGTCGGGGCGAGCGAGTGGATCACCTTCGACGCCTCCGCGTCCACCGACGACGAGGAGATCGTCGCCTACGACTGGAACTTCGGCGACGGGACGTACGACCAGGGTCCGACCGTCAGGCACCGCTACCTGTATGCGGGGGAGTACAACGTCGTCCTCACCGTAACCGACAACGACGGGGGGAAGACGAACTACGTCGAGACGATCCGCATCCTCGGCGGGCCCCCGTGCAGCGCCGACCTGCCGGAAGGAGGGACCTGCCAATGAAGCGCGCCCTGTGCCTCGCGGCCGCCCTCGCCCTTCTCACCCTCTCCGGATGCAGCCTGGACGAGTTCTTCGGCGGGCTCGTGAACGAGATCCCCGAAGCCGTGATCGATGCCTCCGATACGCAGGGGATGGCCCCGCTCACCGTGCGCTTCAGCGCCAGCTACTCCCACGACGACAGGGGGGTCACCGCCTACTTCTGGGACTTCGGCGATCCGCACGACACGGCGCCCCGGTCCGAACTCACCGCGACCCACACCTACCTCTACCCGGGGACGTACCTGGTCAAGCTGACCGTCGTGGACGCGGAGGGGAAGGCGGACTCAGAAAAGCTCGCCGTCGTCGTTCAGAACCCCCCGCCGGTCCCGAACCTCGCCCTCTCCGACGACGCCCCGCACGCCGGGGACGAGGTCGACTTCGACGCCACGGCTTCCTACGACCCCAATGGGACGATCACGTCCTTCGCCTGGGACTTCGGGGATGGGGAGAGGGGGACCGGGGTGAAGATCTCCCACACCTACGCCGTGGAAGGGAGCTACGTCGTCGCCCTCACCGTGACCGACAACGCGGGCGTGACCGCGACGGTCCACCACGGGATCACCGTCCAGAAGGAGGATTGCGGTGGAGGGGGGTGCGGCGGTGGAGGGGACGTCCCGCTCGCCGTCATCACGGGCCTTCCTTCCTGCTCCGGCGGGAGGGTCGGCCAGCCGATCCACTTCGACGGGAGCGCCTCCCGCGCCGCGGTCGGCCGGATCGTCCTCTACCACTGGGACTTTGGGGACGGAAACACGGGGAGCGGCGCCACGGTCGACTACGCCTACAGCCGATCCGGCCTGTTCGTCGTCCGCCTCACCGTCACCGACGAGGGCGGGAGGACGGCGACGGCCGTCGGAGGTTGCCCGATCGAAAACTGCTCGAACCCGTAGCGGGTCTCAGCGGAGACGAGAAACGACAGGACCTCGAAAACCGCGTCCGGTCCTCCCGTCAGGAGATCCGGCCGTCCCCTTCTCCTGGCTGCCTCAGGAACCGCAGTCGCCGCAGCCGGTGATCGTGACCTGCTTCTCGGTCGAATCGCTCACCCCGTCGTCGTCGACCACCGTCAACCGCACCGTGTACTTCATCGGAACGGTGAAGAGGTGCTCGACCACGACCCCCGCGTCCGCCGACCCGTCGCCGAAGCTCCAGATGTAGTCGACGATCTCCCCGTCGGGGTCCGCCGAGAGCGACGCATCGAACGTCACGGCCGTGTCCTTGGTCGCCATGTATGGGCTGTAGGTGAAGTCCGCCACCGGCGGCAGGCTGAGCGCCTGGACGTTGTGCGTCACCTGGGCCACCCCGTTCGATGCGTCCGTGACCGTCAGGGTGACCGGGTAGACTCCCTTCTCGTCGAAGGTGTGGTTCACGGTCCGGCCCTCGTCGGTCGCTCCGTCGCCGAAGTCCCAGTCGTAGGCGACGATCTCCCCGTTCGGGCTCGTCGACGCCGAGGCGTCGAAGGCCACCTCGAGCGGCGGGTAGTCGAACCACGGGCTCGCCGTGAACTCCGCCCGTGGGCCGGTGAGAACGCAGCCCGTCATCCCCACGAGACACACGGAGAGAACAAAGAGAAACGCTGCTCGACTTCGCATTCGGGGCACCTTCCTCGCGCGTTTGGGGTGATTCTAAGCCCGAAGCGGGCTCACGCACAAGGGCACGAGCCCCACCCTCCGTCCTCTCAGTCGGTGGGTTGAGCGACGGTCAGGTTCCGCGTCGCCGTGTCCGTCAGCCCCTGCGAGTCCGCGACCGTCAGAGTGACGACGTAGCTGTGGCTCGGGGCACCCGAGGTGTAGAGGTGGGTGATCGGCTCGTTGTCCGTGGAGGTCGCCGCCTTCCCGTCCCCGAAGTTCCAGATGTAGGAGATGATCTCTTCGCCGGCCGCGGCCCAGCACCCCTCGGGGTTCAGCTCCACCTCGAAGATCGAGGGCGGGTTTGGCGGCGACGGGGACTCGTAGATCACCTTCGGCTCGGAGGCCGTGAACTCCGCGTGCGGCGCCTCCTCGGCCCCTGCCTCGGCGACGAGCACCGTGACCACCACCGACGCCGCTCCCTGCCGCCCCTCGTCGTCGACGACCGTGAGCTGGACCGTGAAGTAGCTCGTGAAGTCCGGGCCGAAGACGTGCGTCACGACCTCGCCGGCCGCCGTCTCTCCATCCCCGAAATCCCAGCGGTAGAGCTCAATCGGGCGACCGATGCCGGTAGAGTCCGACCCATCGAAGGTGATCGAGAAGGGGGCTGCGCCGAGGGTCTCGGTCGAGGTGATCCGCGCCGTGAGCGGCCTCTCGTCCGGGGTCAGGCCGGGCCGGACCTCGATCGTCTGCCGCGCCTCGTCGGTCAGCCCCTGATCGTCGGTTACCGTCAGGATCACCGTGCAGGTCCTCGTCTCCCCCACGGCGAGGAACGTGTGACTGACCTCAGCCCCGTACGCGCTCCCGCCGTCTCCGAAGTTCCAGTGGTAGTTGAAGATCCTCCCGTCGTCGGTCGACGCGGACGCATCGAGACGGACGCCGAGGGGGGACGTCCCCGTGGTGGCGCTCGCCGAGATCCGTGCCGTGGGGGCTTGGTTGAAGAACAGGCAGCTCGCCCCGAGGAGGAGGGAGGCCGCGAGGGCGGCGACCGCGACCGCCCGCGCCGCGAGGAACCTCCGGCGAGTCGTCATCTCATCCTCCCTCGCTCCTCCGTAGCCCGACTACAACGCCTCAGTCATCGTGATCGTTCGCTGGAACGGGGCGCTCTCGGCACCCAGGTAGTCGATCGCCGTCACCGTGATCGTCCAGGAGGCCACGGTGCCGCCGAAGTCGTAGACGTGGCTCGTCGTCGTGTCGGCGGCGTCCAGGAACGGGATGAAGTCCGTGGTCCCGTCGCCCCACTGGATCTTGAGCTGGCGGATGCCCCAGGCGCGGTTCGGGAACCACGCCGGCGCAGTGCCCGCCTCCCAGGTCTGCCCCTCAGGATCGAAGCACATGTTGTTCCCGTCCGCGCTGCTGAACTCGGCCGGCTTGGCGTTGGCGCCGTTGGGAGTGGGATCGTCGTGGTCCTTGAGCAGCCACGCCGAGCTCTCGATCTGCTGCGACCGGATCCACACCCTGCGGTTGCCGGTCGCTACGCCCTTGTACGTCACGCGGTTGTCGTTCGCCCCGTCGTCGTCGTCCGTCCACCAGTTGGCGTCCGCGACCGGAGCGGCGACGTAGTCCAGGGCATCGGCGACCTCGAACCCCGCCACCGGCTGATAGTTCTTGACCGTCACGGTCTTGGTGATCGAGTTGTTCGCTCCCTTGTCATCGATGACGACGAGCGTCACCGAGAACGCCTTCGACGTCTGACCGGTGCTGTACGTGTGCTCTTGGATGTCCGGCCCGATCGACGACGTCGCCCCCGCATCGCCGAAGCTCCAGGCGTAGCTCGCGATCGTTCGCCCCGTGGCCGCCTTGGAGTCCCCTGGGTCGAGCCACACGCGCACCGGCGCGACCTGCGTGTTGGTGTAGTCCACCACCGCCGGCGGCCCTGGGTCGTCGAACAGGATGGCAAACCGCGCGCTCGGCGCGCCGGTCGTCGTGCCTCCCCCACCGGTGCCGGTGACGCTCACCGTCCCCGTGGCCGTCCCTGTCTTCCCGTCCGGTCCCCGCACGGTCAGGGTGACCGTGTACGTCCGCGCGGTCGAACTGACGAACAGGTGCGACGGCGTGGCGCCCGCCCCGGTTCCTCCATCCCCGAACGACCAGGTGTAGCTGAGCGGAGTGAGGGGATAGGTGGTCCCTGTCGCGTCGAACGTGACCGAGAGCGGGGACGTCCCCGACGACGGCGAGGCCGTGAACCGCGCCGCGGGGCCAGGCGGCTCCGGGGGTGCGACGTTGATCGTCTTCTGCGCCGTCGCCTGCGCGCCGTCGTTGTCGGTGATCCTCAGGACGACGGTGAACGTCCCTCCCGCCGTGTAGGTGTGGGAGGCTGTCTCGCCGGTCCCGTTCGCCCCGTCGCCGAAGCCCCACTCAAAGTCCGTGACCGTCCCATCCGGGTCTGTGGACAGGATCGCGCTGAAGTTCACTGCCAGCGGGGCCTGCCCGGTCGTCGCGCTCGCGGTGAACGCGGCGGTGGGGGCCTCGTTGATGAACAGCCACCAACACCCCGTCAGCCCGCCGGCTAGGGCGACGAGGAGCGCGAGCCCCAGCCCCCAGCGGATGAGCCGCGCCGTCTTGTCCAGGTCTCTCACCTTGCGCCTCCTTCGTCAAGAGACAGAAGTCACCAGTCTGCTCATACCCTAAGCGGGGGGAAAGCGCAAGTCAACCGATCGGCGCGGCCTCCCGGGCGTCCCCGTGTCCGCGACCCAGGAGACACGGGTCAGGAAGGCCGGCCCGACCTCTAGACCGCCTCCTCTCCGAAGAGGGGAAAGACGAGCGGGGGGCCGTCGCCCCCCGCTCGCCTGCGAAGCGAAAATCTAGAACCTGCTCTTGGTCTTACTCGACTCCAACCGTTGTCTCGCTGCCGCCGAGGAGGTCGCCCAAGGAGAACTCCGCCGACAGGATCAGCGTATTCCCCAGCGTCCCCTCCAGGATGTACGCCGCGTCCACATACAGGCCCGCCACGTTGATCCCGGCGCCCACGCCAAAGCGGTAGTTCTGGAACGCGTCCGTCAGCACAACCCCGGCCCGCAGCGCCAGCGCGTCCACCACTTGGAACTCGATCCCCATGTGCGCGTCCCCAAGGTCGGTCCCCACAAAGTCCATGTCCGCTGCCAGGACGAGCTTCCCGTCGACGAGCTTCATCGCGACCCCAGCCTTGTACAGACCAGAGACGATGTCCGTCGCTCCGCCGTCCCAGCTCACCTTGGTCCCGCCCAGGTCCGCCGCGTTCACTCCCAAGACGAACAGGTCGCCCAGGTTCACCAGCACCCCGAGATCAAACCCGATCCCGCTCGCGCTGTCCCCCAGGCCGCTGTCCGCCATGTAGTACTTCAGGCTCACCCCAGCCAGGGCGATGTCCATGATGTTCGTCGCCAGGGTCCCCAGGATCAGCGACTCGTTCCACGTGAACGCGCCGCCCACCGTCCCGGTGCCCGAGACCTCTTGGCCGCCCACCGCCGCCCGCTCCCAGGAAAGTCCAATCCCGAGATTCGCGAACGTCGTCACCGCCCCTACGTACTGGTGGGTCACTCCCAGTCCGTAGAGATCGGTCGTCATCCCCGAGATCCGCGTGTCCGCGACCTGCGCCAGACCCGCCGGGTTCCACAGCACGGCCGTCGCGTCATCCGCGACCGCCACGAACGCTCCACCCATGGCCAAGGCCCGCGCACCGACCCCACTCTTGAACGCGCTGAACGCACCTACACCGTCAGCGAGGGCAATGGCGGAGAGGACCATGAGGAGAGCTAGGCTCGCACCGATCACTCGCTTCATTGTGCTCCCTTCCTCCTTCGGAAGTCGGGATCCTCCGGGGCGGGTCGCCCCGCCCCGGGAGGTCCCGCTCTCTTGTTATCTGTTGATGAACACCGTGCCCTTGCCGGTGAAGGTGTTCGTCCCGTCCGTCGCCATCACGACGTAGAGGTACCCGCCGTTGGCGAGAGACGCCCCAGCCTCGTTCTTACCGTTCCACTCAACCTTCGTCACGTTCGCCTTCGTCTCCGACCACACCACGTGCCCGGACAGGTCGTACACCGCAACCTCAAACGTCGTCGCGATCCCCGACCCTACGTAGCCAAACGCAACCAGCGTCGAGAACGGGTTCGGCGTGGCGATGAACTTCGTCACGCTCAGCTTCGAGGCCACGATCGTGATCGTGTCCGACGACGTGTCCGCCGGATCCATCGGATCCGTGTACGTCGCCGTGATCGAGTCGCCGGCCTCTGCTCCCAGTTCCGCAAGCGTGATCGCCGCCGTGATGAACGTGTCCGTCGTCGCACCGGCGAGCGGCGCGAGGTCGAACTTCAGCGTCCCAATCTTCACCACATCCTGGAGCGTCGTCGCCCCAGCGCGGCTCGGATCCTTCACCTTCACATACACGCTGTCCGCGTCCGTGTAGCTCGCGACCACGTTCCCGGTCGCGTCCACAAAGTCCGTCTTGGACGCCTGACCCGGCGGGGTCCCACCGCCGCCCACCCCGACCTTGATCGAGATGAACGCCGAGTCACTGTGGTTCGACGGATCCATGTACGCCGCAATCACCGTGTCCCCAGGCAGCACCTGGAGCGTCGGGACGCACGTGTACACGCTCACGAGATCGATGCAGATGACGGACACAAAGTCGCCCGTCGCCACACCCGTCTCCATGATGTCGATCGCCGCCCAGTGACCATTGCGCGGATTCAGCACGTACAGCTTCGGCGCCGAGGCCGGAGCGTCCGCTTCCTCAAAGACCGGCGGCGCGCTCTCGAAGATGTCCGTGTCGCCGAGGAGGACGTTGATCGGATGCTCCAAAGTTCCAGCCGGTCCGCAGTCCCAACCGTTCAGCGCCAGCGGCCCAAACGGCCAGTTCTGCCCGCCGTCCCAGTACCCGTCCACGCGCTCGCGGCGATACTGGTCCTCGTCCTGATCCGGATCGACGACCTCCACGAACACGCAGTCCGAGTTCACGTAGCCTGTCACGCGGTTCCCCTGACGGTCGAGGAAGTACATCTTGATCGTCGACCCGTCGTACACCTGGGTGTCCGCGATCTCCATCA
>CAYHBG010000075.1:0-3394 GCA_964354815.1 uncultured Thermotogae bacterium
GGAAGTCGTCGATCGCCCGACGGAGGGC
This sequence comes from uncultured Thermotogae bacterium, assembly GCA_964354815.1. Taxonomy (GTDB): domain Bacteria; phylum Bipolaricaulota; class Bipolaricaulia; order UBA7950; family UBA9294; genus CAYHBG01. The sequence goes on from CAYHBG010000075.1 coordinate 29, forward strand.
GTCCACCTCCTCCTCCTTCTCGGCCACAGCCGCGAGCGTCGAGGAGCGCTTGCGGAGGATCCCGTCCTCGCAGATCTGGAGCATCTCCTCGGTCAGCTTCCCCATGCGCAGGAGCTCACTCTTCGCCTGCTGGACGGCGATCGACGGGGTGCGCAAGAGCTCCCGGCCGAGGGATCGAGGCGCCACGACCGTCGTCGCCCCCCGGCCAGGGACAACCCTCTCCGCAAGCCAAACGAGGGCCCCGACCAAGGGCAGAAAGGCGAGGGTGCTCGCGACATTGAACACACTGTGCGCGTTGGCAATCTGGCGCGGGAGGCTGGGCGAGGTCGTCACGATGAACCGGGCGAAGAGCGGGACCAGAGGAAGGGCGGCCACGGCACCAACGACGTTCACCAGGATCTGCGTGAGGGAGAGCTGGCGCGAGGTGCGGCATGATCCCATCGAGGCGATGAGCCCGGTGAACGTGGTCCCCACGTTGGCGCCTAGGACAAGCGCGATCGCCGCGGGGAGGGTAAGGAGGCCGGCCGACCCCAGCGCGATGACCATCGCCGTCGTCGCGGCCGAGCTGTGAATGAACGCCGTCACCGCCGCCCCGACCACCGCCCCCAGCCAGACGTTCGTCCCGCAGGAGGCGAGCAAGTTCAGCACCGTCGGCGAGTTGGCCACTCCGGCGACGCCCGACGTGAGGATGCTCATCCCCAGGAAGACGATCCCCGAGCCAAGGAAGACCTTGCCGACGTCTCCAACGCGGCGTGTCGGGAACAGGGTCCACAGGAGAGCCCCCACGGCGATGATCGGGAGGTAGTACAGGCCGATCTTGACGGCGATGAGCTGCGCGGTGAGGGTCGTCCCGATCTCGCCCCCCAGCATCACCCCGATCCCCTGCGAGAGCGTCAGGACCCCGGCGTTCAAGAGGCCGATCAAGAGGACCATCGTCATGCTCGAACTCTGCAAGATTCCGGCTGTCGCGGCCCCCACGAGGGCTCCTCGCCACGCCTTGCCGGTGAGGCGCTCGAGCAACACGCGCATCTGTTCCCCCGCTGCTCTCTTCAGGGCCTCGGACAGCACGCGCAGGCCATAGAGGAAGAGAGCGAGACCCCCAGCGACGGAGAAGACGACGTTGACCGTAGAGATCAGAACCTCCTTGGCGAGCACACCCGACCGGCCGACCGACCTCGCGGAAGTGTACGCAACGTCGCGGGAACGGGGCAAGACGGCATCTGGTTGCCAGAACGCCCTCCTTGACGGATGATGCTCGGACCATGACCGCTGTGTGGCTGAACGGACTGCCCAAGTTTGACTTGCACGTCCACCTCGACGGGTCACTCCGCCAGACGACGGTGCACGCCCTCTTGGCGCAGCTTGGAGCGAAGGAGCGCTGCGCCCTTCCTCCAGACGCGGAGCGCGCCGTCCTCCCCCCGGTCCCCTGCCCTCTTGAGACCTACCTCGAGGCGTTCCGGGTCACGGTCGCCCTTCTCCAGACGGCGGAGGCCTTGGACCGGGTGGCCTTCGAGCTCGTCGAGGACGCGGCGCGCGAGAACGTTGTCTACATCGAGATCCGCTTCGCCCCGCTCCTCCACCTCGCGCGGGGCCTCTCGCCCGAGCGCGTCATGGAGGCCGTTCTCAAGGGGATGCGACGGGCGGAAGAACGCTACCCGATCCGGACCGGGCTCATTGTCTGCGGCCTCAAGCACGAGAAGTCAGCGCGCGTCGAAGAGGCTGCCCGCCTCGCCGCAGCGTACGCCGACCAGGGCGCGGTCGCCTTCGACCTCGCCGGCCCCGAGCGCGGGTTCCCGTGCTCCCTCCATCGCCGGGCGATCGAGATGGCGCTCAACGCAGGCCTCCACCTGACCTTGCACGCGGGAGAAGGGTGCTGCCCGGAGCACATTCGGGACGCTCTCGACCTAGGCGCGGAGCGGATCGGGCACGGCGTCTACCTCTACCAGGACGAGGCGACCGAGCGCCGGGTCGCCGAAGAGGGCGTCCCGCTCGAGGTCTGTCCCACGAGCAACCTCCACATCTCCGGGTTCATGAGGACGCTCGCCGACCACCCGCTCCGGCGCTACCTCGAACTTGGGATCCCGGTCACGCTCAACACCGACAACCGCCTCATGTCGCAGACCTCCTCGACCGAGGAACTCCGCCGGGTGATCGAGGCCTTCTCCCTTCCCAAGGAGACGGTGAAGAAGATCCTTCTCTCCAGTGCCGAGGCGGCCTTCGTTCCGGAGCCGGTCAAGGCGAGCCTGCGCGAGCGGGTGACGGCCGCGTTCTAGAACAGGCGCAGGTCCTCCTCTTCCTCCGCGAAGGCGATCCGCACCTTCCCGAAGACCCCGTCGTAGCCGGGCTCGACCCGGACCTCCCCGCGCCTTGCCGTGAGGATCGCCTCGAGGACGCGGCCGGAGGCCGCGTTGGCGAGGTCCTCGTCCGAGGCGTCAAGCAAGACGGCGAGCTCACTCCCGAAGCACTCCACAAGCCGGCCGTACTCTCCGGCCACTCGCTTCGTCCCTGTTCCGACCCCGAGAGCCTGCGCGAGGACCTCCTCAAGCGGGACGAGGTGCCGGAAGGAGTCCACCGGTCCCGTCCCTTCTTCCCGGTCGGCAAGATCCTCGACCCGGTGGAGGACGCCGAGGGTGAGGAGCCTCCCGCACGCGGGGCAGAGGTTCTCTCTCGCGCGCGACTCGGCAGGGGAGAGGGCGACGCCGCACCGCCGGTGCCCATCGAAGTGGTACTTCCCTTCCTCGGGAAGGAACTCGATGGTCCCGAGGAGGCGCTCCGGGTCGCGCAAGCGCAGGGCAGAGACAAGGGAGGGGAAAGACAGGTCCGGGACGTCGAACAGGGTCGCCTCGCGCGCGATCGTCCCGGGGGAGTGGGCGTCAGAGAAGGAGACAAGCGCGAGCCGGTCGAGGGAGGAGATGCGTCGGTTCATCGGCGGGTCGCTGGAGAGTCCTGTCTCGAGGGCGAAGATGCGCCCGCAGAGGTCCCCGAAGCACGCCTCCAGGGAGTCGAACCCGGACCGCGACCCGAACACGGAGAACCACGGGGTCCAGGCGTGGGCCGGGATGACGACGGTCTCCGGTGCGGCGTCCCAAACGCGTGCGGCAAGGCCGCGAGCCGAAATGCCCAAGACGGGCCGGCCGTCCGCGTCGAGTCGACCGAGGCGAGCCAGAGCGCGCCGGACCTTCTCTCCCGCCTCCAAGGAAGAAACGAGGAGAAGGAGGTGCACCTTCCTCCCCCGATAGCCCTCGGTCCAGACCGCCGAGACCTCCCCCGTGAGGAGGAAGCTCGTCCCTCCGTGGGTGTAGACTCCGTCTCCGGCAGGGACGAGCCCCCGCTCGAGCTCGGCCGCCCACGCCGGGTGGGTGAAGT
>CAYHBG010000075.1:3494-7194 GCA_964354815.1 uncultured Thermotogae bacterium
CCGGCAGGGACGAGCCCCCGCTCGAGCTCGGCCGCCCACGCCGGGTGGGTGAAGTCCCCGGTCCCGAGGAGACCGACCCCCTTCAGCCGCGCCGCGCGGGCGAGAGTGGGAAGATCGAGCCCCGGGCTCGTCCCCCGGCTGAAGCGCGAGTGGAGGTGGAGATCAGCGACGACCCTCATCCACGGGCCAGGGCGGGATCGGCCCGCCGGGGCAGTCGGCAGAGAAGGACTGGACGGAGACCTTGGCGCTCGCGATCTGGGTCGAGGACTCCCCGGCCTCGATCGTGAACCGGACCCGCTCCCCGGGCTCGACCTCCGTCACCTCGACCGTCCCCTCGGTCAGTCTCACGCCGTCCGCGTTGTAGAACTTGGCCTTCACGACGACCGAGTGCAAGACCCCGCTCCACCGGTTCTGCACGTCCCCGGTCGCCCTGGCTGGGTAGCCGAGGGATAGCTGGTAGGAGCCGATCGTCGCCACTTCGATCGCCGCTACCTCCTGCGTTACCGTCCCCGTGACCCCGCGGTCGTCGGTGACGGTGAGCGTGATGGCGTAGGTCCCCTCCTCGGCGAAGCGGTGCGTGACGTAGCCGGAGTAGTCCTGGAGGACCGTCCCGTCGCCGAAGTCCCAGACGAAGAACGTGAGGTAGTGGTTGGGAACGGTCGAGGAAGTCGAGTTGAACTGGTACTCGAGGAGCCCATTCCACCCGATCGGGCAGGCGGAGAAGCCCACGGCTGGGCGGACGACCGGCCCGAAGCAGCCGCCGACAAGGGCAGCGAGTGACGCGATGACGAGGAGCACAACGACCTTCTTCATGGCGATCCCCCCTTGATCCAGCATTCTAACGGGCCCGCGGGGAGAGACAAGCAGGAGCGGAGCCGGAGGTCCCGGTTCCCCTCGGCTGCTCGTTTCTCGGATCGCGCGGAGCGCTGCTCAGGAGAAGAGGGAGAACCCATCCCGCTCTCCCTTCTCGACTGCGTCCGTCCCGTCCCAGCCGAAGCGGCCAAGGTCGATCCGCCCCTCGCGGCTCACCTCGACCCCTTCCTCGCGAAGAAGATCCAACTGCTCCGCGCCGAGGCTGGAGGTTCCCTTCGCGTTCACCACGCGCTGCCACGGGACGGGAGGGTCGACCCGGTCGTCGCGCAGCGCGGCGAGGGCCCAACCGACCTGGCGAGCCCCGCACGGCGGCCCGACCAGGCGCGCGACCGTGCCGTACGTCGCCACCCTCCCGCGAGGGATCCGGCGGACGACGTCGTAGACCTCTTCGTGGCTCGTTCCCATTGCCTCTCCCTACGAGGACCAGGGTACCGGCGAGGCTGGGGAGCGACAAGCGGTCAGGGTATCATCGCGCCGTGATCGCGCGATGTGCCTAGCAGCGCCGGCCAAAGTGGTCCGGATCGAGGGGAACGAGGCGACGGTCGACTACGACGGCGTGCAGGCGCGGGCGCGCCTCGACGCCCTCCCTGAGCCCGTCGTGGTGGGGGACTACCTCCTCGTCCACGCCGGGTTCGCCCTCCGCCGCCTGTCCGTGGGGGACGCGCAGGAGACCCTCCGCCTGTTCGACGAGCTCGCCGCCTCGCTTCGCGCCGCGCCGGCGACGGACGGCAAGGCCGGGGGGCGATGACCCGCCCGTTTCGTTTCTCGGACGCTGACCGCGCCCGGTCCCTCGCCGACGCGATCTTTCTCCTCGCCCCGCCGTCGCCAGTGAAGATCGTCCACGTCTGCGGGACGCACGAGGTCGCCATGGCCCAGCACGGCCTGCGCCGCCTGCTCCCGGAGCGAGTGGAGGTCCTCGAGGGCCCGGGGTGCCCGGTCTGCGTGACCCCGACGCGCGACATCGATCGCGCGGTGAAGGTCGCCGAGGCGGGGGCCATCCTGTGCACCTTCGGGGACATGACTCGCGTTCCGGGGACGAGGCAGACGCTCGAGGGGGCCCGCTCGCGCGGGGCGGACGTGCGGACCGTCCTCTCGGCCGCGGATGCGGTCGGGATCGCCCGGAAGAGCGACCGCGAGGTCGTCTTCTTTGCCGTCGGCTTCGAGACGACCGCCCCGGCGACGGCAGCTGTCCTCCTCGACCGGCCCCCGGCGAACTTGTCGGTCCTCGTTTCCCACAAGCGGATCCCGCCGGCAATGGAGGCTCTCCTCGGCCTTCCCGATACGAGGATCGCCGGCTACCTCGCCCCAGGGCACGTCTCGACGATCATCGGCCTTCGCCCGTACGAAGAGGTCGTCGCGCGCCGCCCGATCCCGATCGTCGTCGGGGGATTCGAGCCCCTCGACGTCCTGTACGCGATCGCCCTCCTCCTCCGTCAGGTTCGCGATGGGCGGGCGGCGGTGGAAAACGCCTACCCGCGCGCGGTGGCTGTCGAGGGGAACCTGAAGGCGCAGGCCCTTCTCGACGAGGTCTTCGAGCCGGAGGACGCCTTGTGGCGCGGGATCGGGACCATCCCGGCCTCTGGCTTCTGCCTGCGCGAAGCCTTCCGGCGCTTCGACGCGCGGGAGCAATTCCCCGTGGAGGCGGAGGAAGGAGAGGACGAGATCCCCGGCTGCCGCTGCGCCGAGGTCCTCACCGCCCGCGCCGCCCCGTCCGACTGCCCCCTCTTCGCCTCCCGCTGCACCCCGCTCACCCCGGTCGGGCCGTGCATGGTGGGCAGCGAGGGAGCCTGTTCGATCGGGTTCCGCTACGGCGGGAGGATCCTCTAGTGCCTGACGAGCGAGACGAGAGGATCGGTCCCCTGCACGGCGCAGGCGGGGAGCTCGCGGGGAAGCTCCTCACGGAGCGCGTCCTCCCGCGCTTCTCCCGCCGTTCGGCCGGGCGGATCGGCCTGGATCAGATGGACGACGGGGCGACGCTCGACCTCCCGGCGGGCGAGGTCGTGGTGACCACGGACAGCCACGTGGTGAAGCCGATCCTCTTCCCGGGCGGGGATATCGGCCGACTCGCCGCGGCCGGGACCCTGAACGACCTCGCGGTCATGGGGGCACGGCCGGTGGCGATGACCCTCGGCCTCGTGCTCGAGGAGGGTTTCCCGATCGACGTCCTGGAGCGCCTTCTCGACTCGCTCGCCGCGACCCTGGACGAGGTCGGCTGCCCCCTCGTCGCCGGGGACACCAAGGTGATGGGAAGGGGAGAACTGGACGGGATCGTGATCAACACGACCGGGATCGGGGTCGCAGAGCGAGCGATCGGCGACGCCGACCTCGCGGTCGGCGACCGCGTCCTCGTCACCGGGACGATCGGCGATCACGGGATGGCCCTCCTCGCCGCGCGTCCGGAGTACGGGCTCACGACGGGGCTCAAGAGCGACGTCGCCCCGATCTGGCCCTTGATCGAGCGCGCCCTCGCCGTGGGCGGGGTGAAGGCGATGAAGGACCCGACCCGCGGCGGCCTCGCCGCGGCCCTGAACGAGATGGCGAGGAAGTCCAAAACGACGATCGAGGTCCGCGAGGCGGCGATCCCCGTCCGCGACGAGGCGCGCGCTCTCTCTGGGATGCTCGGGATCTCTCCCTACGAGGTGGCGAACGAGGGGAAGGCGATCCTCGTCGTCGCGCCGGAGAAGGCGGACGCCGTCCTCGCCGCCCTCCGCTCCCACCCTCTCGGCCGGGAGGCGGCCCTCGTCGGCGAGGTGACCGCGGAGTACCCGAAGCGCGTCATCCTCGACACCGGCGTCGGAGGCCGGCGCTTCCTCGACATGCCGCTCGG
>CAYHBG010000076.1:0-7016 GCA_964354815.1 uncultured Thermotogae bacterium
GATGGGCGAAGACAGCCACGGGAACTCACCGCTTGCCGCGACGCCGGTCCCGGCGGACGGGGCGCTCATTGCGGGGTGCATCGAGACGCCCGGGGACGTCGACTACTTCCTCTTCTCCGCGGTCGGCGGGAGGAGACTCCTCCTTCAGACGAGCCACCTTTCCCCGGAGATGGACTCGATCCTGTACCTCTTTGGAGCTGACGGGCAGACGATCCTCGCCGTGGACAACGACTCGGGCGGAGGCCGCGCCTCGCGGATCGAGTGGACGGCTCCGACGAGTGGGACGTACTTCGTCATGGTCCGCCACGCTCAGGCGACCAGCGGGACGGGGTGCTATGACCTGTCGATCGGGATGGTCCAGACCGACGACCACGGCGACACTCCCGCGACGGCCACGGCGATTCCTTCGGACGGCTCTCCTGCCGCGGGCTTCATTGAGACCCCGGCCGACGTCGACTTCTTCCTCTTCGTGGTCGAGGCGAGCTGGGTCTACGTCATCGAGACGTCGAACCTGACCGCCGGGATGAACACCGTGCTGGCCCTCTACGACAAGGACGGGCAGACCCTCGTCGCCCAGGACGACGACTCGGGCGTGGAGGGGGCGTCGCGGATCGTCTTTCAGGCGCCGTCCTCCGGGACGTACTTCGTGGCCGTCGCTCACGCCCTACCGATCGGGACCGGGGGGTATGAGATCTCGATCCGCAAGGAAGGGTACGGGGACGACCACGGCGGGGAGTCGGCTTCGGCCACACCGCTTGCCTCGGGAAGCGGCGTCGTGAGCGGCCGGATCGAGGTCTCCGACGACGCGGACGCCTTCTCGTTCCCGGCGACAGGGGAGGGGGAGTACACCTTCTCTCTCTCCTCCGCCTCGGAGATCGACGTCCGGCTCTCTCTGTACGGGACGGACGGAATGACCCTCCTGTGGGAGGAGACCCTCTCTCGAACCGGGAAGACGAAGCGCCCCTGGACCGCCGCGGCGACCGGAACCTACTTCCTCCTCGTCCGCCCGGGGCGTGCCGGGACGGCCGGGGCGTACGCGATCGACCTGGGCTCGGTCCTCAAGCTGCACGAGGTCGGGTCGTTCAGCTCTGCCGGCTACTCGGTCGACGTCCGCGTCGACCAGTCGTTCGCCTACCTGATCGTGGGGGTGAAGGGGCTCCTCGTTGTCGACCTCTCGGATCCGAGCGCCCCGCGTGAGGTCGCGTCCCACAGCACGCGTGGCTACGCGCGCTCTCTCGACCTCGCGGGCCGCGTTGCCTACGTTGCTGATCGAGGAGGAGGGCTCGTGACCCTGGATGTCACCACTCCGACCTCCCCGCGGGAGTTGGCGGTCGTCGACACCGCGGGATCCGCGCAGGACGTCTTCGTCCAGGGGCGGTACGCCTACGTCGCCGACAACCGCGGGGGTCTGGTCATCGTTGACGCCGGGAATGCGGCGAGTCCCCAGGTGGTCGGGCAGGTGGCGACGGCCGGAAGCACGGAGGCAGTCTACGTGGGGAGCGGGATCGCCTTCGTCGCCGAAGGCGAGGAGGGGATCGAGCTCATCGACGTCCGCGACCCACGCAAGCCAGCGGTCGTGGGGGGCCTTGACCTTTCGGGGGAGGCGCACGACCTCTGGCAGAGTGGGACGTACCTCTACGTCGCCTGTGGCTACGGCGGGGTGAAGGTCGTCGATGTCGGAAGCCCGTCGAGCCCGGTCCTTGTCGGCGAGTACGACACGCAGGGGGAGGCAACGGGGCTCTTCCTTTCTGGGAGTACCCTCTACGTCGCCGATGGGAGCGCGGGCCTCCTTGCTCTCAGCCTCGCCGACCCGCGCGCACCGGCACCGGCGGCGCAGCTCGACACCCCAGGCAGCGCGACCTCCGTCTTCGTCCAGGGCGACTATGCCTACGTCGCCGACCGGGAAGAAGGGCTCCGGATCGTGCGCCTCGTCCCGTAGGGTCTCCGAACGAAAGCGGGGCGGAGCCTCGAACTCCGCCCCGACCGGTGCTCGGTCTCTCCAGCTACCGTCCCTGTGTGATGTCCGCCGGAACCTCGCCCGAGAGGTCCGTTCCGTTTCCTGAGATCGTGTTCCCGTACCCGGAGACCGTCGACGTCGGGTCAGCGAAGACGCCAAACCCGTCGTTTCCGGTGATCTCGCTCGACCGTAGCGCGGCGAGGGACGCCTCGAGGTGGATCCCGTCGCGGGTGTTGTCCGCAACCTTGGTCTGGAAGAGCGAGAGGACGGATCCGTTCGTGAGGGCGAACCCGTGTCCCGCGTTCCCGGCGATCGTCGCTCCGCGGAGGAGAGCCGACGAGGCATCAACCTGGACGCCGTTCCCCTGGTTCCCCTCAATCTTGGCGCGGATCGCCATCAGGGCTGAGCGGAGCCCGAGGCTGATCCCGGGCCCGTCGTTCTGGCCTACCTCGCCGCCGAGGAGGGCGGCGACGGCGCTCGACAGGGAGATTCCGCCGAGGGCGTTCGCGGTGACGCTCGAATCGGAGGCCATCATGGCCGAGCGGTTCGTGACCTCGATCCCCCAGCCCTTGTTCGCGGTGATCCGCGAGGCGCTGACCGAGGCCGGCGAGTTGTCGAGGAAGACGCCTGTTGCCGGGTGATCGCTCACCTTCGCGTCCAAGAGAGTCAGGGTCGAGGAGAGGGTGTGCACGGCGATGTTTCCGTTTCCGGTCACCTCCGACCCGTCCATGACCACGGCGGAGCTCTTCAGGAGATCGAAGCCGTAGTCCCGGTTCCCGGAGACGGTGCTCCCGGAGACGTTGATCTGCGACTCCTTGGCCACGATCCCCGATCCTTGGTTCCCGGTGACGAGGCTCCCCACGAGATCCAAGGAGGCCTCCGAAAGCGAGATCCCCTCAGCCGGGTGGTTGGAGACGGTGCAGTCGGAGAGGGTGGCCGTCGACCGCGTGGCGAGGAGCCCCTGGCCGCCGTTCTTCTCGATCTGAGAGCTCTTCACGTCCGCGCGCGAGTCCTCAAGCCAGATCGCGACACCCCCCTGGCGAGAGATCGTGGTCCCCAAGACGGTCAGGCTCCCGTTCGTGGCGACGATCCCGCGGGCGCCGTTCTGTTCGACGGAGCTATCCTCCAGTGCTGCGGAGCTCGAATCGAGCACGACCGCGTCCTGTGGATGCCCCGAGACCTTGCTCCCGACCAGGCTCGCCCGTGACCGTTCGCGGGCCACAACGGCCGAGCCGCGGTTCCCCGTGATCTGGCAGGTCCCCGCCGTGACGGTGCTGCCCGTGAGGTCGAGCCCGTTCTGGGCGTTCCCGGAGACGATCGTCCCTTCGAGGGTCGCCTTGGAGGCGCTGGCGCGCACGCCGTGCCCGCCGTTGTCCTTGATCGTCGAATCGAGGAGCTTGGCTGCGCTCGTGGTGAGGGAGATCCCGTCGCCTGGGTGCCCGGAGACTTCGCTGGCCTTCCCCAGGTTGAGGATCCCGTCCGTGGACGAGATTCCGGTGGGGCGGTTCCCTGACACCTTCGTGCTCTCCAGGTTCGCCGCCGAGGCCGCAAGCAGAATCCCGTCCTGGCCGTTGTCGGTCACCTGCGAGCCGGAGAAGGTCGCCGTGGAGGCCGCCTGGGCGTCCAGCCCGTAGCCATCGTTTCCGGTCAAGGCGGAGTCGACGACCTCCGCGGTGGAGGAGAAGAGTTGGAGTCCGTTCTTCGGGTGGTCGGCGACCGTCGTCCCGCGCAACGAGACCCTCCCGCTTGCACAGACGATGCCGCTCGTCCCGTTCGCCTTGATCTGGCTCCCTTTCGCCTCCAGGGAGCTCGTCTCCAGCAGAGCGCCCTCTTCGCCGTTCTTGGTCAGGGTAACGCTCGAGAGCTTGGCCTCCGAGTTCTCCTGGGCGTGGATGCCGCGCCGGTCGTTCTGGGAGATCGTCGTCGTCTCGACGTCCGCCTTGGAGTCCGAGAGCGAGAGGCCGTCCTGGGGGTGGTCGGTCACCTGAGAGCTCGCCATCACGAGGATCGAGCCCTGGGCAAGAATCCCGTGGATGCCGTTGCGCGTGATCGTGGAGCCACGCACCTCGGCCGACCCACTCGCAAGAGAGATCCCGTTCTTGGGGTGCCCGGAGATGACGCTCGAGTCGAGGAGCTTCACTTGGGAGTTCGTCCCGAGGACGCCTTCCCCATTGTTGTCCTTGATCTGCGTCGAGCGGATGTCCGCGTTGGAGTCCGTGAGCTTGATCCCGTCCTTGGGGTGACCGGAGACTTCGCTCGCCGAGAGGCCGGCGCGCGAGCGTTCCTCGGCCTCGATCCCGTAGCCTCCATTCTTCTGGATCTTCGTCCGCTCGGCCGACCCTTGAGAGAACTTGAGGAAGAGGCCGTCCTGGGTGTTGTTGGTCACGGTGCAGTCCGCCAGGGCAGCCTTCGACGACTCGGCCTTGATCCCGTGGCCGCGGTTGGCGTTGATCGCCACCTGCTTCGCGTCGATGGAGGCGTTGGTGAGGTAGAATCCGTCCTTCTCGTTCTGAGAGACGCTCCCACCCGACAGGGCGGCCACCGAGTTCTGGGCGAGAATCCCGTAGCTCTTGTTCTGGTCGACCTTCGTCCCTTCCAGGCCGGCGGCGGCGTTGGTGAGGGCGATCCCCTCCGCGGTCTGTCCGGTGACCGTGCAGCCGACGAGGGACGCGGTCGAGTCGCGCGCGTCGAGGCCACGCCCGCCGTTGCGAAGGAGCTGCGTTGCCGTCAGGTCGGCGACCGAGTTCGAGAGGTCGATCCCCTGCGCCGTGTTCCCTGAGACCTCGCAGGTGTCCATGACCACCGTCGAGACGACCGCGCCGAGGCCGCGGGCCCGGTTCTCCTTGATCTGGCTCTGCAGGAGGTCAGCAGAGCTGTTCTGGACGAGGACCCCGTCGTTGGGGTGGCCGGAGACGAGGGTCGTCGTCGCGGAGAGGCTGGAGTTAGCGCTCGCGTCGATTCCACGGATGCCGTTGTCCGTGACCTTCGTCCCGGTCACGTCGGCGGTCGCGTTCGTCATCAGAAGGCCGTTCTTCTTGTTCTTGTCGATGGTCGAGTCGGTGACGATGAGCTTCGACTTCTGGGCGAGGATCCCCTCGGCGTCGTTGGTCAAGACCTGGCAGGAGCTCATCGTCGCGGAGCTCGTGTCGAGCAGGACGCCGTTCTGCGGATGGTCCGCGATCACGGTCGTGTCGAGCTTCGCCGAGGAGGCGATGGCATGAACGCCGTTCAGTGCGTTCGCGCGGATCTCGCTTCCTTTGGTCTCAACCGCCGCGTTCTCGGCGAGAACGCCCTCGGCAGCGTTCCCGGTGACTTGCGTCGCCTCTACGATCAGGAGGCCGCTCGCGGTTGCGTGCCCACCGTTCGCGCGGTTCTTGTCCACCAAGCAGTCGACGAGGGTCGCCTTGGCGTCGGCGAGGAGGACGCCATCCAGCGCGTTCTCCGCGATCTTCGTCTTGCTCAGCGTGGAGTCGGACTTGCCCGTGCCGCTCAGGCCGTTCAGGTGGTTCCCCGAGATCTCAGACTCGGTGACCGTCGCCGTCGAGGCGTCGATCAGGATCCCGTTCTCTCCGTTGCCGAGGATCTTCGTCTGGCCGCCGACGTTGACCGTGGATCCGGCCTGGGCGTGGATCCCGTTCTTGGAGTTGTCCTGGATCTGGGAGCCCTGCACGTCGAGGCGCGAGCCGATCGCGAGGATCCCCTGGGCAAGGTTCTTCGCCACGGTGGAGTCCTTCACCGTCGCCTGCGCTGCATTGGCCCCGCTCACCCCGCTTGCCTGGTTCCCTTGCGCTTGAGAGCCGGAGAGGGAGCCGGTCGAGGCGTCGAGGGAAAGCCCGTTCTGTTGGTTCGAAGAAAGCAGGGACGCGTCCGCCACGGTCACGGCAGATCCGCCGGCCGCGCGGATGCCGTCCTGTCCGTTCTCCTTCACTTCGCTCTTGTTGACGGCGGCCGACGCGGCAAGGAGCGAGATCCCGTGGGCCGCGTTCTTGGTGATCGTGCTTGTCCCGACGGTGATCTGCGCCTGGTTTGAGCCGGAGATCCCGTTCTGGGCGTTCCCCGTGATCTGGGAGCCCGTCACGCTGGCCGTCCCGGCGTCCGCGACGATCCCGTCCGGCGCGTTCCCCGAGATGGTCGAGCCGCCCTTCACCGTGAGGCGGGTTCCGGCCTTGGCCAGGATCCCGCTCGCCTTGTTTCCGGAGACCGTCGTCCCCTCGAGACTGACGGAGCTCGTCCCCTCCAGGAGGACGCCGGCGGCGGCGCTGTTCAGGATCTGGCTCTGTGCGACGGTGCCGGTCGAGTCGCGGTAGATCAGGTTCCCGTCCGGGTGGCCGGAGACGGTCGCCTGGGAGAAGTTGAGGGTCGCCGTTTCAGCAAGAGCGCCGACGTGGGGGTTGTCGGCAATGCGTCCCGCCAAGGACGCGGTTGACCCTGCGGCGTGCACGCCTCCTGACGCGTTCCCCGTGATGGAGAGCTCGCCGCTCGCCGTGACCGCTGCGCCATTCAGTGCCTCCAGGCCCCACCCTTTATTCCTCTCGATCGTTGCCCCCACTTCGAGACGGGCTCCGTTGGCGAGGATCCCCCCTCGGCCGTTGTCCGAGATGGTGCTCTTCTGAAGGCTCGCATCGACGATCTTGGCGGGCGCGTCCTCCTTGACGAGCTCAATGCCCCAGCCGACGTTGGCGGTTACCTTGGTGCTTTCCAGGAGAAGGCCGCTGCCAACGAGCCCCGGGCCGGTGCTCTCCGTGATCGTGCAGTTGCGGAACAGAATGCTGGCGCTGGTGGTGAGGGCCGCACCGGAGGTGCCGCCCGCAATCGTGAGGTTTTCGAAGGTGATCTCAGAAGAACCGGAGATCGTGAAGACGGGCTTGTCGGCCTTGCTGCCCTGGATCCTCACCTTCATCGACTTGCTTTCCGTGGTGATGAGGATCTTCTTCTTGCTCTTGATCTCGAGCGTCTCGCGGAAGGTCCGGCTCTCGGTGATGACGATGGTGTCCCCGGGCCTCGCGTCCAAAATGGCTTCCCGCAGGCTGCTGTACTCTGGGCCCGGGACCTCGAGCTT
>CAYHBG010000077.1:0-6988 GCA_964354815.1 uncultured Thermotogae bacterium
CGGGCGTCGGCCTCGATGCCCTGCGCGAGGCGGTGGAGAGGGCGGGGTACCGCGTCGGAATGGCGCGCCCGAGGAGGGCGGCTCTGCGGCGGGAGGAGGTCCTCCAGGACGGAGAGCGCCGGCTGGCTCTCGCAAGGCGGCGGATGGCGATCGCCTGGGCGTTCACCGTGCCGATCGTCGCCTGGATGATCCCGGAGATGGCGCTCGGGACGATGTGGCCGAGCCCACTCGTCTTCCACCTCGGGATGGTCCTTCTCGCCGTTCCCGTCCTATTCTGGGCGGGGCTGCCGACCCTCCGCGCCGGCGCGCGCGCCGCCCTTCGACTCTCCCCGACGATGGACACCCTGATCTCCCTGGGGACCGGAGCCTCCTTCGCCACCGGCCTCGCTGCGATCGGGGCCGAGCTCGCCGGCCTCGCGCACCTCCCGGTCCACGACTACGCCGGGGTCGCGGCGATGATCATGGCGATCCACCTCACCGGCCGACAGATCGAGGCCCTGGCCAAAGGGAGGGCCTCCCAGGCGATCCAGCGCCTGCTCAGCCTCGCCGCGAAGTCGGCGCGGGTCGTGCGGGACGGGGAGGAGATCGAGGTTCCGATCGAGGCGGTCGCGGTGGGAGACCTTCTCGTCGTCCGGCCGGGAGAGAAAGTTCCTGCTGACGGCGTCGTCGAGGTCGGGGCGAGCCACGTCGACGAGTCGATCGTCACCGGCGAGTCGATGCCGGTCCGCCGCGGTCCGGGGGACCGAGTGGTCGGTGCGACCGTGAACGGCGAGGGGCTTCTCCGCGTCCGCGCGACTGGGGTCGGGGAGGAGACGTTCCTTGCCCAGGTGATCCGCCTGGTGGAGGAGGCGCAGGGGACGAAGGTCCCGATCCAGGCGTTCGCCGACCGGGTGACGGCGGTCTTCGTGCCGGTCATCCTCGGGATCGCCCTCCTGACCCTCGTCCTGTGGCTTGTCGCTCCTGGTCCCCTCTCCGTCGTGGTGCGCGCCGCGGCGGGCGTCCTTCCCTGGGTCGACCTCCACCTCTCCGGAGTGTCCCTCGCCCTTGTCGCGGCGATCGCCGTCCTCGTCATCGCCTGCCCGTGCGCGCTCGGCCTGGCCACACCGACCGCCCTCATGGTTGGGAGCGGAATCGGGGCGCAGAACGGGATCCTCTTCCGCTCCGGGGAGGCGCTCCAGACGCTCGCCGGCGCGACCTCGATCGTCTTCGACAAGACCGGGACCCTCACGGAAGGGAAGCCCGGCGTGACGGACCTCGTCCCCGTGCCAGGGATCGCTGAGGAGGACCTCCTTCGGGCTGCGGCGCGGGTGGAGGTCGGCTCGGAACATCCCCTCGGAAGGGCGGTCGTTCGCGAGGCGCGCGAACGGGGAATGTCCGTCGGTGGCGGCGAGGGTGTGGAAGCGATCGCTGGCCAGGGCGTCCGCGGCACGGTGGAGGGCGAGGTCGTCCTTGTCGGGACAGCGTCCCTCCTCTCCGAAGAGGGGATCGACGTTGCCCCCCTCTTGGACGCCGCCGGCCGCCTGGAGGGGGAAGCGAAGACGGTCGTCTTCGTGGGTGTCGTTGGCCGCGGTCTCCTCGGCGCGATCGCCATTGCTGATCGCGTCAGGGACGGCGCGAAGGACGCGGTCGCCTCGCTCGCGGCTCTCGGCCTCTTGCCGGTGATCGTGACCGGGGACAACGAGGCGACGGCCCGCGCCATCGCGCGCACGGTTGGGATCGACCAGGTCGTCTCCGGGGTCCTCCCGCAGGGGAAGGTGGCCGAGGTGGAGCGTCTCCAGCAGGAGGGAAGGGTCGTGGCGATGGTCGGGGACGGGATCAACGACGCCCCCGCCCTCAAGGCAGCCAACGTGGGGATGGCGGTCGGGACCGGGACGGACGTCGCGATCGAGGCGGCGGACGTCGCCCTCGCCCGCGGGGACCTCGAGGCGGCGGTGCGAGCGGTCCGCCTGGCGCGGGCCACGTTCCGCACGATCCGGCAGAACCTCTTCTGGGCGACCTTCTACAACGCGGTCGCGATCCCGGCGGCCGTCCTGGGGCTCCTGCATCCCGCCGTCGCCGAGGCGGCGATGGCCCTCTCCTCAGTGAACGTGGTCACGAACTCCCTCCGCCTCCGGCGCGTCGACCTCCATGGAGGGCGACGGAGGGCGGTCCCGTAGTCCCGGCCTCCCCTGCGTTTACCCCTTTCCTATGGAGGAGGCTATACTCTCCGCACCGGGAGTGGGCCTGCCTGCTCCCGTATCACTCTCTTGGGGAGGTCCGACACAGCATGGAACTCACGCTGACGGTGATCAAGGCGGACGTGGGGAGCATTGGGGGGCACCTCGCCCCGAGCGTAAAGCTCCTGGAGCGGGTTCGCAGGGCGATCGAGGAGGGAGGGAAGGGTTTCATCCGAGATCGCTACATCGCCCACACCGGGGACGACATCGCGATCGTCCTCACCCACGAGCTGGGGGTTGAGAGCGAGAGGGTTCATCGCCTCTGCTGGGATGCGTTTCAGGAGGGGACGAAGGTCGCCCAGGCGCAGGGGCTGTACGCGGCCGGGCAGGACCTGTTGAAGGACGCCTTCTCCGGGAACATGCGCGGGCTCGGTCCTGCCGTGGCCGAGATCGCGTTCGACGAACGGCCGAACGAGCCGTTCCTCGTCTTCGCCGCGGACAAGACCGAACCCGGAGCGTACAACCTCCCTCTCTATCTCGCGTTTGCTGACCCGATGTACAGTTCGGGCCTCATGCTCTCCCCAGCGGTCGGAAAGGGGTTCACGTTCACGGTGATGGACGTCGAGCACAGCCACTCCAATCGGGTGATCGACCTCGTCACCCCGGAGGAGATGTACGATCTCGCGGCCTTGCTGCGCGACAACGCGCGGTTCGTGGTGGAGAAGATCTCCTCGCGCGCCGACGGGGAGCAGGCGGTCGCCTGCAGCACGACGCGCCTTTCCCACATCGCCGGCAAGTACGTGGGCAAAGACGACCCGGTGATGCTCGTCCGGACGCAGAAGAACTTCCCGGCGACCGGGGAGGTCCTCGCCCCGTTCAAGGTCTGTCACCTTGTGGCCGGATTCATGCGCGGGAGCCACACCGGCCCCCTGATGCCGGTGAAGGTCGGGACGTCGGTCTCGTTCTTCGACGGGCCGCCGATGGTCTCCTGCCTTGCGTTCTCCGTTCATGACGGGATCCTGACGGAACCGGTCGACGCCTTCGACCATCCCTACTGGGACGCGATCCGCGACAAGGCAGCACGCAAGGCTGACGACCTGCGTGAGCAGGGCTTCTCCGGTGCGGCGATGCTCCCCTACTCCGAGCTCGAGTACGGAGGGATCAAGGAGCGGATGGACGTCCTTGAGGGTCGGTTCCACATCCGCCACTAGAGGAAGCGGGATGAAACCCGAACGGATCGAGGAGCGGATCGCACGGGTGCTCTACAGCCGGGAGGCGATCGCCTGCCGAACCCGCGAGCTGGGAGAGGCGATCACGCGCGACTACGGGTCGGGGCGCTCGGCGCGCGACCCGCGTGGCCGTCCCCCCGTGCTCGTCTGCGTCCTCCACGGGGCCCTCCTGTTCATGGGAGACCTCGTCCGTCAGATCCCGACTGAGGCGGAGCAGGACTTCATCTGCGTCTCCTCGTATGGGGACAGGACCTCCCCGGGAGCCGTGCGACTCATCAAGGACCTGGAGCGCCCGATCGCCGGACGGAACGTGATCATCGTCGAGGACATCATTGACACCGGGTACACGATCGACTACCTCCTGCGGGGGTTTGCGGCACGGAAGCCGTCCTCGCTGGCGATCTGCACCCTCGTGGACAAGGTGGTTCGGCGCGAGGTTCCGATCAAGGTGGACTACGCCGGGTTCGTCCTGGAAGAGGACGCGTTCATCGTTGGGTACGGGATGGACTACGCCGAGCTGTATCGGAACCTCCCCTTCGTCGGCGTCCTCAAGCCCGAGTACATCCGATGACCGAGGCGGCCCTCACCCTGGGAATCGAGACCTCGTGCGACGAGACGGCGGTCGCCCTCCTCTCCGGCGAGACAAGGATCTTGACAAGCCTTGTCTACTCCCAGGCAAAGCTCCACGCCCGCTACGGGGGCGTGGTGCCGGAGGTCGCCTCGCGCGACCACCTACGGAAGCTTCCCTACCTCGTTCGAGAGGCCCTCGAGAAGGCGAAGGTCCCCCTTCGCTCGGTCTCCCTGGTGGCAGCGACGCGTGGGCCCGGCCTCGTCGGGCCCCTCCTCGTGGGCCTCTCGCACGGGAAGGGGATCGCGTTTGGCCTCGGGGTCCCATTCATCGGGGTCAACCACCTTGAGGGGCACCTGTTCGCGCACCGTCTTGCCGCTCCCGAGGCGGGTCCGCCGTTCATGGGGCTCGTCGTCTCTGGGGGGCACACCTCGCTCGTCCTCGTTCGGGAGTACGGGAGCTACCAGCTCGTCGGGTCGACCCTGGACGACGCGGCCGGGGAGGCCCTGGACAAGGTGGGGAAGCTCCTGGGGATCGGCTACCCGGCCGGGGCCGAGATCGACCGCCTGGCGCAGGTCGGGGACCGGAAGGCGATCTCGTTCCCTCGGCCGATGGGGCAGGAGACGGGGTTCGACTTCTCCTTTGCCGGCCTGAAGACGGCCGTTCTCTACTACTTGAAGGCGCACCCGGGGTCGCGTGCGGAGGACGTGGCGGCGTCGTTCATGGCGAGCGTGGTCGATGTCCTGGTCACGAAGTCGATCGAGGCGACACGGCGCCACCACCTGAAGCGTCTCGTGGTCGTGGGAGGGGTCGCGGCGAGCGCCACCCTACGCGCGCGGCTCGCGGAGAAGGCGGCCGAACGGGGGATCGAGTTCTTCACGCCTCCGCTTGACCTGTGCACGGACAACGCGGCGATGATCGCCGCAGCCGGAGCGTTCCATCACGCGATGAAGGGCGAGTCCGACCCTCTCTCCCTCTCGCCGGCGCCGTCTCTCTCCTTCTAGGGCGTCTCGGGCGGAGAGGGCGCGGTGACCCGCTTCAGGGAGGCGATCGCGACCTCGATCATGTCGTCAGAGGGGCGCCTTGTGGTCAGGCGCTGCATCCATAGCCCAGGCCGAATCAGGATTCGCACCCACCAGCGGTCGGCGTTCCGGCCGCTGTACCGGAGCGTCTCGTAGGAGATCCCGGCCACGATCGGGAGGAGGAGGAGGCGCGACAGCATCTTCAGCCACAGGGTGGGGTTCCCGGCGATGGAGAAAACGAGGATCGCCACGAAGATGACGATCATCAGGAAGGCCGTGCCGCAGCGGGGGTGGAGGGTCGCGTGTCTCCGCGCGTTCTCTACCGTCAGCACCTCTCCGGCCTCGTGGGTGAAGACCGCCATGTGCTCGGCTCCGTGGTACTGGAAGACGCGCCGGATCTCCCTCATCCGCGAGATCCCGACGAGGTAGGCGAAGAAGAAGACGACGCGGATCAGCCCCTCGACGAGGTTGAACAGGATCGGGTTCCCATCCCGGAGCCCCGGGATGAGGTTCGCGAGGACGAGGGGGAGGACGACGAAACCGCCGACCGCGATCAGGACGCCCGCGATCAGGGTGAGGGTCATCCCGCCCCGACCGATTTGCTCCTCTTCGGGGTAGGCGAGCTTCGCAGAGACGTCGAGCGCGCGCAGGCCGAGGGAGAGCATGTCGTACAGGCGGAAGACCCCCCGGACGAAGGGGATGTCACCGAGTCGCTTGAAGCGACGGCGGGGAAGGAGGTCCTGGACGAGGACGGCCTGGTCGGACTCACGGCGAACGGCGACCGCGATGCGGTCGCCGTTCTGCATCATGACTCCTTCGATGACCGCCTGTCCGCCGACCGGCGGCATCGGCTACTTCCCCTTCTTCTCGTACTTGCGCTGGAACCGCTCGACGCGGCCCTCGGTGTCGACCAGTCGCTCCTCGCCCGTGAAGAACGGGTGGCACTTGGAGCAGATGTCGACGCGCAGGTCTGTCTCCGTGGACAGGGTCTCCAGTGCGGCGCCGCATCCGCAGCGGATCGTGGACTTCTTGAGCTCAGGGTGAATGCCCTCTTTCACTGGACCCCCCGTTACCGCTTGGAGTACTGCTCGCTCTTGCGGGCCTTCCTCTTCCCGTACTTCTTTCGCTCGACCTCGCGGTCGTCGCGGGTGAGGAGCCCGGCTTGGCGGAGGGGGATCCTGTACTCCTCGGCCACGCCGGTCAGGGCGCGTGCGATCCCCAGGCGGACCGCATCCAGTTGGCCGGTGTACCCGCCCCCCTCGACGCGGGCCTTGACGTTGTACTTCCCGACGGTCCGCGTCACGTAGAACGCCTGCTTTAGGGTCTTCTCCAGGGTCTCGACCGTGTTCAGGAGAGCACCGAAGTACTCCTGCGCCGGCCGGCCGTTGATCGTCAAGACGCCCTCTCCTTCGGAGAGGTAGATCCGCGCCGTGGCCCGCTTCCGCCGCCCGACGGCGTGGAAGGCGTCGCCAACGCGCTTGGGCAATCGCTTCGTCGCCGTTTCCGCCACGGAAAGACACCTCCTGATGAACTACCCGTCACCTAGGCGAGGAATGATAACGGCCCCTCCAGGCCCTGTCAACGGAAGGGAGCGCGGCGCGACTTGGCAGGGGTACACGCTTGTGCTATAGGTGGAGGCGTTCGAGACGGATGGGGAGGTGGTACCGGTGTGGAAGGACTTCAAGGCGTTCATCACGAAGGGGAGCCTCGTCGACGTCGCCGTGGCCTTCGTCATGGGCGTGGCGTTCGGCGCGCTTGTCAAGTCGTTCCTCGACGACCTCGTCATGCCGCTCATCGGGAAACTGGTCGGCAACGTCGACTTCGCCAATCTCTACGTCAACCTCTCAGGTCAGGCCTATCCCTCGGCGCAGGCGGCGCGGGCGGCCGGAGCGGCCGCGATCTACTACGGGGCGTTCGTCAACGTCCTCGTCAGCTTCCTCGTCATCGCCTTCGTCGTGTTCCTCGTCGTGCGGGCGGTGATGAAGGCAAAGAAGAAGGCCGAGGCCGCCCCTC
>CAYHBG010000078.1:0-4925 GCA_964354815.1 uncultured Thermotogae bacterium
CTCGCGCCGCGACAGGTGCTCATGGTGGAGGACGTGATCGTCGCGACCGGGGATGAGCGGAACTGCGGCTGGGCCGTCCAGGCCGGGGTCGGATACGAACTTGTCGACGCGTACGGAGGAACGCGGGACTTCCTCTTGACGGCTTCGGCCGACGCGGCTCTGGCGCCGGATCCGGCGAGCCAACTCCTCTTCCGGGCGAGCTTCTCCGGTCCGTTCCGGATCATGGACGAGAACACGCTGACCCTGAGGACGTCGTACGATCGTGCCCTCTCCGAGACGAGCACGCTCCTCCTCGCGTACAGCCTGCAGCGCGTCCAGCCGCTCGGACTCGCCGTGAGCACGAGCCACGCCGCGACGCTCACCCTGGCTTTCGTCGTCGGAGGAGCCGACGTCGGGCTCCAGGTCTCCCTGTCGAAGGCGCCGACGAGCCCCGCCTGGACGATCGACGTCTCGATCTCCGCGGCGATGAGCCTGCTCTAGTCTGAAACGAATCCAGAAGTCAGGGCGCCCCCCGGTCCCAAGGACGGGGGGCGCGCTTCCGATCGAGAAGGGGGTGACGGGAGAGGGCATCCGCCAGGGACGAGCGGTTGCGAGCACCTCCGCCGCGCGGGGAATCGGTCACCGCGCGGCCCGATCCGTCAGGAGTCGGCAGGGAAATCGAAGTGGCGTCCCCACTGAGCGGCGACCTCTCGCCCCCGCGCGAGGAGCCGAGCAAGCGCCTCCGGCGAAAGGGGACGGTAGCAGCGGGCGGCCTCCGCAGCGGCCTTGACCTCGTCAATGCTCTTGCAGCCGATGACAGCCACCGTTACCCCTGACACGTCGAGAGCGTAGTGGAGGGCGGGTTTGTAGTCGTCGCCGATTAGAAGCCCTCTCTGTTCCCGGGACCCGTAGTCCGAGCCGACGGCGCCCCCGAGCACCTTCATCGCCACCACGCCTGCGTTCCACTTCTTCGCGACAGGCAGGACGAGACCTTCGAAGTCGTACGTGTGTCGATCCGCGAAGTTTACGACGACCATGGCAAGGTCGAACGACCCGGTCTCGACGGCCTCGGCCAGGCGATCTGGACGTGTGTGACCGCTCAGCCCGACGTAGCGCGTCATCCCTCGCTCCCTCGCCTCGTTCAACCCCGCGAGCGCCCCGTCCGACGCGACGATGCGGGCGAGGTCGAACATGCCGGCGTTGTTCAGGAGAACGGCGTCGATCGTCTCAACGCCGAGACGCCTTCGGCTCTCCTCTATGGCCGCGAGCATCCTGTCGCGAGTCTCCTCGCAGATCTTCGTGGTGACGAAGATCCGGTCCCGGAAGTCGGCGAGGAGGGGCGCCAGGTAGCGCTCTGCCTCCCCGTACCCTGGAGAGGTGTCGACCAGGACGCGGCCTCCGAACTCGGCCAGGGCCGCCTCGACGACCGCGCGGACCTCCAGAGGGCCATATCCTGCCAGCCCCAACGGCCCCATCCCCAATCCCAGGGGGGAGACCTTGACCCCCGTGCGTCCGAGGACCCGCTCAGGAAGGGGACCCTCAAGATCGCCACGCCTCGCACCGGAAGGTGCCTCCCGACACGCGAGAGCAAGCTCGCCTTGCGCCGTCGGCTGACTCGAAGAGGACCTTCGTTCCCTCATTCCGCCCTCCCTTCGCGCAGATGCCCTTCCGCAGTCCTGCGCGGCCGCCGCAGCCCTTTCCCGGGCCGCTGTCGTAGAGCGTGGATGATCCGAGATGGCGTGCCCCTATTCAATGAGAATCGCCGCCTCGCCGTGCTTGAGGACCGCGGGAAATGACGGACAATCCACGAAGACAACCGGCAAGTGCCAGGAGGAGCCGTGACCAGGTCCAACTTCGATGTGGCGCGGGCGCGCCGCGACACGCCCCGGTGCGAGAAAGTGCTTCACTTCAACAACGCCGGCGCCTCCCTCATGCCGCGCCCGGTCCTCGAGGCGACGACCGGCTACCTCGAGCTCGAGGCGGAAATGGGAGGCTACGAGGCTGAAGCGTTCTCCGCCGACCGACTGGAGAGGGTCTACGACGCCCTCGCCTCGCTCCTCGGCTGCCAACGGGACGAGGTCGCGTTCGTCGAGAACGCCACCCGCGCTTGGGACATGGCGTTCTACGCCTTCCCCTTCAAGGCCGGCGACCGGATCCTGACCGGGGTGGCGGAGTACGGGAGCAACTTCATCGCCTTCCTTCAGGTCGCCCGACGGACCGGCGCGCGGATCGACGTCATCCCGAACGATGAGCGAGGCCAGACCTCGGTCGAGGCGCTCCGAGGGATGCTGGACGAGCGGGCGAAGCTGATCGCGATCACGCAGGTGCCGACCAACGGGGGTCTCGTGAACCCCGTGGCCGAGATCGGGAAGGTCGCGAGAGAGGCCAAGATCCCCTACCTCCTCGACGCCTGCCAGGCCGTCGGGCAGATGCCGGTCGACGTCGAGGCGATCGGCTGCGACCTCCTCACCGGGACAGGACGGAAGTACCTGCGCGGCCCCCGCGGCACCGGGTTCCTCTACGTGCGGCGAGACCTTCTCAAGGGACTCGAGCCGCCCTTCCTCGACCTCCACGCCGCGCGCTGGGTCGCTCCGGACCGCTACGAGATCCGGCCGGACGCTCGCCGCTTCGAGAACTGGGAGACGAACTGCGCCGGCAAGGTGGGCCTCGGCGTTGCCGTCGACTACGCCCTCTCCTTCGGGCTCGATGCGATCGAAGAGCGGGTGACGGCTCTCTCGGCTTCGCTTCGCGAGCGCCTCGGAGAGATCCCGCGCGTCACCGTTCACGACCTCGGCGCGAGGAAGTGCGGGATCGTCACCCTCACCGTGGCCGGGATCCCTCCCGAGGAGGTCCAGCGCCGACTTGCCGCAGAGCGCATGAACACGAGCGTCACCTCCATCGGCGCGACGCGCCTCGACATGGAGCGTCGAGGCCTCGAGAGCCTCCTGCGCGCCTCGGTCCACTACTACAACACGCAGGACGAAGTCGAACGCTTCGCGGCCGCGGTCGAGAGGATCGCCGCGACCTCGTCGTCGAGCGCATCCCGGCCCGGCGCTTGACGCCGCGCCCTTGGCGACGGGGCTTCATCAGGGGAGAATGGCCCATGCCCTCCCCACAAGGCGGCTCGCGGCACCCCCTGCACGGTCGACTGGACGCCCTTCTCGCCGCCGCGCTCTTCGGGATGAGCCCGCCCATCGCGAAGCTCCTCCTCTCCGGCGTCGACCCGTTCGTCCTGTCGGGGCTCCTGTACCTTGGAGGCGGTCTCGCCCTCTACGGCTACCTCGGCCTGGAGACGCTCTTCGGCGGCCGGGCACGAACCCGGGCCCCACTCCGGAAGAGAGACCTCCCCTGGCTCGCGGGAGCCGCTCTCGCCGGCGGAGTCATCGCCCCGGTCCTCCTCTTCTCTGGTCTGCGCAGCACCTCAGCCGCGACGGCGTCGCTCCTCCTCGCCTTCGAGATCGCGGCCACCACCGGGATCGCCGCGTGGCCCTTCCGCGAGGCGGTCAGTCGGGGAACCTGGCGCGCGGTCGCCCTGATGCTCGTCGCGAGCGCCCTCCTCACCTTCAACCCCGAGAGCGGCTGGAGCCTCTCGCTCGGGAGCCTCCTGGTGCTGACAGCCGCCGTCCTGTGGGGGCTGGACAACAACCTCACCCGGCGAATCTCGAGCCGCGACGCGGGGCACGTGGCGGCGGCGAAGAACCTCGCCCCCGCCTGCGTGACCCTCGCCATCGCCCTCCTCCTCGGCCGCCCCTTTCCGGCCGGGCGAGAGGTTGGGATCACCCTTCTCCTCGGGGCCGCGAGCTGCGGGATCGGCCTCGTCTTCTACGTGCGGTCCCTGGCTCGCCTGGGAGCCGCCCGGACGGGCGCCCTGTTCGGCACCGCGCCGTTCTTCGGCGTCGTTCTCGCCTTCGCCCTCTTCCCGGCTCGCCCGCCGGCCACCCTCCTCGCGGCGTTCGCCCTGATGGGGATCGCCGTGTGGGTCATCTCTCGCGAGCGGCCCAGAAAGCCTCCCGCTCAGGAAACGGA
Organism: uncultured Thermotogae bacterium; assembly: GCA_964354815.1. Taxonomy (GTDB): domain Bacteria; phylum Bipolaricaulota; class Bipolaricaulia; order UBA7950; family UBA9294; genus CAYHBG01. The sequence continues at coordinate 4,006 of CAYHBG010000078.1, forward strand.
GGAGGAGCACCCAGGCTCGCAGGAGACGAGGGCTTCGGCCGACGTCACCGGGTCGGGGACTCGAGAAGCTCGAAGGACCGCCGCGAGGGGTCCAGGCGAACGCGACAGCCGAGCGGCACGGTGATCTTGTCGTCGGTGTGGCCAATCGGGACGTCGGTCACGATCGGAAAGCCGTAGCCCTCGCAGCTCCTGAGGACAATGTCATCGAGCGTCTCCACCTCGACGGCGTCGCACTCGACCGGCCGGCCGACGAGGAGAGCGCGCAGACCGTCGAAGGCTCTGGCAAGCCGCAGGTGCGAGAGGAAGGCATCCAGGCGGAAGAGCTCGACCTCGTAGAGCTCGACGAACAGGATCGCCCCGCTCCAGTCGGGCTCCCACGGGGTCCCGATGAGGAGCTGGACGCCGCGGAGATCGCCGCCGAAGAGGGGTCCCTCCGCAGCCGGCCCAGGCCGGACGATTCGCATCCCCTCGCTCACCGGGAACGCGTGAGGCAGGCGGAGGTCGTCGCGCACGAGAGGCCAGAAGTTCCTCTCGGTGAACTCGGTCAAGGGGGCGAGTCCGCCGAACTCGACGCCGTTCGGCCCGTGGAGGGTCGGGACGCCCGTCCTCGCCGTCATCGCGTTCAAGAGGACCGACGGGTTGCTCAGCCCCACGAAGAGCTTCGGATCGGCGGCGAGAGCGTCATAGTCGGCGAGGGGGAGGAGGTGCGCCGCGCCCGCGCCGCCCGACGCGGTCACGATCATCCGCACGTCCGGGTCCCGCAGGAGAAGGTTGAGGTCCTTCGCGCGCACCTCGGCGGAACCGGCGAGGAAGCCAAACCGGGCGAGGACGTTCGGCGCCACCTTCACCCGGTAGCCTCGCTCCTCGAAGTACTGCCTCATCTCGGAGACGGCCTCCGGGGTCACTGGGGACGAGGTCGA
>CAYHBG010000078.1:5025-6922 GCA_964354815.1 uncultured Thermotogae bacterium
TCCAGGCGAGCGATCGCGCCGTGCACCCACGCCGCGGTCCTCTCCCCGTCGTGGGCCGAGACGAGATCCTCGCTCCCGGCCATCACCCGCGCCGCGGCCGCCTTGCCTGCAGCCCGCGCCGTTCCCGCTTCGAGCGCGTCGAGCCAGATCGGGAGGTGGTCCGGGTACTGGACCTCCGTCACGTACCGGTCGGTCCGATCCCCGTGCGTCTCGGCGCCCTCGTGGTAGAGGAAGCGCTCCGGGTCGTCCCCCGGCAGGAGCTTCCGGTCCCGCAGGAAGGAGGAAAGCTTCCGCTGGGTGTCCTGGAAGGTCTCGCCCTCCGGCCCTCCCTCGAGGGGGCCGGCGTGGGTGATCGTGAACATCCGCAGCGCCGGGAGGGTCTTCGTGGCGAAGCCCTCGCGCGAGATCGGGGCCCGTGTCGGGAAGGCGATCTCGACCGGGAGCTTCCCGTCCTTGGGGAAGCCGAGCACGAGGCCCATCGGCGGCCCGGCGAGGACGTCCGCCACGGACGGCCGCAGCGTCGCGATCGCCTCCACCACCTCCCGCTGGCCAGCCACCGTCCGCCGGACCGCGAGCACGTGGACCGGCCCGACCTCCTTCACGACCACCTCTCTCACCTCTGACCTCCTCCACGTCGTTCGATCGCCCTTGGGGCGAGTATAGGCGCCGAGAGGGCGAGGAGAACGTCCAAGCCGTGCCTCGGCCCGGCGCCCCAAGACGCGACCGTCGAGAGGACTTCCCCGCGGAGGGACGAGCCGGCATACTCGGAAGGCCTGCGCGGAGCGAGGGGAGTCGTCCCCGCCCGGGGAGAACCCAGGCGGCCGCCTTTCGGCTCCAGAAGAGCGCCCGCGCGAGGAGGAGGCCTCATGACCAAGTGGATCGTTCCGCTCCTTGCGGCGCTCGTCGTCGTTGGCTTTGGGCTCTTCCAGCAGGCTCCCGTCCAGGAGCTCGCGACGTCCCCTGGGGCGGGACCGGCCGAATCCTCCATCCAGACCCCGTGGATCGCGCCCGTCACCGCGTCCGACCCCTGGCTCGGCCTTTCCTTGAACGACTTCCTCATCGAAGCCGACCGGGCCCTCACCCTCCTCTCGCCCGAGACGATCACCTGGCTCGGCCTCGCCGACGAGTTCGGCGTCCGGAACGACACGCTGGACTCTCTCTCCGTGCAGGCTGATGACGAGTACTACGCCCTCGTGCGCCGGATCCTCGAGCGCCTAGGCTGCTACAACCTCGCTTGCGAGAGCGAGGAGGACCGGACGAACGCGAGGATCTACACGACCTCCCTCTGCGATGCGCTCCGGTCGGAGCCCTACGCCGACAACGGGTACCTCGTGAGCTCGTACATGGACAGCTACCCCACCTACATCGAGTGGTTCATGACGAGCATCCACCCCCTCGGCACGAGAAGGGACGCCGAGGACTACCTCGCGCGCCTGTCGCAGATCCCGGCCCGCTTCGTCGAGGTAGAGGATCGTCTCGCGCGGAGCGAGGCGATCGGCGCCGTCCCTCCCCGGTTCATGCTCGAGAAGGCCGTGGAGCAGCTCCGGACCACGGGGAAGACGCCCCCCAAGGAAACCTCCTTCTTCAAGACCCTGGACGACGCCCTCTCCGACATGGAGGGCCTGGATCGGAAGGGCCGCGACACCCTCCTCCAGGACGCCGTCCGGGTGATCGGAAGGTCCGTCCTCCCCGCCTACCTCCGCCTCGCGGACGACGTGGAGAAGATGGCCGCCCGCGCCACGGACGACGCCGGCGTCTGGAAAGAGAGGAACGGGGCCGGCTACTACGCCTACTGCCTGGAGAGCCAGACGACGACCGCCCTCTCGGCCGAGGAGATCTACCAGCTCGGCCTCAAGGACGTCGCGCGCATCGAGGCCGAGATCCAGGAGGCCGCCGT
>CAYHBG010000079.1:0-4967 GCA_964354815.1 uncultured Thermotogae bacterium
AGCCGCGCTGAGCGAGGCGCCGTCATCGCCACCCTCGCCTAGAAGAGGAAGAGCGCCGCGACGCCGGCCATGGCGAGGAGGGTTCCTGCAACGGCGCGAGGCCGGACCTTCTCCTTGAACGCGACGCGCGAGACAACGAGAAGGACGACCGGCGAGAGGGCCATCAGGGTCGAGGCGACGCCGACCGGGGCGCTCGAGAGGGCAACGAGGGACAGGGTCACGCCGGTGACCGGGCCGAACAGGGACCCGGCAGCCATCGTCCATCGTCCGGTCCGGTCCCGGAGCGCGGAGAGGGTCGGCCGCACCTTCCCGCTCGCTAGGGTGACGGCCCAGATGGCGACGGCCGCTGCCCCGATCTGGAGGACGTTCGTCGAGAGGGCCGGGAACCCGCCCTCCATCCCGGCCTTGGAGAGGAGGTAGCGCGACGCCTGACAGCAGGCGGCCGCCGCGGCCAGGAGGACTCCCTTCCGGCGCAGCCTGGCTGAGGCGGGCTCGTCCTCCCCTTTCCTCGGCCACAGGACGAGGGCGATCCCTCCCACAACCGCCAGGCCGGCGACAACCTCGACTACGCTCGGAGCCTCCCCGAACGCTCCCCAGGCGAAGAGCGCGCTCACGACCGGGACGAGGACCATGACGAGCGAGGAGCGCTGCGGACCGAGGAGGACCAGCGCACGGAAGAGGAGGGCATCGGAGAGCACGAAGCCAATTACCCCGGCGAGAGCGAGCCACCCGAGCTGTTTCGCGCCCGCATCGAGGGGGATTGGCGTCCCGTAGACGAGGGTGTGGAGAAGGATGAGAATCCCGAGCGCCACCGCCAGGCGGAGCCGGTTCAGCGCCTGCGGCCCGATCCGCCTCGCGGCGATCGAGAAGAAGACGAAGGTGGCCGACCAGGCGAGCGAGGTCCCGAGAGCGGCAAGCTCACCCACCGGCAGGCTCACGGACGGGGGGCGGGGAGCGGGAGGAACCGCGCGACGAAGTGCCGGAGCGGCCCCTCGCCCTCAACGATCCGGTACCCCGGAAGCTCGCGCGCCCGGCGGGCGACCTCCCCTGCTCCGGCGATGACCGCGTCGAGGTGCTCCGTCGTGTATGTGCGGCGTGGGATCGCCAGGCGGAGGAGCTCGAGCCTCGAGGGGACCTCGCGCCCGTCCTTGTCCTTCCCTCCGAACATCACGCTCCCAATCTCGATCGCGCGCACGCCCGACTCGACGTACAAGGCCACGGCGAGGGAGAGGCCAGGGAACTGCGCCGGCGGGACGTGCGGGAGGACGGCGCGGGCGTCGGCGTACACGGCGTGCCCTCCGATCGGCTCGACGATCGGGATCCCGACCCGCTTCAGCCCTTCCCCGAGGTAGCGCGCCTGGCCGACGCGGTCCCGGAGGTAGTCGAGGTCGAGGGCCTCGTACAGGCCAACGGCGATCGCCTCGAGGTCGCGCCCGGCGAGGCCGCCGTACGTCGGGAAGCCCTCCATCAGGATGAGGCGCTCCCGCGCGCGGTCGAAGAGGCTCGGGTCGTTCATCGCGAGAACTCCCCCGATGTTCGCGAGCCCGTCCTTCTTCGCGCTCATCGTCATTCCGTCAGCGAGGGCGAACGCCTCCCGCGCGATCTCGATCGGGGCTTTCCCGGCGTAGCCCGGCTCGCGCTCGCGGACGAAGAAGGCGTTCTCCGCGAACCGGCAGGCGTCGAGGAAGAACGGGATCCCGTGCCGACGCGCGATCGCGGAGACCGCGCGGAGGTTCTCCAGGGAGACCGGCTGCCCCCCGGCGGTGTTGTTGGTGATCGTCATCAGGATGACCGGGATCCGCTCACAGCCGACCTCGTCGATCAGAGCCTCGAGACGCGCGGGGTCCATGTTCCCCTTGAAGGGGTGGCCACTCCGCACGCGGTACGCCTCATCGATCGGGAGGTCGACCGGACGACCGCCGTTCGCGAGGACGTTCGCCCGCGTCGTGTCGAAGTGCATGTTGTTCGGGACGACGTCCCCTGGCTTGACGAGTGCCGAGAAGAGGACGTTCTCCGCGCCGCGTCCCTGATGGGTCGGCACGATGTGGCGAAATCCGGTGAGATCGGCGATGGCTTTCCGGAACGCGTCGAAGCTCCGGCTGCCGGCGTACGACTCGTCCCCCCGCATCATCGCCGCCCATTGGGCGTCGCTCATGGCCCCGGTCCCGGAGTCGGTGAGGAGGTCGACGTAGACGTCCTCCGCGCGAAGGAGAAACAGGTTGTAGCCGGCCTCGCGGATCCGCTCCTCGCGCTCCCCGCGCGGAAGGAGCCGGATCGGCTCCACGACCTTGATGCGATACGGCTTGAATGGGACGTCGGTCACGAGACCCCTTCCCCCGCACCCGCGGGCTAGAAGTAGAAGTGTAGGCCAGTCCCGAACGCGGTCGACACGGTGCCGGTCGTGCTCGCGGCGAGGCCGAACTCGACGTTCCACGCGAAGCGCCTAGAGAAGTTGACCTCGATCCCTCCCACGCCCGAGAAGACCGTCGCCCCGCCTCCGTAGGCGGAGAAGGGGACGGACGCCCCGGCGGCCAGGTAGAAGTCGACCTTGTCCGAGTCGACCGCGCGGTAGAGGAAGCGCCCGGTCACGGTCCCGGAGAGGTCGAACCCGTCCCCGAGGACGAAGACAACCACCTCGCCGCCGAGGAGCGGGGTCGCCCAGTAGCGGGCGGAGAGGAGCCCGCCCCACGGGAAGTCGGCCTGGAGACCAATCCCGACCGTCCGGTCGGCCGAGAGGTTCCCCTCCAGGGACACCTCGTCCGCCCACGCCGAGAGACCGAAGACAAGCAGAGCAACGACCACGAACGCAAGAAGCCCCTTGTAGTTCATCTTTCTCCCTCCCGTTGGAACGCCTCATCTTAGCGGGAGGCCGGGAGGCGGGCAACCGGGGACCAGCAAGCCGCGTGGCGGGGGCAAGGGGGACCCGGCTACAATCGCCGCATGGACAGGACGGACGGGATCGAGATCCGCCCCTTCGACCTGGAGCGCGACAAGGAGGCCGCCCTGCGGATCTACCGCGAGGTCGGCTGGCTGGAGAAGGGGAAGGAGGAGGCCGCCCTCGCGCACTTCCGCGCCTCCCGCGGGATCGTCGCCGCCCTTCGCGGCGAGGCCGAGTCGCTCGCGACGTGGGCTCCGGGCACCCTCCGCTACCTCGAAGAGGACCTCAAAGCGTCGTTCGTCAACGGGGTGACCACGAGCCGGATCGCGCGCAAGCAGGGCCTCGCGCGCCAGCTCACCGCCCGCGCGGTCGCCCAGGACGCGGCCGAGGGAGCCCTCGTCTCACTCCTGGGGATGTTCGAGCAGGGCTACTACGATCAGCTCGGGTTCGGCACGCTGGGGTACGGCCACCGCGTCTCGTTTGCTCCGAGCCAGCTCGCCGTGCCCGGGCGGGCGCGGATCCCGATCCGCCTATCCACGGACGACTGGGAGCGGGTTCATAAAAACCGCCTCGAGCGCCGCCGCGTCCACGGGGGCGTCGCGATCACGCCGGCGGAGATGACGCACGGCGAGATGCTGTGGGGCGACAACGCGTTCGGCCTGGGGTACGCCGACTCCGCAGGGAGACTCACCCACCACCTGTGGGCCACGGGGAAGGAGGAGCACGGACCGTACCGCGTCGCATGGATGGCGTGCCGCACGCGCGAGGAGTTCCACGAGCTCCTCCTCCTCCTGCGCGAGCTGGGTGACCAGGTCCACTCCGTGCGCCTGGCGGAGCCGTTCGGGGTGCAGTTCCAGGACCTCCTCGAGAAGCCGTTCGTCACGCAGGAGGTGACCCGCGGCTCGAAATACGAGAGTGCGGTCCGAGCGTACGCGGAGTATCAGGCCCGGATCCTGGATCTCCCAGGGTGCCTCGCGCGGACCCGCCTCCCGGGCGCCGGGACGGTCCGGTTTCGCCTCTCCCTCTCCGACCCGATCGGGCAGTTCCTGCCCGAGGGCGCGCCGTGGGGCGGAGCGGGCGGAGACTACGTGGTCACGCTGGGAACGGAGTCCTCGGCCGAGGTGGGAGAAGGCAAGGGACTCCCCGTCCTGAAGACGACGGTGAACGCGTTCACGCGCCTGTGGCTTGGCGTCCGCCCGGCGACACGCCTCTCCTGGACGGACGACCTCGCCGGGCCTCCCGACCTCCTGACCGACCTCGATCGGGTCCTCCGCCTTCCGGAGCCAAAGCTCGACTGGGACTTCTGAGTGCCGACACCCACGGGAGAAAAGGAGAGGCAGGAATGAAGCGAGGCGCGACGTCCTTCTTCTTGGTCCTCGTCATTGCCAGCGGGGCCGCCCTCGCCGCGCCGCGGATCCTGGTCGAGACGGTCTGGCGCGACTTCGGGACCGTCCCCTTGGGGAGTGCCCTCACTCACACCTTCCTCCTGACGAACGCGGGCGACGCGCCCCTCGTCCTGTCCCTGGCAACGGAGTGCTCGTGCACGGAGGCGACGTTCGAGAAGGGCACCCTTGGGCCGGGCGAGTCGGGCGCTCTCACCGTGAGCTACCTCGTCACGGGCGTCGGCAGGGAACGTAAGTCGATCGTCGTCCGCTCGAACGACCCGACGACGCCCCGCCTCACGCTCTACGTCGGCGCGACCGGCTCCGAGCACCTCGTCGCGCCGACTTCCCTCGCGCCGCGGATCCGGGTCCTCGTCGACTTGCGCTCACCGGAGGCGTACGCGGCCGGGCACCTCCTCGGTGCCCTCAGCCTGCCTTGTGCCGGGACGGCTGACGGGATGCCGCTCCTCCCGCGCGACGCCGCGGTCGTCCTCTACGACGAAGAGGGAGCGAGCCTCGACGCGGCTGCTGTTGCGCTCCAGGCCGCCGGCCTCGCCCGGATCGAGCTTCTACAGGGAGGCTTGCGCGGCTGGATCGCCCAGGTCGGAGGCGAGCTCCTCGCGTCCGGCCCTGCCTCGGACGAGCGCTTCCTCTCCCCCGACCCGCTTCCCGCGAGCGGGGCTCCCTGCGCCGTCTCGGCCCTCGAG
>CAYHBG010000079.1:5067-6838 GCA_964354815.1 uncultured Thermotogae bacterium
CTCTTCGGCGGCCTCGCCCGCTGGCGGACCGAACTCGGCGACCGACTGCTCGTGACCTCTCCCGCTCCCTAGCCCTCGAGAGAACCCGCATCATCGCGGGAGACCGTGCTTTCCTCCCTTCGATCGAGCCACCGGCCGATCGCGGCGAACAGGACCGAGGTCAGGACGCAGAGCCCGAGCGAGTACCAGACCCACCACGGGAAGCCGAGCGGGCCGAGGCGGGCGTCCCCCCATGCCCAGACGTCGTTCGCGAGCACGAAGAGCCCGAGGCACGCGGCCGCGGCGAGGAGCCCCAGGGGGCGGACGCGGAAGGGCACCGTCCGTGCCTCCCGCGACCGGCGCGTGAGCAAGCTCACCCCAACGAGGACGAGGGCCGCCCCTGCCACGATCGGGACGACGGGCAGGGTGCCGAAGCGGGGGAGGAGCCCGAAGTGGTAGCCGGCGACGAGGCCCTCCCCGACGAGAATGGAGGCGATCGCGCCGGCAGGCGTCGTCCTTCGCCAGTAGAGGGCGGCGAGGAAGGTCGGGAAGAGGACGGCGAGCCCGGTGAACGCCTCGGTCGCGATCCCGAGGAAGGTCTGCGAGGGGCGGAGCGCGATCAGGAGCCCCGCTCCCGCGAGCAGGGCGACGATCCCCTTCGTCGTCCACGCCCCTCCCGCGGTCTGTCGCCCGCTTCGGGCCAGGAGCGGCTCGACCACGTCCCGGCTGACCATCGAGGAGACAGAGAGGAGCTGGGAGTCCAGGGTCGACATGAGCGCGGCCAGGCCGGCCACGGCGACGAGGGCTTCCACCGCGCCCGGCGCCTGCCCCATGAGCAGGGGCAAGATCCGGTCCGAGGAGGTTCCGGCCTCAAGCGTCGGGAAGGAGAGGCGGCCGATCACCCCGATCGCGACCGGAAGGAGGAAGAGCCCGCCCGTGATGAGGGGGTAGAGGGTCGCCGTCCAGGAGAGGGCGCGCCCGGACCGCGCCGCGTAGAACCGCTGGAAGAGCTGGGGGAACATCGGGTCGCAGAAGAGCCACAGGAGGAGGTAGCCGAGCCAGACCCCCGGAGGGAAGGCCCCTCCAGCCCCAGGGCGGGAGAAGTGCGCCGGGAAGGCCTCCGCTGCCGCGCGGTTCGCGGCCGTCAACCCCCCGTGTTGCCCGGCCACCACGCCCAGGGCGACGGAGAGGAAGACGAGCATGAGCACGCCCTGCAAGGCGTCGGCCCACGCCTCCCCCCGCAGCCCCCCGAGAAGGACGTAGCCGAGCATGATCAAGGTCATCGCGGCCGCCCCGATCGCGTAGGGAAGGCCGAGCAGTTCCTCGAGGGCGTACCCCGCGGCCATCGGCTGCATCGCGAGGTAGGGGAGCGTGAAGGCGACCATCACCGCGAGGACGAGGTACCGCAAAGACCGGCTGCCGAGGAGGTCGAGCACGAGCTCCGGCGGCGTGACGAGCCCCTTCTCCTTCCCCAGGCGCCAGACCGGCCGGCCGAGGACGAGGTACATGAGGGCCATGAACCCTGTCCCGAACGCCATGATCGGGTAGAAGGCATACCCGATCCGCCACCCCGCGCCGGAGAACCCAAAGACGGTGAACGCGCTGAAGTTCGTCGCGGCCATCGTCAGGAAGAGGAGGCCGGGCGAGAGCGACCGCGACGCGAGGAAGAAGTCCTCGCTCCCCTTTCTCGCGCGCCGCTTGGCGAGGAGACCGATGGTGATGAGCACAGCGAAGTAGACCCCGATGACGAGCGCCTTCACGACCATCCCGCCCTCCTTGAAAGGGAACCGCC
>CAYHBG010000080.1:0-3133 GCA_964354815.1 uncultured Thermotogae bacterium
CGCCCCTTGACGAAGAATCTCTCAGCCTGTACGGTAGGGCCATCTGACGACAGAATGCGAGGAGGTGACCGCGATGACGAACGACGACACTCGGATGAGCGGGGGTGGTTGCCTTTGTTGTCCCTTCACCTCCGCGACTTTCTGGACCGCCTAGGCTCAGCCTGAGCCGACTTCGGCTTCCGACCTATCTCGTTCCTTTGCGGCGCTTGCGCGTCGCGAGGGTCCCTTCTCGTCTCTGCTCGTCAAGGAGGAAGGATGGCCGTCTTCGATAGCGTTCTCGACCTGATTGGAGGGACGCCCCTCGTCCGCCTCCGCAGGCTGGCTGGCGGCCTTCCGGCCACGGTCCTGGCGAAGCTCGAATCGCGGAACCCCCTGGGGAGCGTGAAGGATCGGATCGCCTGGGGGATGGTGCGCGACGCGGAGGAGCGTGGTGCCCTCAAGCCAGGGAGCGTCGTGATCGAGCCGACGTCCGGGAACACCGGGATCGGGCTCGCCTGCGTCTGCGCCGTCCGCGGCTACCGGCTCGTCCTGACGATGTCGGAGACGATGAGCGTGGAGCGGCGCCGGATCCTGGCCGCCCTCGGGGCGGAGGTCGCCCTGACGCCGGGTCCGCTCGGGATGAGCGGGGCGATCGCCGAGGCGGAGCGCCTGGGACGGGAGACGCCGGGGGCGTTCCTCCCGCGGCAGTTCGAGAACCCGGCGAATCCGAGGACGCACGAGACGACGACCGGACCGGAGATCTGGAAGGACACCGGAGGGGAGGTCGACGTCCTCGTTGCCGGGATCGGGACCGGTGGGACGATCACGGGTGTCTCCGCCTACCTCAAGCGCCACAAGCCCTCCGTACGAGCGGTCGGGGTGGAGCCCGCCGCCTCTCCCGTTCTCACGCAAGGGAAGAGCGGCCCGCACAAGATCCAGGGGATCGGGGCGGGTTTCGTCCCCAAGGTCCTCCGCCGAGAGCTTCTCGATGACGTTATCCCTGTGACCGAGGAGGACGCCCGCGCGACGGCGCGTCGCTTGGCCCGCGAGGAAGGCATCTTCGCCGGGATCTCCTCCGGCGCGGCGGCCTGGGTCGCCCTGTGTGAGGCTGGCGCGGCGGGGAACGCCGGGAGGACGATCGTCGTCGTCCTTCCCGACACCGGGGAGCGCTACCTGTCGACCGACCTCTGGGAGGCCGACCGTGCTTAGGCGGATCCGGGAGGACCTGCGGGCGGCGAGGGAGAAGGACCCGGCGGCGAAGAGCGCTCTCGAGGTCCTCCTCTGCTACCCCGGGCTCCACGCTCTATGGGCCCACCGCGTCGAGCACTTCCTCTGGCGACACCGCCTCCGTCTCCTAGCGCGCCTTCTCGCGCACGGGACCCGAGCCCTGACCGGTGTGGAGATCCACCCCGGAGCAAGGATCGGGCGGCGGGTGTTCATCGACCACGGGAGCGGCGTCGTCATCGGAGAGACGGCTGAGGTCGGGAATGACGTCCTCATCTACCAAGGGGTGACCCTGGGCGGGGTCAGCAGGAAGGCGGCGAAGCGCCACCCCACGGTCGAGGAGGGAGCCATCCTGGGGGCGCACGCGATCCTCCTCGGCCCGATTCGCGTGGGGCGAGGGGCGAGGATCGCGCCGGGAGTCGTGCTGCGCGAGTCCGTCTCGGCTGGGGCGACAGTCCGGCTGCGGGCGACCGTTCTGATCGAGGAGGCCTCCCTCCCGCCCACTCCAGGTTGGTAGGTTCTGCCGCGGCGGACGCTGCCTAGAGGGCAAACTCCGCGACGACCGGAGTGTGGTCGGAGGGGCGTTCGGCGAGGCGCGGTGCGAGGTCGATCCAGGCGCGCATCGAGCGCTTGGCGAGCGGTGCCGTCGCCCAGATGTGGTCGACACGCCAGCCCTTTCCGCGCGCGACGCCTTCCTTCACTCGATAGTCCCAGAACGTGTACTCGCTCGGCCCGGCGGCATGGCGCCGGAGGACGTCCTCGAACCCCCACGCCTTCACTCTGGCTAGGGCGGCGTGCTCGTCTGGGTGGAACCCGATTTCGCCCAGGAGCCGCTTCGGGTCGTGGACATCGATTGGCTCGGGGGCTACGTTGAAGTCTCCCATCCAGAGGACAAGCCCCTCTGGGGAGAAGCGGCGGTCGAAGTAGCCGCGCAGTCTGCCGAACCAGTCGAGCTTGTACGGGAACATCGGGTCGTTGGTCGCTCGCCCTTGCGGGACGTACGTGTTGACGATCGAGACCCCGTGCACCGTGGCCGCGACAAGGCGGGTCTCGTCTGCCGGGCCGCCGTCGTCGAGGCCGAAGCGCAGGTCGAGGAGAGGCTCGCGGGCGAGGAGGGCGACCCCGTTGTACGCCTTCTCCCCTCGGAAGCCGACGTGGTATCCAAGGGCATGGAAGGGAAGAGCAGGGAACTGGTCGTCCGGGGTCTTCGTCTCCTGGAGGGCGAGCACGTCCGGCCGCTCCTTCTCCAGCCAGGGCAAGAGGACCGGGAGCCGCGCTCGGACCGAGTTCGTGTTGAACGTCGCGACCTTGAACGGCATCGTGGCCGGATTCTACTCCAATGGAGCGCTCGCGCGGCCGCCTCAGGGGGCGACGATTCCGCTCGTTGGGGTGACTTCCAGACCGCGCTTGCGCAGGGCGTCGATGAACGGGTTGATCCCGATGGAATCGCCCGCGAGGTGTCCGGTGACGAGAAGCGTCTTCCTCCCCCCATACTCCGTTTGCAGGCGGGCCGTGTCGGAGGCGGAGAAGTGGATCACGAGCACGGTGTCGACCCCGTGGTCGAAGTAGGCCCTGGCCACGGCGTACCCGCCGTTCGTGCCCGCAGCGTGGGAGACGACCGCCTTCCCGAGACGGTGGATCGGGGAACCGACGCGCACCTCGATCGGGACGGGAGCATGGCGGAACTCCCCGAACCGGGAGCAAAGGTGGTCGACGAGGTCGGCAACGGCTCCCTGAGGATCGAGCTCGGCGACGGCGGCGGCCATCCGTTGCCTTCCGATCTCGTCGAGCGGGGTGTGGACGTTCATGTAGGGCAGGCCGAGGAGTCTTGCGAGCGAGGGGGCGCGATCGGAGTTCGCGATCCCGCTTGCCACGCGGCGGTCCTCGACGAGCGGGGCGATCGCCGCGCGAGCGACGGGCTCCGGGACGC
>CAYHBG010000080.1:3233-6838 GCA_964354815.1 uncultured Thermotogae bacterium
GTACGGCTGGAACCAGTGCAGGAAGGCGAGGAGGCGCTCCGCCTCGATCCGCAGACGGGGCTCGCGCACCTGGCGGAGGAGAGGGTCGGCGAAGGGCTTTAGGACCGCGAGCTCGTAGACGAGGGCGGAGTTGAACAGGACGTCCGCCGACTCCTGGTAGGGGAAGATGTTCTGCTTCTCCCCCTGCCGGACGCTCTCCCACATGGCGAGCGTTGACTCGGCCGTGTACGAGCGGTACGTCGCGTCGCGGACAATCCGGCGCAGGAGGCGCGTGTCGGTCGTCGGGACGCGGTTGTGCGAGTCGAGGTTCAGCTGGGTCAGGGCGGAGACGAAGATCCGGAACCGTTCCCCCTCCGGGAAGCTCGCCAGGAGCGCGGGATTGAGGCCGTGGATTCCCTCGACGAGGACGATCTCGTCCTTCTCGAGGCGGACCGTCGGCCCGGTCTCCCGCTCGCCGGTCTTGAAGCTGTAGCGCGGGAGGGAGACCTTCCTCCCGGCGAGGAGCGCGTGGAGCGTCTCCTCAAAGAGCGGGACGTCGAGCGCTTCCAGCGAGTCGAAGTCGACCGGCCGCTCGGCCGCGGCGAGCTCGGCACGGGGGCGGAAGTAGTCGTCCATCTCGATCGGGTAGGGGTGGATCCCGGCGGCGAGGAGCTGGATCGCGAGGCGCCGCGAGAAGGTCGTCTTCCCGGAGGAGGACGGGCCGGCGATGAACGCGAGGCGCCGCCCCTCCGCACGTCGCGCGGCGACCAGGCGGGCGATCTCAGCGATCCGCTTCTCGTGCAGGGCTTCCGAGACGAGGATCACCTGCTCGATCCGACCGCCTGAGATCGCCTCGTTCAGGAGCCCGACGTCGCGCACGCCGAGGACGTCGAGCCACTTCCCGTATTCGTTGAACACCTCGCGCAGGGCGGTGAACCGCTGCGGAGGCAGGATCTTCGTCAGGTCTTCGCGGCGCGGGAAGCGCAGGACAAACCCCTCCGGAGGGAAGGGCTCGAGGGAGAAGACGCGCAGGCAGCCCGTCGAGGGGACCATGTACCCGTAGAAGGAGTCGAGGAACCCGTCCAGGTTGTACAGGTGGAAGTGCTCGTCCTTGAGGTCGGCGAGGAGGCGGACCTTGTCCTCCTCCCCGCGGGAGAGGAAGAGGGTCCGCGCCTCGTCGACCGACAGGCGGCGCCGCTCGATCGGCCGGTCCTCCTGGACGAGCGTACGCATCCGCTCCTTGATCTGGCCGAGTTCCTCCGAGCTGAACGGGGGGCGGTTCTCCACCCGGCAGAAGTACCCGCCGTAAGGGACGGAGTAGTCGATGAACACGCGCGCCTCGGGAAAGAGAGTGTTGGCGGCGACGACGAGCAGGAAGGAGAGGCTGCGGGAGTAGATCCTCATCCCGTCCGAGTCCGAGAGGAAGACGGGGGTGACGTCCGCGTCGCGCGGGACGGGCCAGGCCAGCTCGCGCAGGGTCTCCCCGACGATCGCCGCCATGGGCGGGTCGGCCTTGCGATGGGGGAAGGCGGCGCGGAGAAACTCGACGAGGGGGGTCTCGCGCTCCCCCTCGAGCACGCGCCCGTCCGGAAGGCGGACCTGGACGGTCTCTCTCAGTTGAGTCTCGCGTGCCTCTCTTCTCTCGTTTGGCATGATGTGGGCTTACCCCGCCGGGGGGAACTGCCAATCTAACCCCTCCCACGGGGAGCGTCAACCGGAGAGGAGAGGTGTCAGACGGTGCGGCCGAGGACAGGGAGAATCGTCTCGCGGAGGGCGGCGATCGTCCGCTCGAGGTCCTGCATCACCCGCGTCGGGGAGGGCTCGCTGTCCCTGTCCCCGCGGAGGATCCGCGCGGCCACGCCGTATCCAGCGGCCTCTTCTTGCCAGGAGGCGGGGGTCTCTCCGTCCGGGAGGACGACGTCGTTCATTTGCGCCCAGGCGAGGGTCCAGGCGCGAGCGACGTTCCCCACGTCGTACCCGCCTCCGCCGAGGGCGAGCCAGGGCTTCCCCAGCTCGCGGAACCCGGCGACCATCCGCTCGAATTGGGGGAGGCTCATGGACAGCCCGGCGACGCGGTCCCCGAGGAGGGCGTCCGCTCCGAGCTGGGTCACCAGGACGTCCGGGTTGAACGCGCGGAGGACGGGGAGGAGGACCTCGACGTACGCCTTCTCGAACGCGTCGTCTCGCGCCCCGGGAAGGAGGGGGACGTTCACTGCGTAGCCGCGCCCGGCGGCCTCTCCCGTCTCGTTCGCAAACCCACTGCCGGGGAAGAGGGTATAGCCGGACTGATGGACCGAGACCGTGAGGGCACGGTCGGTGGTGTAGAACGCATGCTGGACGCCATCCCCGTGGTGGGCGTCGATGTCGACGTAGGCGACTCGCTTCCCGGCGGAGAGGAAGGCGTGGATCGCCACCGCCCCGTCGTTCACATGGCAGAACCCCGAAGCGCGAGAGGGCATGGCATGGTGGAGACCCCCGGCGAGGTTGAACGCCACGCAGGCCCGGCCGGCGAGGATCTCCTCAGCGCACCGCAGTGACGCGCCGGCGACGAGCATCGCCCAGTCGTACACCCCGGGGAAGACCGGGTTGTCGCTCGTCCCCAGGCCATGCGAGAAGAGGCTCGGAACCCAGAGGCCGGTGTCGCACAGACGGAGGACCTCGAGGTAGGGGAGGGAATGGAAGCTCGTCGCTTCCGTCTCGGTCGCCTGGCGCGGGGTCACGGAGTACACCCCCGGAAGGCGAGTCAGGCCGTACGCCTCCATCAGGGAGTAGGTCAGACCCAGACGGTAGACCTTGAACGGGTGAAGAGGGCCAAAGTCGAAACGCAGGAGGGGACGGGGGTCGACAAGGCAGTTCTCCACCGGGCCTCCTCTGCGGCGCGCGGATCATACCCGCGTCGCCCCGAGGCCGCCACTGAAGGGGCTAGAGGTCCCAATGCGCGATCAGGTCCTCTGGCGTGAGCCCCCAGGGATCGCAGCCCAGGGGAAGCAGTCCGCTCGATCGGCCGGTGGTTTCGGCGAGGGCGTAGCGCTTTCCGTCGAGTGTCCAGAAGGCGGGCGTCGTGCCCGGCGGACAGTTGGGGGTGGGGTACGTGGCGGAGACCGGGACGAGGGCGAGGACGTGATCGGGGGTACGGTCGCTATCCGTGTCGACAAACCCGATCGTCGCGCTGCGACCGGCTGCGCGGAGGAGGCTCACGTAGAGGATCGTCGTGTCCTCGCAGTCGCCGGCCCCGTCGACGAGGGTCTCGAGAGGGTAGAGGGGATAGTCGACCCCGGGCGGGTCGTCTGCATAGCGGATGGCCCCCTGGACGAAGGCCAGGGCGAAGTCGAGGAGGGCATCCGGGTCGCTCCCCGCTCTCTCTCCCAGCTCCGCAGCGAGATCCTGAAGGGTGGGGTCGTCGAGCGGGTCGAGGACGTAGGGGGTGTAGGCGTCGTTCCCGGCGAGCGGCGGTCGGGTCTGGGCGTGATAGCGCTCGTACAAGCCCTTCGGGAGGAGGACCTGCCAGGCCTCTTGCGTGTCGTGCCAGGTCCAGGCGTAGCGGCGGAGGATCAGGTTGGCGGGGACAGCCGCCGCAACGACCTCCTCCGAGGTTGAATCCTCGGCCCCGCGGCTGTCGCGGACGG
>CAYHBG010000081.1:0-3558 GCA_964354815.1 uncultured Thermotogae bacterium
GAGGCGATCGAGAACACGGCGGCGATCGCCGAGCGCTGCCGCCTCGAGCTCGACTTCGGCCAAGCGATGATCCCTCCGTTCCCGGTTCCGGAAGGGTTCGCCGACCCAGACGCCTACCTCCGCCACCTCGCCTGCGCCGGGGCGGAGAGGTGCTACGGGGAGGTCGGACCCGCGATCCGGGAGCGCCTGGAGTACGAGCTCTCGGTCATCGGGCGAATGACCTACGCCACCTACTTCCTCATCGTGTGGGACTTCGTCCGCTTTGCCCGCGAGAACAAGGTCCCGGTCGGGCCCGGCCGCGGCTCGGCGGCCGGGAGCCTCGTCGCCTATGCCCTGGGGATCACCCGCGTCGACCCGCTCCGCTACAACCTCCTGTTCGAGCGGTTCCTCAACCCGGATCGTATCAGCCTTCCCGACTTCGACATCGACTTCTGCGTCAAGGGGCGCGATCGGGTGATCCGCTACGTCGCCGAGAAGTACGGGCGAGAGAACATGTCCCAGATCGCGACCTACGACCGGATGGCGGCGCGGAGCGTCATCCGCGACGTGGGGAGGGTCCTGGGCGTCCCCCTGCACACGACCGACCACATCGCAAAGCTCGTCCCGTTCAACACCCCGCTCGCCGAGGCCGTAGAAAAGGTCCCGGAGCTGCACGAGCTGTGCGCGACGAACGACGAGGTGCGCAGGATCGTGGAGATCGGGAGATCGATCGAGGGGTTGACCCGGAACGCGTCGACGCACGCCGCCGGGGTGGTCATTGCCGCGGACGGCCTCGTCCGCCACGTGCCGCTCCTCCGCCTCTCGACCGGCGAGATCGTGACCCAGTTCGACATGGGCGACGTGGAGGCGGTCGGGCTCCTCAAGTTCGACTTCCTCGGCCTGCGCAACCTGACCCTGATCGACGCCACCCTCGCCTCCCTCCGCGAGAAGGGAGGTGTCGAAATCGACCTCGACCGGATCCCCCTCGACGACGAGAAGACGTACGCCCTCCTCCAGGCCGGGCGGACGGCCGGGATCTTCCAACTGGAGAGCTCGGGGATGACCGCCCTCATCCGCCGCGTCACCCCGGACCGGTTCGGCGACCTCGTCGCCCTCCTCGCCCTGTACCGCCCCGGCCCGCTCGAGAGCGGGGTCGCCGACGACTACGTCGAGCGGAGGACGGGCCGTCAGGAGGTCACCTACACCCACCCGAGCCTAGAGGAGGTCCTGGCCGAGACCTACGGCCTCCCCATCTACCAGGAACAGGTGATGCAGATCGCCCAGAAGCTCGCGCGCTTCACCCTCGCCGAGGCGGACACCCTGCGCAAGGCGATGGGAAAGAAGAAGAAGGAGATCATGGACGGCCTGCGCGAGCAGTTCGTCGGGGGGTGCCTGGCGAACGGGGTCTCGCGTGACCTGGCTTGCGAGACCTTCCAGAACATGGAGAAGTTCTCCCGCTATGGGTTCAACAAGTCGCACGCCACGGCCTACGCCTTCATCTCGTACTGGACGGCGTACCTCAAGGCGAACTACGAGACGCACTTCATGGCGAGCCTCCTCGCGAGCGTGCAGGAGGACACGGACAAGGTCGCCGAGTACATCGCCGAAGCGAGGGACCTCGGGATACAGGTCCTCCCGCCAGACGTGAACGAGAGCGAGCGAGACTTCACCCCGGTCGGGGAAGATCGGATCCGCTTCGGCCTGGGCGCGATCAAGCGCGCGAGCGAGGCGGCGATCGCCGCGATCCTCGCCGCGCGGACGGAGCCGTACCGCTCCTTCTTCGACCTCTGCCGCCGCGTCGTGGGGGACGGAGTGGACCGGGAGACCCTCGAATCCCTGGTCAAGGCCGGGGCGTTCGACTCTCTCAGGGCAACGCGGCGCGGCCTCCTCCTCCACCTCCCGGAGGGCCTCGACCTGATGCAGACCGCGCGCCGGGAGCGGACCAGCGGCCAGGTCTCCTTCTTCGAGTCCCTTGGGGCCGCCGCCGCCGATCCGCCGGCGCGGGACGAGGAATTCGCCTCGAGCGACCTCCTCGCCTTCGAGCGCGAGCTCCTCGGGCTGTACGTCTCCGGGAACCCGATCGACCGGCACCGATCCCTCCTTGACCACTGCACGTCGCTCGCGGACGTGAGCCAACTCGAAGAGGGAGAAGGAGCCCTCGTCGGCGGAAGGGTGAAGAAAGCGCGCCGGATCGCGACGAAGAACGGCGGGCAGATGGCCTTCCTCACCCTGGAGGATGGGCGTGGCGAGGCGGAGATGACGGTCTTCACGCGCGTCTTCGACGCCGCCGCGCCCCTCCTGGTCGAGGACGCCCTCCTCGGGATCCGCCTGGTCGCCGGGCGGAGGAACGGCGTCGTGAACCTGGTCGCCGACGAGATCTTCCCCCTCGAGGAGATCGCCGCCCGCGTCCGCCTCTCCGTCGTCGTCTCCCTCCCGGCTGCCGAAGCGAACCCGGAGACCCTGCGCGGGGTCGCCGACCTCCTCCGGCGACATCCAGGCGAGATCCCGGTCCTCGTCCGGCTGGTCGAGGATGGAAGCGCGGTCGAGGTGATGGCCGGTCACGGCCGCCGCGTCACCCCCTCGACCGAACTCAAGCAGGAGCTCGAAACCCTTGTCGGCGAGGGGCATGTCGACTTCCTGTGCGGGGCCCGACCGTGAACTGCAGACTCCGACGCGCCCTGCGCTGGCTCGCCCCCGGGATGCGGATCAAGCGCTGGAGCGTCCTCGTCCTCGCCTCGACGTGCGTCCTCGCCTTCGCTCTTCTGGAGTCGATCGGGAAGGAACGGATCGTCCCGTTGTACCGGCTCCTCCCCCGGGACGGGGCGGCACGCCACGCCATCCTGACCGGCCTTGCAGTCGCCGGGATGGCCGGGTTTTCGCTCGGCCTCGCGCGTCTCGTCCGCTCGGTCGCGCGCGGCGTCGCCCCGGGCCGGGGAGAGAAGCCAGGCGACCTGATCTACCGGACGAGGATCCTGGAGAAGGGACCGCGGGTCGTCGCCCTGGGCGGAGGGACCGGGCTCTCGACACTCCTCCGTGGACTGAAGGAGGTGACCTCCAACCTGACGGCGGTCGTCGCGGTGATGGACGACGGAGGCAGCTCCGGCCGCCTCCGGGTGGGACTCGACGTCCTCCCGCCCGGCGACGTCCGCAACTGCATCCTCGCCCTCGCCGAGGACGAGCAGCGGATGGAGCGCCTTCTCCAGCACCGCTTCCGTGGGACAGGGGAACTCGGTGGACATTCCCTCGGGAACCTCCTCCTCGTGGGGATGGAGCAGGCGACCGGCGGGTTCGACCGGGCGATCGAGGAGATGAGCTACATCCTGAACGTGCGCGGCCGCGTCCTCCCCGCCACCCTGACCAAGACGAACCTCGTCGCCCAGTTCGAGGATGGCGAGCGGATGACCGGCGAGAGCCGGATCGTCGCCGACCCACGGCGAATCGTGAAGATCGAGCTCTCCCCGGCGCGCGCCGAGCCCTACGCCCCGGTCCTGGAGGCGATCGAGCGCGCGGACTTGCTCCTCCTCGGGCCGGGGAGCCTGTTCACGAGCCTCGTCCCGAACCTCCTCGTCGAAGGGATCG
>CAYHBG010000081.1:3658-5469 GCA_964354815.1 uncultured Thermotogae bacterium
GGGCCGGGGAGCCTGTTCACGAGCCTCGTCCCGAACCTCCTCGTCGAAGGGATCGCTGAGGCGATCGCGGCCTCCGCCGCGGAGAAGGTCCTCATCGCGAACCTGATGACCGAGCCCGGGGAGACGGACGGGTTCACCCTCTGCGACCACCTGCGCGCCCTGGACGGCTACGTCCCCCTCCGGTGCTTCGACGCCGTGATCGTGAACTCCGTCCTCCCTGCGCCGGAGCTCCTGGAGAGCTACCGAAGAGAGGGCGCAGAGCCGGTCAGGGACGACCTCGGGGAGAGAAACGAGTTCGGCGTGACGGCCGTCCGCGCCGACCTCCTGGGGACCGCTCGGCTCCTGGGGAAAACGACGGCGAAGCACGATCCGGCAAAGCTCGCGCGGGTGATCGCCCACGCGACGCGGGCCTTCGCGCGAGGCCCACTCTAGCCCTTCACGACGACGAGAGGGCGGAGGCGCGCGACCGGCCGGTTGATCCCGGCGTCGGCGACCGCCTGAACGACGCACTCCACGTCCTTGTACGCGCCGGGCGCCTCCTCGGCGACCCCGCGCAGGCTGTGAGCGCGCAGGACGATCCCCCGCGCCGCGAGGTCCTTCCGGATCTGCTCCCCCCGAAACTTGTCCGCGGCCTTCTTGCGGGAGAGAGCGCGCCCCGCCCCGTGGATCCCGCTTGCGAACGCCCGTTCCATCCCGAGCGCGGTCCCGCGCAGGACGTAGGAGAAAGTCCCCATCGTCCCGCCGACGAGCGTCGGGTGCCCGACCGCGCGATACGGCTCGGGCGACTCCTCCCGGCCCGGTCCGAAGGCGCGCGTCGACCCCTTGCGGTGGACGAGGAGGTCGCGCGTCTCCCCATCGACCGTGTGCCGCTCCACCCTGGCGTTGTTGTGGCCGATGTCGTACACGGTCCGCACGTCCTCCAGCCGGAGGCCAAAGAGGCGGACGAGGGTCCCGCGAACGAGGTGGGCGATGGCCTGCCGGTTGGCGAAGGCGCAGTTGGAGCCGCAGGCGACGGCCGAGAGGTACGCCTTCCCCTCCGGGCTCCGGATCGGAGCGCAGACGAGCTCCCGCTCGCGGACCGGGATCGCGTAGCGGCGGCTCGCCCCCTCCATCGTCTTCAGGTAGTCCTGCCCGATCTGGTGACCGAGCGCGCGCGACCCGGTGTGGATCGAGACGACGACCTGCCCCTCCGAGAGGCCGTAGACCGGCGCGGCCTCCGAATCGAGGACCTTGTCCACGACCTGGACCTCGAGGTAGTGGTTCCCTGAGCCGAGGGTCCCCACCTGTCCAAACTGGCGCTGTTTCGCGAGCTTGCTCACCGTCTTGGGGTCGGCGCCCTGGATCGTCCCCTCCTCCTCGATTCGTTCGAGGTCCTCCTCGGTGCCATACCCGCGCTCGACCACGTAGCGCGCTCCCTGGACGAGCAGGTCTTCGATCTCGGAGACGCTCAGGCGGAGCTTCCCCTCCGAGCCGAGCCCGGCCGGGACGCTCTGGTAGAGGCCGTCAGCGAGAGCGGGGAGGTCCTTCTCGATCCCCTCCCGGTCGAGCGGGGTCGCGAGGAGGCGGACCCCGCAGTTGATGTCGAACCCGACCCCGCCCACGACCGCCACGCCCTCCTCGAGATCGAAGGCGCCCACGCCACCGATCGGGAACCCGTACCCCGGGTGGATGTCGGGCAGGGCGAGGGCGGCGGAGACGATCCCGGGCAGGCAGGCGACGTCCCGCAGCTGGCGGAGGGCGTTCCATTCCTTCTCCTGCCCCACGTCGGCCCGCAGCTGATCGATCGTCGTCGCGTCGGCGAAGATCCGCCC
>CAYHBG010000081.1:5569-6673 GCA_964354815.1 uncultured Thermotogae bacterium
TCGACGTCGACCATCAGGTTCGTCATCGCCCGCCCGGCCTCGGCGAACGCCTCCTCCACGGTCTCCCCGGTTCCGCGGAGGTAGGCGTCGGCGACCGAGTCCAGGTACTCAAACGGCACGATGGCCTCCGAGGGGGACCGTGAACAAGGGCACGTACTCGGCCCCTCCGGAGCGGAGTTGGCTCTCCATCAGGATGAGCTTCTCCACGCGCAGGACGTGCATCGGGACTCGCAGCCCGGCGACCGCCTCCTCCAGAGGGACCGGCCGCCCTTGGAGCCGGACGAAGGTGATGTGGGTCACACTTGTCCGCCGCTCCTCCTCGAACCCGAGAGGGGCGAGTTCCCTGCCGAGAGTGCGGAGGAGGTCGACGAACGCCTCCGGAGCCTCGCCTCCCGCCCAGACGACGCGTGGGCGGTCGAGAGAGGGGAAGGCCCCCACGCGGTCGACCACGAGGTCGAACGGCTCGATCCGGCTGGCCACCCCACGGGCGAGGCGCTCCAGGTCGACGGTCAGCATCGGGTCGATCTCGCCCAGGAACTGGACCGTCACGTGGAAGTTCTCCGGCCGGACCCACGACCCCGCCCCTGGGCCGAGCTTCTTTCGGAGGGCCTCAGAGAGCGTCGTCAGGGTCCCCCGCAGGCCGGCGTCGATCGGCAGACAGAAGAAGGTACGCATCTCAGGACCTCCGCGGCATCTTACCGCAACCGAGGACGGGAGCGTCTTATGAAGAGGCCTGTGCGTGGCCCCTTCGTTGGAAGTCGATCGGCGATTCGCGGGCAGCCAGCTCAGACCAAGGGATCCTCCAACACCCGCAGAGGCCGGCTTACCGCTGCTCCCTTCCGGGCCTGACGGGGTTCACCAGCGTGCGCCGCGGAGGGCTCGGCCCTCAACGCCGCTTGCCCGTGCACGGACCCGACCTCCTCCCCCCTCAGGGAGCCCTTCAGCTCCACTATAGCGGGTTGTGGATGGAGGGAACCGCTAGCTCCCCACCTAGCACAGGCTGGCGGAGGGGGCGGGATTCGAACCCGCGGTACCCGGTTGGGTACACCTGTTCTCCAGACAGGTGGCTTCGACCACTCACCCACCCCTCCGGTAGATCGCTTG
>CAYHBG010000082.1:0-5296 GCA_964354815.1 uncultured Thermotogae bacterium
CGGTCTTGTAGGTCTTCACGAGCTTCTCCGTTCGCATCACAGGGTCAGTCGACATGTCGCATCGCCTCCACCGGCTCGAGGGCTGCCGCGCGGCGCGCCGGGACCCACGCGGCCAGAAGGGCCACACCGACCATGACGAGTCCGGACATCACGAGCTCCGAGAGCGTCACCCGCATGTGGATCACGGGCTCCATTCCCATCACCCGCACGAGGTCGCTGTAGACGCCCGGGAGCTTGAGGCCGCCGCTCGACTCGGCGAGCCCGACGAGGCCGGCTCCGAGGAGAGCGCCGATCCCCGCTCCGACCAGCGCGAGCAGGAGCGCCTCGGTCAGCACCATCGCCATCACGCGCCTCCGGGAGGCCCCCAGGGCGAGGACCAGGCCGAGCTCACGCGTTCTCTCCATCACGGAGAGGAAGAGCGTATTCAGGACGACGAGCCCGCCTAGGATGAAGAAGATCGCCATGAAGAGGACGTGGATCGGCAGGACGACGGTCTCGAAGGTCTTCAGGTTCGGAGCGAGCTCCCGAAAGTCGACCACCTTGTAGTCGGCGGGGAGCCGGGCACGGAGCGCCTGCACCACGCGGTCGATCTTCGAGGCGTCCCACGGTCCCGCGACTCCACTCGCGAACGCCACGATCGACGTGGCTGCTCCGGGCCGGCGGGCGAGGGTCTGTGCGAGGCCGAGGTCCACCTGGACCATCGTTCGGCCGAGCGCGGTATCCGGAGCCGCGTACACGCCCACGACCGGAACGTCCGCTGCGCCGATCCCCGTGTCGGGGTGAGCGCCGAGGAGGACAAGACTGTCTCCCACCTTGGCCGCGAGGAGACCGGAGAGCTCCTTTCCGATCACCACTCCCTTCTCGCCGGTCCTCAAGTACGTCCCTTCGGCGATGAGCTTCCCGATCGGGCTCACCTGGCCGATCTCCTCGGGGACGACCCCCTGGATTAGGATCCCCTGGGAGCGGCTGCCGTTCGAGACGAGGGCCGGGAGGTCGAGGCGCACGGTGCGCCAGGCGATCCCCGGCGTGCGATCCACCACCGCCAGGATTCCCTGCGGGTCGTCGATGAGCGGAAGGGCGCCCCCCTCCGGCCGGTCCCCTACCTTCTGGATCTGGAAGTGGCCCGTCTCGAACTTGACCGTGTTCTCGAACAGGCTCTTGTTCTCCCCGTTCAGGAGCCCCAGTTCCAGGACGAGGATGAAGACGGGGATGAGGACGGCGAAGAGAGTGAGAATGCTCCGCCGCCGGTTCCGCCAGAGGTGACGCCACGCCTGCTTCACTTCCCCGCCTCCAGGAACTCGACTGTGAAGACCTTCGGATCGATCGCGACGTTGAATTCGGGGTTCTCTAACCTTTCGACGGAGCGATCCCCGTTCTTCTCCTCGACCACGATCTGCGTCGCCACGATACGGCCGGGCAGACTGAGGTACTCCGAGAACTTGGCCGTGCGCAGGATCCCGCCTCGCTGGTCGTAGTAGTCGACGGAGACGATGGCGAAGTCCTCCCGGATTCGCACGTCGAGGTGCCCGTACACGACCGGCGCCTGGGGCTGGGGGGTGAGCGTGAGGAGGTAGTCTGTTCCGTCTCGCTTCATGGCCGCGTCGTAGTTGTCGGAGAGCGTCCCGTGCAGGAGGTCCTCCAGGGCTGGCCCACTGCCGAAGAGGCTGTCGGAGAGCGCCATTCTAGGGAGGCTCACTGCCTTCCCTGCGGCCGGCGCGTAGTACCACAGGTGGTCGCCGTCCATCAGGTAGCCGGAGCCCGCGTCCGCGGCCGGGGCGAGAAAACGGACGAGTCCGAGCGTCTCTCCCTGCGACCAAACCTCCACTCGATAGGAGCGGGACTGGGTTCCCTGCGTGACGTCGAGGGCGACGAGCGCGTGGAGCGTCTCTCCCTGCCAGTTCGCCCTGGCCTTGTCCATCACTTGAAAGGCGGTCAGGTCCTCCGCTAGAGCGATCCCCGTTGCGGCGAGAACGAGCGCCGCTGTTGCGGCGGCAAGCAGGGTCATTGTCTTCTTCATCTGTGCTCCCTCTCTTCTTCTGGTTCGTGGTCCGTGATCCGGAGCTTCTGGCCTCCAAGTTGCAGCAGGAAGGGCAGGTCTATGTCTCGCGGATCGCCTCCACGGGCTCAAGCGCGGCCGCGCGCCGCGCCGGGTACCAGGCGGCGACGAGCCCGGTCACGAGCACGACGGAGAAACTCGCAAGCCAGTACCATCCCGAGGTCGACGCGTAAAGCATCGTCGGCAAGGCGAAGTCCCCTCCCATCTCCGCCCACCCCGTCCCGATCGAGATCCCTCGGCTCATCACAAGGAGGAGGAGGTACCCGGCGGCGCCACCGACGAGGAAGCCGACCGCCGAGGCGAGGAGCGACTCGGTCTCCACCATCCGCGCCAAGCGCTTCGGTGACATGCCGACGGCGACCATCACCCCGAACTCGCGCGTTCGTTCCAGGACTGAGAAGAGGACCGTGTTCGCCACCCCGAAGCCCGCGAGGAGCGCGAGGATGAGCATCATCGGCACCATCTCCACCTTCGCGATCTTGAGCACCTGCCCAAGGAGCGGGTTGAGGGAGAGGAAGCTCTGCACGTCAAACCCCGTCCCCAGGAGTCCTCCCAGCTTCGCTGCCTCCTTGTCGGCACTTTGCGAGCGAGGAAGGGCGACGGCGATCTCCGTCGCGCCCTGCCAGCCCGTGAGCCGCCGCGCGTCGTCGATCGCGACGAGGACGGTGCTCTTGTCGAGGTTCGGTATCCCCGAGGCGAAGAACCCCACCGCGCTAAAGGCGAGCGACTCCGGCGCCCTCTCGCCCTGTACCAGGAGGACCACGCGCTCCCCCAGGCGCACGTCGAGGCGCTTCGCGAGCGCGGTGCCGAGGACGACCTCCCCTGGCTTCTGTAGACCCCGGCCCTGCACGACAAGTTTCGGCAGGGTCGTCACGGCGGATTCGCGCACGAGGTCGATCCCGCGGATCTCAACGCCGGTCGCGCCGTAGGCGCTCTTCACCATGCCGTAGGCCGAGAGCCGCGGCGCGTACCGCTCGATTCCTGCTTGCTGGAGAGTTGCCGCGGCCCGGGACAGGGCGTCGGGAGTGAGTCCGTGCTCGGAAGCGGGGTCCTTGGCGTACCCTGCCGCGCGCACCTTGAGGCTCCCCTGGTCGACCGAGATCTGGGAGTTGGTCATCGACGCCATGAACCCGTCCATCGTCCCCCAGAGGAGGATGATCACGAGGCTCGCGAAGGCGACCATTCCGATCATGAGCAGGGTCCGCCGCGGATGGCGCCACAGGCCCCGCCAGGCCATGCGCACGCTTGACTGGTTCATCCTTTCCTCACTTTCTTGGCCGGGCACGTCAGCCCGTCCGCGATGACTCGCACCATGAGGCCCATGAGCTTCGGGTAGATCGCCGGGTCGAGGTCGTCCTCGTGCGTCGGGAGGAACTGGATCATCCCGAGGAGGGAGGCAACGACCTCCGGATCCTCCCGGATGACGTCCCCGCGCTTCTGAGCGTCCCTCACCCAGTCGAGGACCGGCCGGAAGAGGCCCAGCCGGAACCGCCACGGGTCATCGCCCGGGGCGCTGTGGATCAGGTGTTCGAGTTCCTCTGGGTTCGTCACCAGGCGCCGAAGGAGCTCATCGGCGTCCATCTCCCGCACCAGCTCCTGCTGGAAGCGGACGATCGCCTCCCGAGCGTCCGTCGCCGCGCCGAGCGATCGAGAGAGGACCCGCTCCTCCACTTCGGGCATCGCGCGCGCCAGGAGCTCAACGTACAGCGCCTCCTTGGACACGAAGAACCGGTAAAACGATCCTTTCGAGATCCCGACCGCCCGCGTCAGTTCCTCGACGCTCGTCTTCCTGAGGCCGTAGCGGGTGAACCTCTCCCGGCCCGCCTCGAGGAGCCGACCTCGGATCCTTCCCCACTCTTCTTCGGTGAACGCCCGCGGCACGCTCTGCCTCCTCTGTGACCCGAATGGTCGTGCGGTCAGATCGACAGTCTATCTCGGCGGAGCGCAGCCGCAACCCCCAAACGCGACACCCCGGGACCGACCATTCGCCCTGCGGGTTCGCGCCGCGGCCAGGGAGGGCGAGCGCGAGAGAGAGGAGTCAGCTCTCCTGACTCAGGTTGGAGAACGCGTCGCCGACCCGCCAGACGAGCTGTCCCGCGGGGGGGAGGAGCGTGACGAGGTCTCCGTCAAATGGGACCCAGAAGAGCTCGAACTCGATCGGCGCGGATCCGTCCGACGGATCCTGTTCCACGTGCCGCCACCGCTCCGAGGCTTCCGCGAGGAGCTCGAGGTGGAAGAAGTGGCGGCGCAGGTGTCCGCTGCCCCCCGCCGGCGAAAGATCGGCGTCCCGCGACCCAAGGTAGGATCGGATCGTAAGTGACGCGAGCCCCGTCTCCTCGCGCGCCTCGCGGAGAACCGCGTCGGGAAGACGTTCCCCGGACCGGACGGTGCCCCCCGGGACTTGAATACCGGCCTCAGGGAATTCCACCTCGCGGAAGACAAGGAGGCGCTTCCCTCTCGTGATCAGCGCGTAGGCTTTCTCCGTCACCTTGCCCCAAGTGTACCTGCGCCGAGAGGTCCTCTGCAGAGAGCGCCCAGGAAGCAAGGCGGCGCCCGTTCTTCAGGAGCGGCAGTCTACTCCTTCGGGTAGACCCAGGCCTGGAAGCTCGGTCCGAGGTCGCGGCCGCAGTGTGTCTCGGCCAAGGAGCGGAAGGAGGCCGTCGTCGCAATCCCCCAGGCGAACGTCGTCACGTAGTCCTGAAGGAACGCGGCGAACACGTCCGCGCCCATGGTGATCGAAAGGTCGAACAGGAAGAGCGGACCGCGGCCGTAGACAATCGGGCTGTACTGTCCCAGGGCGTACGCCTCTACCGGAAGGCCGATCGGGATCTCCTGTCCGCCGGCACGTCCCCAGTTCCGGAACCAGTCCCTGCGGTAGCTTTGGGCGCCCTGGGGCCCATACGCGTCCTCGAAGTACAGGCTCGTCGCGTACTGGGCGAGGGACTCGTCGAGCCAGGGCTCGTTGACCTGATCGTTTCCCACGACGTTGAAGAACCACTGGTGCGCGGTCTCGTGGACGACGTCTGTCTCCAGGGCGTACGGCGCGGGGACGCTTCCCCAGACGAAGGCGTTGGGGTCGTACAGGGGGCGCGAGAGGACAACCGCGCCGGCGTACTCCATCGCGCTTCCCCCAGGAAGGAGCGCGTTCACAACGAAGTCAAGCTCCGTGTAGGGATAGGGGGAGAGGCGGGCGCCGAAGGTCGCAAGGGCTGCCTCAGCCAGGTCGAGCACGCGCTCGGC
>CAYHBG010000082.1:5396-6671 GCA_964354815.1 uncultured Thermotogae bacterium
CGCGCCCAGAGAGGGAAGCAAGGTCGTCCTGGATCTCGACGTCGAGGTGATAGACCGTCGCGCCTGGAAGCTGTTCGAGGACGCCCTGCGCGGACCTGACGAGTCCCGCCTGGAACGCCGAGCGGTCCGTCCAGGAGACATCGAACGGGGACGGGAACGGGCGCGCAGGTCCGGCAGTGACGCCGGAGGCGGCCGCGGCGATGAGCAACGACAGGGCCACACCCCTTCCCACTCGTCGTAGACGGATGTCCACGTCCTCCTCCTTTCCGATCTTCGCAGTCTGCAAGGCACGCCCGGCGCGCCTCGTGTGAGCATACCTCCTCTCCCGCGCGAATCATCTGCCAAGTGGTCGGGAGGGTGGTCGTCCATGGCAGATGATCTCGGCCACTGCTGCTTCGCGCCGGAGGCTCCCCCTCCCCTCCAGGAGACCGTACCTGTCCAGGCCGTAGCGGTCGAGCGGACGATTCCGCCTCCGAGCGGAACTCTCTCTTTCCCCGAGGTCGAGGCGCTCCTGAACCCTCTCCCGATCGACACCCCTTCATCGGCACGGACGACTAGGTCCCGGTGCGCGACTCAACGGGGACCTGCCTCGGCTGCCTCGAGGTCTCCCAGGACATCATGGAGATCCAGCAACTGCATGGAGAAAGGCGGTTTCTGGATGACGCGCCCGGGTAGACTGCGCCCGAGAGCACCGTCAAAGGGCACAGACCCGCGAAACGTCCTAGTCGAGGAACAATGAACGGCTTCTCCCTTCCACCGACCCTCTCGGGCGACCCTCAGGGAGCCGTCTTGGATGGCTGGCCTGCCTCCAGCCACGCGGTGTATCCCAAAGGCAAGCACCGTTGCCCTCTCCAGCGACCGACACAGAATGGGCGGGCGGCCGAGTGCGGAGGGGCGTCTCCTTCTCTCCAGGGCCGCGAACAGGACCTCCAGACCGAGACTCCGCACATGAAGGGGCGAAGGCAGGCGTGCCTGGGGAGTTGGTCGTAGGGATGCTCTTCTCCTTGGGTGTTCGCGTTCCTGTCTGCGGTGCCTAGCCTACGAGACGGCGGGATCTCATGCGAGATCGAAACGGGAAACGACCCAAAGACCGTGCATGCGACCCGGCTAGAAACACTTCTCCACTAGGTGCGTTGGGGACGGTCGCGGAGTTCAGGCGGCCGCTGGGCAGTCGCAGGCAAGAGGAGGGCCGAACAGCATGAGGAGACTCGGACTGGTTCTGCTTCTCGTAGGATTGGGGGTGCTCGCAGCTTTCGTCACGGCGAGCGCGATGCC
>CAYHBG010000083.1:0-6571 GCA_964354815.1 uncultured Thermotogae bacterium
GTCCTCCACGCCAAGATGCCGCACCACCTCTGGACGGGGTTCTACTTCGTCGCTGGGCCAGACGAACTGCACGTCGGCCCGTATCAGGGACCGGCGGCCTGCCAGGTCCTACGCGGGCGTGGGGTCTGCCTGCATGCCGTGCAGACGAGACGGGCGGTCGTCGTGCCGGACGTCGAGACCTTCCCCGGACACATCCCTTGCGATCCGCGGGTAAAGAGCGAGATCGCCGTTCCTGTCCTCTGCGGGGGACGAGTGATCGCGGTCCTCGACGTCGACTCGGAGCGACCTGCGGCCTTTCATGAAGAGGACGTGGCGCCTCTCGAGCGGATTCTCTCCCTTCTGACGCCGCACCTCGAGCGAGAGGAGCGGAGGACGGCGTCCGCGGGATGAGCGACCGCGAGCCGGCGCCCACGGCTGGCGAAGGGGTCTCCACCCGCCTATCATCCAGGGACTCGTGAGATGACCCCGACCAAGACCAGAATGAAGCCGGCTCGCCCGTCGAAGCGGGCCCCGCGACAGGCGAGCGTCCGACGTGCTGCGACGACGGCTGGCTTGCCTCGCGGGGCGGACGTCACCGCCGCTCTGCCTGGACAGGCGAAAGGGCACCTCGATGTCCTTCTGGCCTCAGCCTCGGCGGGAGCGGGGCACAACCAGGTAGCGATGGCCCTCCAGGCTTCTCTCGCCGCGCTTGACCCGGCGATCTCATGCGAGTGGGAGGACGTGCTGGCGTTCACGCCTCTCTGGTTCCGCACCCAGTACGTCGACATCTATTCCTTCATCTTCACTCAACTGCCGGGCTTGTACCGCGCTGGCTTCGACTTCGCGAACCTGCCGCGGGGTCCTGAACGCGCGGCGTGGGAGCGGGCTCGCCTCCTGAGCGAGCGGCGGGCGCTCCGGCGATTCGCGGAGTACCTTCGGGAACGTCGACCCTCCTTGATCGTCCACGTCCATCCGGTTGCGGCGCCGCTCGTGGGAAGGATGATCTCCTCCGGACGGCTCGACGCGCGGCAGATGGTCTTGGTCACCGACTACTACGAGCGCGTCCACCGCGTCTGGTACTCAGAGAACGTCGAGAGATGGTTCCTTTCGTCGGAGCGGGGGATCCCGACGCTTGGCTCGTGGGGAGTCCCCACGGACCGGATCACGGTGACAGGGATGCCCGTCCATCCGAAATGGCTGGCACCGCTCGAGCGGCGTGCCGCGGCCGAGCGCTGGGGTCTGCCGGACGGGAAGAGGATCGTGGTCCTCACTGGAGGGACGGACTTCGTCTATGGGCCGATCCTCGGTATCGCCCGTGGCCTCTTGCGCGCGCGGGACGATGTCTTTCTTGTGGCGCTCACCGGGCGTGAGAGGCGGGTCGCAGAGCGCTTCGCTCGCCTGGGGGAACCTCCCGATCGCCTGCGGGTCGTCCCGTTCACGGAGGGCGTGCACGAACTGGTCGAGGCCGCGGACCTGATGATCACGAAGGCGGGAGGGAGCGCGACCGCGGAGTGCCTGGCGAAGGGGAAGCCGATGGTCCTCCTGCGACCCGTCTACGGACAGGAGACGGCGAACGCCGCCTACCTGGCAGGGCAAGGCGCGGCGACGGTTGTGCGAGACGCGGCGCACGCCGTGGAGGTGACGTCCCATCTTCTGGACAACCCGGAAGCGCTTCGGGCGATGTCCGCCCGGGCTCGTCGGCTCCACCGGCCGGCGGCGGAGACGATCGCGGCGGCCATCCAGCTCGCAGTCCGAGATGGCACCTCCAGGGGAGACTGAGGCTTGCCTCGGCCGAGCCTGACGCGCGGGCAAGCCCGCTCGCGACGCTGCCATCGCTGTACGAGCTTTGTCCGAACCGGTGCCGGGCTAGCTGGCTGTCGAGAGGGAAGGGCTGGTGCGGTGTGCGTCCGCAGGCGCGGATAGTCAGCTTCGGTCCGCACCTCGGGGAGGAGAAACCGCTCGTCGGTTGCGTGGCTCCGGGACGATTCACTTCACCGGCCGCGACCTGAGCTGCGGGTTCCGCCAGAACGCGGGCATCAATCAGTGCGGAGGCGGCGAGTGTCGCTTCTCTCGCCCGAGCGGCGATCGCGGCAGCACGCCGCCTCGGGCCGTCCCGTGGTCTGCCTTCTCTGCGGGGCGGGTGAAACCTGAGGTTCGCCGCGGTTGTAGATAAGTCGCCAAAGAGCGAGGAAGCCCTTTGGAACAGGAGGGGATGAAGATGCCTGTGAAAGACTCCGTGAAAACGCTTTCCATCTATATTCCCAAGACGAAGCTCGATCGGGATCCCATCGCACGGCTCGAGCGGCTCGCCAAGGAGCGTGACCGCTCGGTCAACTACCTCGTCGTGGAAGCGATCCTGGAGTACCTCGACCGAGAGGCTAAGAACTAGCTGCGACCGCTACGCCGGACGGGGTCTCTTCCCGACCGAGGCAAGGTAGATGACGAACTGCCGCTCGCCGTCGAGTCCGAGTAGGGCGTTCATCTCGTTGTCCGAGAAGGCGGCGATCGCGCACGCCCCGGCGCCGACGGACTCCGCGGCGAGGTAGAGGTTCTGCGCAACGTGTCCCGCGTCGAGGTGAAGGTAGCGGTAGCCGCGCTCCCCATAACGCCAGGTCGTCCTCTCGGGGACGGCGATCCAGATGAACGTGGCCGCGCTCTCCTTGACCATTGCCTGCCCGAGCGCTGCCGCGGCCGCGCGGTCGGCCACGTCCCCCGGCGCAGGGAGTCGAGCGAGCCGGTGCGGAATAGCGAGAAAGCGATAGAGGCCGCAGGGAAGCCCCTGGATTCGATTGACAAGGAGAAGGGTCTCGAACGGATGACGCGCCCCGGCTGACGGGACGGTACGCAGCGTGAGTTTCCCCGGGACGGTCTCTCGCACGCCCTGTGTCGCCCAGAGGAGGAAGGAGAGCTCCGCGAGGCTGAGAGGCTCCTCGGAGTACTCGCGCAGGCTTCGGCGTGCGCTGATCGCGTCGCGCAGTGCGATGCCGCCGAGGCCGCTTGGAGCGGGGAGGTCGACCCGTCCCAGGGCGTTGGGCGGCAGGGCGAGCTCAAGCGGAGGTTGGGGAGCGCCCCGCGTCTGGTCTGAGGGAGCGAGGGCTTCGTAGCGTGTCCTCTCCATGAACTCGGTGCCGACTCCTTTCCTCATCTCATCCTCCTGGTGAGCTCGGGGGGCCGTCCCGTCTCGTGCCGCGCCGGTTCGCGGGTCGAAGCCACATCAGCCGACTCGGATCCTCAGGCATCGTGAATCCACAACGCTCGTAGAGACGCTGCGCGTCGCGTGTGGCGAGGAGTCCAACGAGTCCCTCAAGCTCTTGGGTGTTCACCACGCACTCCACAAGCCACTTGCCAAGACCGTGTCCCCGGTGGGCTTCGTCGACCACGACGTCGCAGAGCCAGTAGAACGTCGCGTGATCGGTCACCGCTCGGGCGAAGCCGACCTGCTTCTCGCCGCAGTACAGCCCGTAGCACAGGGAGTGTCGGATGGACTTCTGGATCGTCTCTCGCAGCCGGTCTGCGGCCCAGTAGGACGTTCCCAAGAGGGACTCGACGGCATCCAGGGAGAGGAGCGAGGGATCCGTCGAGATCCGATAGTCCCCCCTTCGCCACTCCATCTCATCCCCCCGCGGCGCGGCCCTCGGCTTCCGAGACCAACTCGCCGACTGCGACCTCGGCGAGGGAGGAGACGACCCGGTCCGCCCCGTCGAGGGGCAGGTGGCGTGTAAGGTCATTGGGGACGGCCACACAGTAGAGCCCCGCGCGCTTTGCGGCCGCGACGCCGTGGGGCGAGTCCTCGAGGGCGATCGCCTCCCCGGCGGAGAGTCCCAGGGCAGCGAGGGCGGCCAGGTAGAGGTCCGGCTCGGGCTTCGTCCGCGCGACGTCGTCGGAGCAGCGGATGACATTGAAGGAGGATCCGAGGCCGAGGCGGTCGAGGTGGCCAAGGACCCAGTCGCGCGAGGAACTGGACGCGATCGCCAGGGCAAGGCCCAGGCGACGGGCCTCCGCGATCGCCACGACGACTCCAGGCCGGATCGGCTCAGCCTCGATCAGCTGCGCCTCGCTCGCCATCTCCTCGGCGTGAAGTGTCTCCCGGTCGATCGGTCGGCCGAGCGCCCTCTCGAGGTCGCCATAGGGGTCGATCGTCTCGGGTGCCCGGCCGACGAAGTCCGCCCACGTTTCGAGTCGCAGGGAAACGCCGTGACGTGCGTAGATCTCCTGCCAGGCGCGGAACGCCGGGACCTCGGTGTCGAGGATGAGTCCGTCGAAGTCGAAGATCACTCCGCGGATCCTCCGCCCGCATTCCGCCATCCTGCCTCCGTCTCCCGAGAATGGTCTTGATGATACTCCGCGTCATCGCGAGAGGCGGCGCGACCGTGGCGAGTTGGATACCATTGAGCGCGATGCTGTCTTCCGGGCCCGTGTCTCTCGTGTCCCGCGCTGCGCTCGCGGACTGCAGCGTCTGTCCACGGGAGTGTCATGTCGATCGAGCGCGCGGCGAGCGCGGCTACTGCCGCGCGGGGGACGGGTTCTCCCTGGGAGCGATCTGTGCCCACTGCGGTGAGGAGCCGCTCATCTCCGGCCCCCATGGGATCTGCAACGTCTTCTTCACCCGCTGCAACCTGCAGTGCCGCTTCTGCCAGAACGCGCAGATCAGCCGGAATCGCGACCCCATCTACGAGCGAAGCCTCAGCCTGGACGAGGTCATCCGGCGGATCGAATCCGTCCTCGCCCGCGGTCCCTCCGCGGTGGGGTTCGTTTCCCCCTCGCACGTCGTCCCGCAGATGGTGGAGATCATCGACGCCCTGCGCCAGCGCGGAAGGGATCCGACGTTCGTCATGAACACCGGCGGCTACGACAAGACAGAGGTCCTGCGCGCCCTGGAGGGCAGGATCGGGGTCTACCTCCCGGACCTGAAGTACATGGACGCGGATCTGGCGCGCCGACTCTCCGATGCGTCCGACTACCCGCGCGTGGTGGCCGCCGCCCTGCAGGAGATGTACCGCCAGGTCGGAAGCGAGATCGCCGTGGACGTCGACGGGAACCTCCGCTCCGGCCTCGTCGTTCGTCATCTGGTTCTCCCCGGCTGCGTCGAAGACTCGAAAGCTTGCCTGCGCTTCCTCGCGCGCGAGCTGTCGCCGTGGATCCATCTCTCCCTGCTTGCGCAGTATAGTCCCACGCCTCCCGTCGCCAGTGACCCGCTCCTCGGGCGACGCTTGCGTCAGGACGAGTACGACCAGGTGGTCGCAGAAGCCGAGCGCCTCGGCTTCGAGCACGGCTGGGTGCAGGCCCTGGACAGCGCCGAGTCCTACCTCCCCGACTTCACGCGAGACCATCCCTTCGAGGGAGGACTAGCCTGAGCTTCTCCGCTTGCCCGTTCGGGGGGGAGGTGCTATGATGGCTGTGGAACCCGCGGGAATACAAGGGAGAAGGCATGTCTGGACACTCGAAGTGGGCGAACATCAAAGTCCGGAAGGGGAAGCAGGACGCGAAGCGCTCCGGTCTCTTCTCCAAGATGATCAAGGAGATCTATCTGCAGGCGAAGAACGGGCCGGACCCGAACCTGAACGCAAGCCTCGCTGCGGTGATTGAGCGCGCGCGCGCGATCAACCTCCCCAAGGAGAACATCGAACGCGCGATCAAACGGGCGTCCGGAGGGGCGGACGCCGCTGCCTTTGAGGAGATCACGTACGAGGGATACGGCCCAGAGGGCGTGGCTGTCCTCGTGCGGGTCGTCACCGACAATCGGAACCGCGCTGCCGCGGCGGTTCGCCACATCTTCAGCGCCCACGGAGGGAACCTCGCTTCCTCAGGGAGCGTCGCCTGGCTCTTCGACCGGCGGGGGGTCGTGGCCATCGAGGAGATCCCTGAAGGGAAGGACCGGGACGAGTTCCTGATGCTTTTGATCGAGCTGGGGGCCCAGGAGTTCGAGGATGATGGCGAAACGATCGAAGCCTATTGCGCGCCGGCCGGTCTTCCGGCCCTTGTCGAGGCCATGCGCGACCTAGGGATCACCCCGGCCCGCTCCGAGGTGACGATGGTCCCCAAGAACCTCGTCCGCGTCGAGGGGCACGCAGCGGAGAAGCTGCTCAAGTTGCTCGACGAATTGGACGAGAACGAGGACGTGCAAGAGGTTTTCGCCAACTCCGACATCGCTGACGAGGTGATGGCGAAGCTGGAGGGGTAGCGGGCGAGCCGCAAGGAGGTCTGGCGGATGCGACGCATGGGCTGGGCTCTTGGGGTTACTCTTGTCCTACTCTTCGGGGCCGTGTCCTTGGGATGGGCGGAGACGGTCGTTACGACGAGCGGATCGGTGCTGCAAGGAACGATCGAGTTCGGAATCCCCGGTGTTATCAGCATCAAGACCGTGACCGGCGACATCTTTACGGTCCAGCGCGCCAACCTCAAGGCGCTGCGATTCCCGGAGAAGGGGACCGAGGTCACGGTCGAGACGTTCGACGGGAACATCCTCATCGGCGAGGTGGGCGGGATCCCCGAGGTTCTTGGCCTGCGCAGCGCCTCGGGCGACGTTCAGTCCGTCAAGCTGACGAGCATCCGCGAGATCCGCTTCGAGTTGGCGGCGGTCGCGATCGTGCCC
>CAYHBG010000084.1:0-3210 GCA_964354815.1 uncultured Thermotogae bacterium
CGGATGTTCTCGTTCAACAACCCCTACGGCGCCTGCCCGGAGTGCAGCGGCCTGGGGTACCGCAAGGAGATCGATCCCGAACTCGTCGTCGACCCGACGCGCGGCCTCGCCGACGGCGGTCTCCTCCCGTGGGCGAACTCGAAGAGCCGTTGGTACGAGGCGGAGACGGCCGCCCTGTGCAAGCTCCTCCGCATCACCCCCACCACGCCCCTGGGGACGCTCCCGATGGAGAAGCTCGACGTCATCCTCCACGGCACCGGCGGGTCGAAGCTCAGCTTGAACTACACCTCGACCGAGGGGAGGACGTACAGCTACCAGCGCGCCTTCCGCGGGGTCGTTCGGACACTCGAGCGCTGGTACCGGGAGACGACCTCCGAGGACTGGCGTGAGGAGATCGAGCAGTTCATGGCCACCCTCCCCTGCCCGACCTGTCAGGGGGCACGCCTGAAGCCGGAGGTCCTGGCCGTGACCGTCGACGGCCTCAGTATCCACCAGGTGACGACCCTCTCCATCCGGAGCGCCCTCGCCTTCTTTGAGTCGCTGGCCCTCACCGCGCGCGAGGCGCGGATCGCCCAGCAGATCCTGAAGGAGATCAGGGCGCGCCTGGGGTTTATGGTCTCCGTGGGCCTCGACTACCTGACCCTCGACCGCCAGGCGGGGACCCTCGCCGGAGGGGAGGCGCAGCGGATTCGCCTCGCGACCCAGATCGGAAGCCAGCTCACCGGGGTCCTCTACGTCCTCGACGAGCCGTCGATCGGCCTCCACCAGCGGGACAACCGCCGCCTCCTCGCGACGCTCAAAGGCCTGCGCGACCTTGGGAACACCGTCCTCGTGGTCGAGCACGACGAGGAGACGATGCGCGAGAGCGACTTCATCGTCGACCTGGGGCCCGGGGCCGGGGCGCACGGCGGGGAGGTCGTCTGCGCCGGAACCCCAGCCGAGATCGCAGCCTGCCCCCGCTCGATCACCGGCCAGTTCCTCTCCGGGGCGCGGGCGATCCCGATCCCCGAGGTGCGGCGGAACGGGAGCGGGAAGACGCTCCGCGTCCTCGGCGCGGCGGCGCACAACCTGAAGCGGATCGACGTCGAGATCCCGCTCGGCCGCTTCGTCTGCGTCACCGGGGTCTCCGGGTCGGGGAAGAGTTCCCTCGTCGAGGAGGTCCTCTACCGCGGGGTCGCCCACCGCCTGCACCAGGCCGTCCGCCGGCCGGGGCCGCACGACGAGATCCTGGGTCTGGAACACATCGACAAGGTGATCGAGATCGACCAGTCCCCGATCGGCCGGACCCCGCGTTCGAACCCGGCGACCTACACCAAGCTGTTCGACGACCTGCGCGCCCTGTTCGCCAAGACCCCCGATGCGAGGGTCCGCGGCTACACCGCCGGTCGGTTCAGCTTCAACGTGAAAGGGGGCCGGTGCGAGGTCTGCCAGGGCCAGGGGGTGGAGCGAATCGAGATGCACTTCCTGCCCGACGTCTACGTCCCGTGCGACGTCTGCAAGGGGACCCGCTACAACCGGGAGACGCTCCAGATCAAGTACAAGGCCCAGTCGATCGCCGACGTCCTCGCGATGACGATCGAGCAGGCCCTGTCCTTCTTCGAGAATATCCCCGCCGTCCGCGAGCGCCTCCAGACCCTCTACGACGTCGGCCTCTCCTACGTCCAGTTGGGTCAGCCCGCGCCGGAGCTCTCCGGCGGGGAGGCGCAGCGGATCAAGCTCGCGAAGGAACTCTCGCGCCGCTCGACCGGGAAGACCCTGTACATTCTGGATGAGCCGACGACCGGCCTGCACGCCGCGGATGTGGAGAAGCTCCTCGAGGTCCTGCACCGGCTCGTCGCCGCCGGGAACACGGTCGTCGTCATCGAGCACAACCTGGACGTGATCAAGACGGCGGACTGGCTCGTCGACCTGGGTCCCGAGGGCGGCGACCAGGGGGGCAAGGTCGTCGCCGTGGGGACGCCGGAGGACGTCGCGGCGAGGCCGGACTCCCATACCGGGCGCTACCTCGGCGAGGTCCTCTCCGGCGCGCGGCCGGTCATGGCGTGGGAGGACGGATGAGCGGCGGGCCGAGCGTCCTCGTCGTCGTGGCGGTTGTCCTCGGCCAGCTCGTCCTGGTCGGACTTCTCGGCTGGTTCTTCCTCTTCCGCCTGCGGAGGCCCGCCGGAGAGGCCCTCGATCGGGCGCGGGACGAGGTGAGGGACGCCCTCGCCGCGAGCCAGGCCTCCTTCACCGCGCAGCTCCTCCAGCTCGGGGAGCGGACGCAGGGGCAGCTCGACTCCCTCACGCGCCAGGTCGCCGAGCAGTTGAGGACGACGATCGAGGTCTCGCAGCGTTCGAGCGGCCGGATCGACGAACGCCTGGACAAGGCGACGTCCGTGATCGGCGACGTCAAGGAGAGCCTGGGGAAGCTCTCCGAGTCGAACCAGCGCCTGTTCGAGGTGGGGAAGGACGTCGCCTCCCTGCGGGAGCTCCTCCGCTCCCCCAAGCTCCGTGGAGGCCTCGGGGAGCTCTTCCTCGGCGACCTCCTGGCCGAGGTCCTCCCCAGGGACCAGTTCTCCCTCCAGCACGCCTTCAAGAGCGGGGACACGGTCGACGCCGTCGTCCGCCTCGGGGGGAAGCTCGTCCCGATCGACGCCAAGTTTCCGCTCGAAGCCTTCGCCCGCTTGCGCGAGGCGAAGGACGACGAGGAGCGCCTCCGGGCGAAGCGCGACCTCGTGAAGGCCGTCCGACGACACGTCGACGCGATCGCGGAGCGCTACATCCGACCCTCCGAGGGGACGCTCGACTTCGCCCTCCTGTACATCCCGGCCGAGAGCGTCTACTACGAGGTCGTGACCCGCGACGAGCGCCTGCCGGAGGAGTACGACCTCTCTCGCTACGCCCTCTCGCGCCGGGTGATCCCCGTCTCCCCGACCTCGTTCTACGCCTATCTCGAGACGATCCTCCTCGGCCTGTCGGGCCTGCGTCTCGCGGAGAACCTGCACGTCGTCCTCGGTCACTTGGCCGAGCTGCGCGAGGCGTTCGCGAGGATCGAGGAGGACTACGAGCTCGTGGCGAAGCACCTGCGTCACGCGGTCGAGCGGTTCCAGGAGGCGCAGGGGCACCTCGCGGTCTTCTCCCAGGAGCTCGCGGCGCTCACGCGGGTCGACGCGGGCGAGGAGCCTGGAGGACGTGGGCACGAGCCGGGTGGCGGCGGCTTGTAGCGCGTGG
>CAYHBG010000084.1:3310-6505 GCA_964354815.1 uncultured Thermotogae bacterium
GCGCCGTTTCCGGTGATCGTGCAGCCGGTGATGACGAGCAGGGCCACGTTCTGAGCGTCCACCCCGTCCTGGCCGTTTCCGGTGATCGTGCAGTCCTCAATGCGGATCTCCGCCATCTCCCCTCCGGTCCCCACGATGTGGATGCCGGTCCAGGGATTCCCGGTGATCCGGCAGTGGCGAAGGACGACCCGGGACAGAAGATCCTGGTTCAATTCGATCCCGTGCCCGCTCGGGCTCGTCCCGACGGTGTGGGGGCCGGCGACGGCGATCCGGTCGACGGTGACGCGGTCGGCGTCGATCTCGAGCGTTCCCTGGATCGTGGCCAGGGCTTCGGAGGAGGGATCGGTGGTGATCGTGACGTCGGGAGTGAAGACCCAAAGCTGGACGGAGTAGCTTCCCGGCGCGAGGAGGATCACGTCCCCGGGGTGGGCCTCGATCTGGCCGTTGAGCGCGCTGGACAGTGTCGGACGCGTGGGGACAGGCCAGAGCTGGAACGCCCGCGGCGTGGTCACGGTCTCACCCCCCATGCGCCTCGACTGGTAGAACGACTCTGCGATGACGACGTTCCCGTAGAGGCTCCCCTCCGCGGGGAGGCGGATCTCCCGCGGAAAGACAAGAAGCGAGGGCAGAAGGACCCCCGCGAGAAGGGCAAGGAAGAACCCGAGTCTCCTCATCCGCTAGGCCTCCTTTCGGTAGAGGGTGAGTCTAGACCGTCGCCTTGGGTGGGGCAAGGGGAGAGGGCCGTCGGTGCCAAGAAAAGAGAGGGCCCTGGTTTCCCAGGGCCCTCGATAAGGCTGCTTAAGGGAGTAAAGGACCTACCAGGAGACGGTGAAGCCCATACCCCAGAGCTGCACGGACGTGGTGTCGATCACGAGCATCGTGGTCAGCGTGAAGTTGGAGCCGATGCCGATCGAGAAGTTGATGTCGGTCTCCTGCCAGCCGAAGAGCTCGCCGCCCTCGTCGTCACTGATGTCGAACCAGTTCGTGACCGTGAAGCCGAACGCCCCACCGCAGCACGCGTCCGAGTCGACGATGATCTGGAACATCTCGTCGTACTCGTTGATGCAGTAGGTGTAGTACGGGAGCGTGTCGATAGCGATGTCAATGCGCACCGGCGCCCCGCCCCAGGTGAGGGCGTAGTTCAGCTCGTCAAACAGCGTGATGGACTTGAACGTGACGCCGTTGAAGCTGTAGGTCAGGCCCAGGGCGTAGAGCTCGATCTCGTCAATGTTGAAACCGCTGTCGCCATAGAGGACGTCCGGGTTGAGCACGAAGTACGGGGTGAGGCAGGCGGACGTGAGCTTGATGTCCATGTCGAGCCTCAGCATTTCCTTGATGCCCGCGTGCCACCTGAGATCGAAGTCGTCGATAGACAGCCAGTCGACGCCCAGGGCGATATCATTCAGGTCCATCCGGAAATAGTGGAACCCGTCATCGGTGAAGACCGCCCGCAGCTGCACGGTCTCGATGCACGCGAACGGGAAGGTCACCTGAAGGTCGGCGCCGCTGAAGCAGAAGCAGTCGCTGCAGCTCTCCAGGGTGAACGCGTCCTCGGCGATCGAAATCGAGAAGCAGCCATGGATTGGGTCGAAGGCGTACGCTGGATCAGCGAACCCACCGACGATATCGTCAAAGGTGTACCCCTGAATGAGCAGCGAGCTCACGAGGTTGCCGTACACCTCGCCGCGGAACGTGAGGTCGCCCGCGCCGCCCTCGACGCCGAACAGCCAGGCGGTGCCGACCGCGGTTTGGACATGGGTATCGCACTGCGCGAGGTCGAAGAACCCGTAGAGGGAGACGCCCGCGATGTTCACCTTGAGGCCGCTGAGCCACTGCTCGAATAGCTCAGTCGTCGGGTTGAAGTTGAGGTACGACCCGATCGTGAACGCGCCCAGCATCCCGTGGACCACGAAGTACTGGTCGAAGATCCCGCTCTGCAGGAAAACCGTCGTCGAGCCAAAGTCCCACCCGGCCACGGCGTAGCCGATGTTCAAGATCGACGTGAAGCTGTACAGCATGGTTGCTGGGGGGGTCGGGGTGAGATCCAACACGATGTTCGTGTACCAGAACCCCGACATGGGCCCGGCAAACGCGCCGACGCCCAGCCCGAGGGCACACACGATTGCAAGTACGAGAGCCTTCTTCATTTCTTAACTACCTCCTTACGCGGTTAGCCATTCAGACAAGAAGCGTGCTCTCTCTCCTAGAGAGGACTGCTGTTGAGTGAGCGACCACCTCCTTATCTACGAAGACTTGCGCCTCTCCACTAGATCTTGGGCCTATCATAGTGACCAAGGGTCCCAAAGTCAAGTGATGGATGTCCTGGTCACAGTCCTAGCGTTGCCAACGCCACCGCGATGATCGCCACCAGGAGGGCGGTCAGGGACAGGATGAAATTCGTGTTCAGGCGACTATTGAGCTTGGCGGCGTCCGTCCCAGCGAGGCCCTCAAGCTGCGTCTTCAACTGGGCGACGTCCTTCTCGTTCTGCGTCAGGCGCTTGTCGACCGTCGAGCCGTCGCCCCCCTGCAGGGCGCGCAGCTCGGTCTGCAGCGTGGCGAGGTTGTCCGAGACCTTGAAGATGAGGTTCTTGAGGACGTCCAGGTCCTGCGGCGTCACGGACTCGGGGTTCTGCTGCATGTACTTGATGGCGCGGGCGATCAAGGCCGCGGCGGAGTAGCGGTCGAGGGGCTCTCCCCCCTTGTACTGCCCGCCAGGGAGGCCGGTGATGATCCCCCGATCCACGAGGTACTTCAGGTCTTCGTACGCCCAGTGGTCCTTGGGGACGTCGGTGAACAGGCTCCCCGTCTGGGGTGGCGTGGCGCTCCCGTTCCCGGTCTGGCCGAGGGAGGCAAAGCCGGCGAAAAGGACGACGGCCAGTCCCAGGAGGAGCCAGGCTCTCGTTCTCGTCATGGAAACCCCCTTCATCTCTATAGATCGGTGGAGCAGTATAGCCCTCGCCCGAAGTGGAGTCAATACGCTAGTGCGGTCTTCTAGCGCCCCCCCGCCCCGCGGAAGGAGAGGCGGTGGAGGGGGGAGGGGCCGAGGCGGGCGAGGGAGGCCAGGTGGAGACGGGTGCCGTAGCCCTTGTGGAGGGCGAGGGCGTAGCCCGGGTGGCGGCGGTCGAGGTGCGTCATGAAGCGGTCCCGGCTGACCTTGGCCACGACCGACGCCGCGGCGATGGAGAGGGAGAGGGC
>CAYHBG010000085.1:0-6451 GCA_964354815.1 uncultured Thermotogae bacterium
AGCCCGACATCTCGATCCTCTCCGACGAGTTCCTCGCCGAGGTGCGCGGCATGCCGCAGAAGAACCTCGCCGTCGAGCTCTTGCGGAAGCTCCTCTCGGGGGAGATCAAGGCCCGCTCCAAGCGCAACGTCGTCCAGGCGCGCTCGTTCGCCGGACTCCTCGACCAGTCGATCCGCAAGTACCAGAACCGAGCGATCGAGACCGTGCAGGTGATCGATGAGCTGATCGGGCTCGCCAAGGAGATGCGCCAAGCCAACGTGCGCGGCGAGACGCTAGGGCTCTCCGAAGACGAACTCGCGTTCTACGACGCGCTCGAGACGAACGACAGTGCGGTGAAGGTGCTGGGCGACGAGACCCTCAGGACCATCGCCCGCGAGCTGAGTGACACCGTGCGGAAGAACGTGACCATCGACTGGACCGTGCGCGAGAACGTGCGCGCTCAATTGCGCGTCCTCGTCAAGCGCATCCTGCGCAAGTACGGCTACCCGCCCGACAAGCAGGAGAAGGCCACCCTGACCGTGCTCGAGCAGGCGGAGGTCTTGTCGGAGACGTGGGCGAAGTAGGAGCGGAGATGTCGGAGCGCGTCTTCGTCTCGTACGAGCACCAGGACCGAGACTTCGTTTCGCGCCTGGTTCCACGGCTCCTCGATTCGGGCATTCCAGCCTGGTGGGACAGGGAGACCAGGCTCGGCGAGGTGTGGGCGGAGAAGCTCTCTCAGGCCCTAGGCGACTGTGCCGCGTTCCTCGTTGTGGTGAGGCGAGCACTCGCAGGGCAGCAGGTGGGTGGAGGCGGAGTTTCACGTAGCGCTGATCAGAAGGATGGAGACCGGCAGCCCTGAGATCTTCCCTCTGCTCCTGCCTGGTGGCGAACTGCAGACACTCATGCGGCCGTATCAGTATGCGGACTTTAGGGGCGAGTTCGACGAACCTGCAGGGCTTCTGACTGAGCGACTGCGGCAGATCCTCGGCGTCAGGACAACGACGAGGGAGGGACTCGCAGAGGATTGGAGGCAAGCCTACAGGCAGGGGACCCCGCGGAGAAGGCAAGAGCCATGGATATCTTGTTTGAAACGGGATCCTGCGAAGACCTGACTCTTGTGCTGGGCGATCTTGAGCTTCAGCTGGAGGATGTGAGGCGAGAGGCGGCCAAGCGCCTTCCCTACTTTGTTGCCGAAGCCCTCTCGCCGCACTATCGCCGGCTGGCAGCGAGTACCGACCCCGTGCTCAAGCCAAGCGCCGTTCTCTGCCTCTCGGAGCTTGGGGGTGCAGGGAGAGCGGAGGAGTTGCTTTCGCTGACCAGCTCTGATGACGTAGAGATGCGGAGGAACGCACTCCGAAACGTCGCACGGCTACATCTTCCTGATCAGGACATGCTGAGCCGGGTTGTCCGGGCGGTTCGCGATGCTCTTGAAGACCCCGAGCCCTCCGTCAGGCGGACTGCGGTCGACTCGGCAATGAAGATCCGGGCACGTGCTGAGGTCAGCTCGACGCAGTTGCAGGCTCTCGTGCGTTGCGTCGGCGAACTCATGGAGGACCCAAACGCGGAGGTAAGGGCGATTGCGGCCATTGCCTTTCCGTACCTGATTGGATCGCGCCAAGGGAAGCCAGAGTAGGGTTTCCAGAACTCGTTCAGTCTCGTAGGGGTTGCACTGGGCTGCGCAAGAGGACGAAGCACCCTGAACCTGCCTGTGCCCCCGCGCGGGCGTCAAGCGGCGGTGCGATGCTGGGCGGAGTATGCGTCTCTTCCAGGATTCAACTTGCTCTCTCCGCCCCCATCCTCTCAAGGAATTCGGTCTCCGGCAATCCCGGGGCGGTTCACTCAAGGCGCTGTCCTCGCGAGGCGGAAACCCACGTGCTGGCAGTGCACGTGCTCGGGCCAGCCGCTATTGCGACTCGCGACGCGGCAGTAGTACGCGGTGCTGTTCCAGCTGCCACCGCGTTTCACGCGGGCTGAACCCGACGCCGGGCCGCGCGGGTCAGTCTCCCCCGAGGACGCGTAGCTCATATCGCCATACCAGTCCCAGCACCACTCGCACACGTTCCCCACCATGTCGTAGAGCCCGTACCCGTTCGGCGCGAAGCTTCCCACCGGGCTCGTGTAGGGGATGCCCCCCGTGGCGTAGGCTGGGTGGCAGCCCCGCGTCGGGCTCGTGTCGAAGCTGTGGTCACTGCTGCTGTAGTAGTTCGCCCGGCTGTGCTCGATCACGTCCGTGTCGCCCCAGGGGAACCGACGCCCCACCTCCCCGCCGCGCGCCGCCTTCTCCCACTCGGCCTCCGTCGGCAGCCGATACCCGTCCGCGCGCCAGTTGCAGTCAGGAACGCTCTGCCCCATGCGCAAGACGCTCCCCCCCACCGTGTAGCATGGCTCGAGCCCCTCCCTCTCGCTCCGCGCATTGGCCCACTTCACCGCTTCGGACCACGTCACGTTGTACACCGGGTGGTCTGCCGCCTTGCCGGAGCCACTTCCCTGCGAGATGTCGTAGCCGTTCGCTGCCGCCCAGGACGCCACCTCGTCCCACAAGGCCTTTGGGACTTCACACTTGTCCATGTAGAACGCACTCACAGCGACGCTCTGCACGGGCCGCTCGTCGGGGTATCCCTCGCTGAAGCTATCTCCCATCTCGTATCTCCCCGCCGGGATCAGGACCATCCCTTCGGGAGGTTGTCCCG
Organism: uncultured Thermotogae bacterium; assembly: GCA_964354815.1. Lineage (GTDB taxonomy): Bacteria > Bipolaricaulota > Bipolaricaulia > UBA7950 > UBA9294 > CAYHBG01. The sequence continues at coordinate 2,670 of CAYHBG010000085.1, forward strand.
CGGCAGCGGCGACTGCTAGGGCTACGACCAACGCAGAAATGCCCAAGCCGGATCGCATGATGCACCCCCTTCCAAGTGGCAGACTGTAGCTCGCCTGCCTCTCAGCGACAAGTGCGACTGACGTGATGGCCTCTCAGCCCGGTCCGAGGCGAATGCTGAGACTGGGAGGAGGGCTTCTTCGCGAGAGGTAGGTTAGACAGTTAGGGCGCTCCAGCTCCAGGAGTGCTCTGATGTCGTCCGCCCCCGGCCACGGGGAAGTTCCGAAGTCGTCCACTGAGGGGCATCCGTCCTGTCCTCGTTTCACACAGCGGGCGCTTGCCCATTCGAAACTAAGGGAAGCGACCGGTAGGGGCTCCCTTCTGTGTTGCCTCTCCCCTCGGTGCAACCGCGCAGGCTGGCTTGGCGCGCGGAGAGGTGTACACTGGTGTCGGAGCCAGGGCCGTCTCCGAAGGAGCTTCTGTCAAGGGCCAAGCGGCGACCCGACTCGGGAGGGAACAATGAACGGTCAGTGCGGAGGCAGATTGGCCAGGGTGCTTCTCGGATCGATAGCGACGGCGATTGCGCTCTTGCTCTGTCTGGGCTTCCGGTCGTTTGGGTTTGACACCATCTATGCAGGCCGAGTCACAGCGCAGTCTTCGGGCGGGGAAGCCAGGCTTGCGTTCACGGAGCCTTACTTCCTCGCTAGTACGATCGCCTACGTGGTCGTTTCAGGTTGGCACGTCATCTTCAACAACAATGAGAATCACGAGATCCACGAGCTCACAGTCCGGCAGCAGAAGGTGGCGGCTGGAGGCTGGGAGTGGAGCAACGGCGAGCACGCTGTGACCGCCCAGGGCGAAGTCCAGGGGTGGTTCTACGTCAGATTCGTGGACGATAGCGGGAACAACGCATTCACCGTAACGATTGACTACTTGGTCCTTGGCAATTCCAAACTGCCGCGCCTCGGGCGGGATCCAACCAAGTACTACGTCAACTTCCTCGGCACCGGCGAGGCGAGCGGGACTTCAAACGGCGGGGGTGGGGTGGCCGCAATCGCAGGCACAGGCTTTGAGCCTGGTTCGACCGTGTTTGTCGCGCTGCTGGGATGGGAGCTGCAATTCGCCAACAACCAAGACCACCAGATACACGAGATCGGGATGCGTCCACAGAACGCAGTTCTGGGGGGCATGGAGTGGAGCGGCGGTCTGCTTGTCCGCGAGGACGGGACGTTTGGCGGCCAGTATTGGACATGCTTCGACGACGACCACGACGACGACCCGTACCGGTTCACGATGAGGTACGCACTCATCGGGATGGTCGGTCCTTACTGGGCCCCAGTCAAGTGGGGTATCTGGCCCACCGCCGCGTCCGGGGCGACGGGCGCGACGGCGGGGCTCGCCGTAGCCTCCGCCGAATTCCAGAGCAGCGGTTTCTCCGCGGGTTTCCCTGGGGTCTTCCCACTCTTGGCGGGCTGGCAGTTCGTAGTTCACCAGCACATCGCGTACATTGTCAGCAGCTTCATTGTGTACGAGACGCAGAATAACATCCATGAGCTCCAGGTCCGCCTCCAGAAGCCGGTGTTCGGCGGATGGGAGTTCGCGAACCAACTGCCTGTTCTGGCTGGTGGGCAGGTCCGGGGAAAGTACTGGGTAGCCCTCAACGACAACTCCGATAGCGAGGACTTCGACTTCACGGTCAGGTATGTCTTGGTCGGCTACTGAGCTCATGCTCTCAAAGCGCCTGCCATGCCTGTTGCGGGGCAGCGATTTCAATCGCCGCGGCCTGGCGGATTCTGCGGCATCTGGGGGCGTCCGCAATTGCGTGCCGGGGTCAGGTGACCAAGATGAACGGGCATCCGAGGACGAGCCGGCAGAGGGGCACCGCTCGGCGGAGGGAATGTCTCTCTGAGAGCGACATTGGGAACGGCTGCGTGAGGGTTCCAGGTACTGACACGTCAGGCGCATAAGTCAGAGTTCTGCCGAGAACGTCATCCTGAAGGTTCTCGGTATGGTGACGTCAGGTGTGTCCTACGGTCGTGTCGTCAGAGCCGACGCGGCGGCGAGCCACTCCGTGACCGTGCCGAGAACGGGAACGCCACGAGACTCGATCTCCCGCGAGATCCGCTCGGTGTACGCACCGCCGGAGGCGCCGCAGAGAATCGGCTTCCCGGGGAAGCGAGCGGGGAGGGACGCGAGGACCTCGATGATCCCCTCGTCGAGTGGAGCGTCCTGGAAGACAAACCAGGCCATCACCAGGTCCACGTTCACGTCACTGAGGAGGAACGAGAGGCCGGCGTCGTAGTCCTTCGACGTGGCCGACCCGGTCACGTCGAGGGGGTTCCCGACGACGAAGTACGGCGGGAAGGCAGCCCTCATCGCGGCCAGGGTCCGCTCCGTGACCGTTGCCTGCTCGAGGCCCCTCTCTGTGAGGAGGTCGAGGGCCTGGATCATCGGCCCCGCTCCGTTGCTCGCGAGGGCGACACGGTGTCCCTTGGCGCGCGGCTGGAGGGCGAGGGCGCGGGACGCGGCAACGAGTTCCTCGACGCTGTCCACCGCGATGAGCCCTGCCTGGGCGAAGGCGCCTCGCCACGCTCCGTACGTCCCGCCGAAGAAGCCGGTGTGGGAGACGGCTCCCTTCGCCCCGGCCGGGGTGCGCGCCGACTTGAAGACGACGATCGGCTTCTGCTCTGCGACCCGGCTTGCCGACGCGATGAACTTCCTCCCGTCAGCCAGGCCCTCGAAGTAGCAGGCGATGACGCGCGTCTTGGGGTCGTCGCCCAGGTAGGCGACGAGGTCCGCCTCGTCCACGTCGAGCCGGTTTCCGTAGCTCACGAACCGCGAGACGCCGAGGTCGGCGACCTTCTCGAGGACGGCGGCTCCGACCGTCCCGGACTGGGTGAGAACGGCGAGGGGTCCCGCCTTGGGGCGCGTCATCCGCTCCGGTTCCTGGAAGAACGTGTCCAGGCGGTTCGGCCCGGAGAGGACGCCGATGCAGTTCGGGCCAACGATGCGCACTTCCCCCGCCTTGGCCAGGCGGGCGACCTCCTGCTCAAGGCGGGCGCCTTCCTCGCCGAGTTCCTTTCCCCCGCCGGAGACGATGACCAGGTTGTGTGTCCCCTTCTCGGTGCACTCCACAACCAGCGCAGGCATGGCGGCAAGCGGGATTGCCGCGACGGCGAGGTCGACCGCCCCGGGGATCGCGGACAGGCTCGGGTAGGTCTTCGCCCCGAGGATCTCGCCGTGGCTGGGATTCACTGGGTAGACCTTCCCCGCGTACTTCCCGGAGAGGAGGCTCCGCAGGATGGCGTAGCCGATCTTCCCCGGCGTGGCCGACGCGCCCACGACGGCGACCGACGTCGCGTCAAAGAACCGGGCGAGGTGCCGTGTATCCGGCTCGGCGGGCGCTGCAACGGGGTGTGACGCTTCTTCAAGGAGGACCTTCGCGTCGAGGACGCGGTGCTCGTTGCCCAGGACGACGATCGGGTTGAGGTCGATCGACCCGAGGCGGTCCGCCAGGGACATCCCCATCCGGCTCGCGCGGAGGAGGAGGTCGACGAGCACCTCGCGCGAGAGCGGATCGCGGCCTCGGTAGCCCTCGAGGACCTTTCGCGCTCGGATTTCCGTCAGCATCTCCTCCGCGTCCTCGGCCTCGATGGGCAGGAGGCGGAAGGTGATGTCCGAGAGGAGCTCGGTGAAGATCCCACCGAGACCAAAGGCGATGACCGGTCCGAACTGCGGATTCCACTGGAGGCCGATGAAGAGCTCGGTCCCGCCCGCGACCATCTCCTCGACGTCGGCTCCGAG
>CAYHBG010000086.1:0-1991 GCA_964354815.1 uncultured Thermotogae bacterium
ACGGCTTCGCCCTGCGCGCGATGGGGGGTGAAGGCGAGATCTCCGAGCGCGCCGCAGCGCACCGCGAGGCGTTCCACCCCTCACGGGTCACGGACGAGCACTTTCTGCGCCTCATACGGATGCCGGAGTACCGCCAGGCCCTCGACCTCGTCGTCTCCTCGGAGGGGGCGATCGCCTCGTTCGCCATCATCTGGAAGGATGAGGTGAACCGCGAGGTCGAGTTCGAGCCGGTGGGTACGCGCCCCGCCTTCCAGCGCCGCGGGCTCGGGAGCGCTGTCCTGTGCGAGGGGCTCCGGCGGGCAAAGGCCCTGGGCGCCCGATCGGCCGTCGTCGGTCCGGTCGACCTGCGCGACGAGCCGGCTCTGCGACTCTACGAGCGCGCGGGGTTCAGGCCGTCGGTCCGGGGGGTCAATCTGGTTCGGGAGTCCGACTGAGGCGCCGTCAGGCGCCCGTTTGGAGAGACACGGAAAGGGGCAGTGTGCCCCGGGCCGCTGACCTCGCCGTGTTGGGGCTCTCCGGCATATCGGATCGCGGTCCGCTGCCTGGCCCCTACGCGTCCGACGGCCCAGGTCTCCAGCCCGTCTCCTGGCTCCATCGGTCGGCCTCTGCCATCGTCCTCCAAATGAAGGGGGACTTCGCGTCGGTGTAGCCCTCGCGGTCCTCCCCGTAGGCCTCCGCGAGGCGGCGCTTGAGATCTCCGTAGCGCGTCGCACGAGCAGAGTGGGTTCTCAGGTAGTCTCGGAAGAGCAGCGCCTGCTGCTCTGCCCAACACCCGACCCGGCGGACGTGGAGGTGCGTGCGCGGTCTTCCCGGCCCCTCGCGGAAGTAGCGCTTGGTCAGGTCGGGGTTGTCGGAGTGCCAGACGTACCCGTTGCGCTCGAGCGGGAGGCGGAACGGGTCGACGGGTTCGAGGTCTCTCACGGAGACCTGGACGTCGATGATTGGCTTCGCGGCCAGTCCGGGGACGGCGGTCGAGCCGATGTGGTCGATCCGGAGCGCCAGATCGCCGAGGGTCCGGCGGAGGACCCGGCCGACCTCGAGGAAACGGCCCGGCCAGGCGGGGTCGTAATCCACGATCACCACTCGGTCGCCCATGGAGGCAAGGGTAGCCTTGCCCTGTTGCTCGGGCAACAGCCTAAACCAGCGCCTGTGCCGGTCCTCGTCTCACGGAACCCGGCGTCCGCTAGGCCGTGTCCCGCCACTCGACGACCTGCGCGAGCGGCTTCCGCGACCGCGCGGGGGGCGACTCGTCGGGGTGGCCGAAGGAGACGGCGCCGATGAGCGTCTCGCCTGGGTGTCCGATCCACTCGGTGATCTCTCGCTCCGCGTAGTACACGTCGGCGATCCAGAGAGAGCCGACACCCAACTCCGTGGCAGCCAGGCACATCGTCTGGATCGCCCCGCCGACCGACTGGACGTCGACCCGCGAGAACTGGCTGTGCCACGGCTTCCCCTCAGAACCTGTCGGAGCCGTGAAGACGACGATGCAGATGGGCGCCTGCGTCATGATGCTCGCAGTCCCCGGAGAGCTCCCGGGGTCCCCGCCCGAGGCGCGGACGGTCTCGATCCCCGCGTGCAGGATCTCGACGAGCCTGTCCTTTCCCTTGCCGGTGAGAACCACGAACCGCCACGGCTGGCGGTTCTTTCCTGACGGGGCCTGGATCGTCGCCTCCAGGATCCGGTCGACCAGAGCCCGATCGAGGGGGGCCGACTTGAAGCGTCGGATGCTCCGCCGGGCGCGGATCGCCTCAAGGGTGTTCATGGGACCTCCTCCTGCTTGAGTAGGTGAGCGCCGAGGCTAAGGAAGAGGGAGATCCCTGTCAAGACGGGTGGGCGGGGCGAAAGGCACCGTGGCCTCACCGAGCCGCTTGCCTTGCCCCCGTGCCCCCGTTTCAGTAGGCTGTGGACCGCTCCGCGAGCGAGCGGAAGCGCGCGACGAAGGAGGTCGGTATGTCCGACAAGTCGCTTCTGATCATCGGTGGCGGGATGGC
>CAYHBG010000086.1:2091-6412 GCA_964354815.1 uncultured Thermotogae bacterium
ATCGAGGGCCGGGGGAAGACGCTCGTCGCCTACCGCGACCTTGACCGTTTCGAGGAGCACCTCCTCTCCCTCTCCCCAGGCGACGCCGACCTCATTCGAGAGATGATCGGAGCCGCGCGCCGCTTCGCTACGTTCGACTTCCCGATCGGGAAGCCCCGCGAGCTCATGGGGCCGATCGAGGGGATCCGGCTTCTCCTCCGTCTCCGCCCCTTCCTCGGCCTGTGGCGCAAGTACGGCCGCGTCTCGATCCAGAGCTTCGCCGCGCGCTTCCGCGACCCGTTCCTGCGCGAGGCGATCCGCCTGCTCGGCGACGGCACGGCCTGGCCGATGCCGGACCGCCCAGTCGGGAGCGTCCTCATGCAGCTCGCCTGGGGAGACGCGGAAAACGCCGGGACGCCGATCGGCGGCTCGGCCCCAGTGATCCAGGCGATCGTTGAGCGCTACCAGAAGCTCGGCGGGACGATCCACTACCGCGCCAAGGTCGCGGGAATCCTCGTCGAGGAGGGACGCGCGATCGGCATTCGCCTCGAGGACGGGACCGAGCACCGGGGCGACGCCGTCCTGTCGGCCGCGGACGGCCGGACGACCCTCTACGACTGGCTCGGCGGGCGCTACCTCCCCGACGCGGTGAAGAGGGCGTACGAGACGTGGACCGTCTACCCGCCGATCCTGCAGGTCTTCCTCGGCGTGGCGAAGGATCTCTCGAGCGAGCCCTTCGGAATCGACTACCCGCTCGCCCAGCCGATCACGATCGCCGGAGAGAAACGGTCGCGCTTCGCCGTGCGCCACTCCTCGTTCGACAAGACGATGGCGCCGGAGGGGAAGTCGGTCGTCCAGGTCTGGTATCCGACGAACTACGCCCACTTCGAGGCCCTCGCCGCCGACCGCACCCGCTACGACGCGGAGAAGAAGGAGATCGCCGACAAGACGGTCGCCGAGCTCGACCGACGCTTCCGTGGCCTCGCCTCGAGCGTGGAGGTCGCGGACGTCGCGACCCCGATGACCTACCGCCGCTTCACCGGGAACTGGCAGGGGTCAGCCGACGGTTGGTGCGGGACCACCCGCAACATGGGCGGTGAGCTCCCCCTCCACCTCCCCGGCCTCGAGCGCTTCTACATGGCCGGCCAGTGGACGCAGCCGTTCTCCGGAACCCCAGGGGCGGCGATCTCGGCGCGAAACGCGATCCAACTCCTTTGCCACGCCGACCGGAGGAAGTTCGAGACGAGTGTGCCGTAGGCTCCCGCAAGTGCCCGAACGGAGGAGGGGAATGACAGAATCCCGTGAGGCGGCGAGATGGATCGTGGCGCTTGCCGTCGTCGGCCTCGCCCTGTCCGTGGCGGTCCTTGGGGCGGACGTCCTGAGCGCGCGGGAGATCCTCGACCGCGTGGAGGCCGCGGCGACCGCGATCGAGGACCTCAGCGCGACCCTCACCATCGAGACCTTCCGCAATGGGGCGATCAGCCTCACCCAAACGATGACCGTTGCCCTGAAGCAGCCGGACAAGATGCGGCAGGAGTTCCTTTCGCCGGCTTTCCTTGCCGGAAACGTGACCGTCATCGTGGGCGACACGATCTCGATCTACATTGCCGCGGCCGACCGCTGGGAGACGAAGGACCTTTCCACGCTGGGCACGGCTGAGCAGCCGTGGCTCCTCTTCCGGAACATGCTGCGCAGCGTCCGCAGTCAATTCGATGACTACACCTTCGCGCGGATCGACGACGCCGACTCCGGGCAGTACCACCTGCGCGGGGAGCCGATGAACGCTGCGGCGGTCTACGGCCAGATCGACCTGTGGGTCGACGCCGGGACGTTCGTGCCCGTGAGGCGCATCCTCTACGACACGGACGGGAGGCTCCTTGCCGACGCGCGTTTCCTGGAACCCACGCGCGTAGGCGACGTCGCCACGATCCCGCTTTCGATCGGGGCGTACGATGCCGACGGCGTCCTCCTGAACGTGATCACGTACAGCGCGGTCGACTTGAACCAGGGCCTCTCCGACGCCCTGTTCGCGGTTCCTGGAGCTTCGGGTGGCTGAGGTCGTCGTCGAGACGCGCGGCCTCGCCAAGGCCTTCGGACGGGTGCGGGCCGTGGACGGCGTCGATCTTCGCGTGGAGCGAGGGGAGATCTACGGACTCGTCGGCCCGAGCGGGGCGGGAAAGACGACCCTCATCCGGATGGTCTGCGGGCTGTCCCATCCGAGCGCCGGGAAGGCCTTCCTCCTCGGCCGCGGGATCCCGGAGGAACGGCGGGCGGTGGAGGCACGGCTCGGGTACATGCCGCAGGAGCGCGCGGTGTACCGCGACCTCTCTGTGGAAGAGAACGTGCTCTTCTTCGGTCGGATCTACGGCATGAGCCGCGCCGAGGTGGACCGCCGCCTGCAAGAGCTCCTCGCACTGATGCAGATGCCGAGCCTGCGGCGGCAGCGCGCCGACCGCCTGAGCGGCGGGGAGAGACAGCGCCTCTCCCTCGCCTGCGCCCTCGTCCACGACGCCGAACTCCTGATCCTGGACGAGCCGACGATCGGCCTCGACCCGGCCCTGCGGATCCAATTCTGGGACCACTTCCGCGCCCTCAACGCTCGCGGGCGGACGATCCTCCTCACGACGCACTACCTCGAGGAAGCGGAGCGCTGCACGCGCGTCGCGATGATGCGCGCCGGGCGCCTGGTCGCCGTCGGGAGCCCCGCGGAGCTCAAGGCGCGCGTCCGAGAGCAGAATCCCGCGTTCGCCGAGCGGGCGCCGACGATCGAGGAGGCCTTCCTCCACCTGACCGGCTCGGCGGTGGGAGGGCTGCGATGAGCTTCCGGCGGACGGGGATCGTCGCCGCACGGGTCCTCCGGCAGCTCTGGCACGACAAGCGGGCCCTCCTGATCACCCTCCTCGTCCCGTCGCTCGCGATGATCCTGTTCGGGTTCTCCTTCTCGGGCGAGATCCGCGGGATCCGCGTCGTCGTCCTGGACGAAGACCAGACCGACCTCACGACGTCGATTGTCGAGAACCTCGAGGCCGACCCCGCGTTCCGCGTGACCGTCCTTCACGACGCCGGCGCCGACCTCGAGTCCTGGCTCGTCGAGAAGGGCTACCGGGCGGCGATTCGCTTCCCGGCGAAGTTCACGAGCCTATACTACGCGCACTTCGCCATGGGGGTCGCGACCTCGGCCCAGGGGCGGATCGACCTCCTCCTCGATGAGTCCGATCCGCAGATCGCGGCCGCGATCCAGAAGGGCCTCGCCGACGCGCTCCTGAACGTAGGCGAGGGCGGACCGGTCGAGATCGAGAAGGAAGACCTCTACGGGGTCCCGGTCCGGTTCATCGACAGCTTCGCCCCGGCCATCATGGGCCTCGTCGTCGCGTTTGCCTGCACGATGCTCACCCTGATGTCGGTCGTGCGGGAGAAGGTCGACGGCACGTTCGCGCGCGTTTGGGTCTCCCCCGTGACGCGGGCGGAGTTCATCCTTGGCTATATCGCCGCGTTCAGCCTCCTCGCCCTCGCGCAGTCGTGCCTCGTCTTCGCCATCGGCAAGGCGGTATTCAACATCCTTGTCAACGGCTCGCTCTTCTGGGCCTTCTTCTCGGTGATCCTGTTTGCCGTCGGGAGCGTCGGCCTGGGGACCCTCCTCTCGGCCATCGCGGAAACGGAGTCGCAGGCGATCGTCTTCTTCCCCATGATCATGCTCCCCTCAGTCCTCCTCTCGGGCATGATGTGGCCGGTCCAGGCAATCCCCGGGCTCCTGCGTCCGATCTCGTACATTGTTCCGCTCACCTACTCGAACCGGCTTCTGCGGGCGGTGATGGTGAAGGGCCTCGCCCCGTGGCAGGAACCCGTCGGGCTCGCGGGTGTGCTCGTCTTCGTGGTGCTGACGATCGTGCTCGCGAGTGCCGTCCTGCGGCAGTCGGGGCAGGAGTGAACGGAAGGGGACGGGCGCCGTCCTCGCGAGGAGGGAACGGTTGGGCCTAGCGGAGTTCGTCGCGCACTTCGGAACTCAGGTCATCGGGGCCATCGGCTACGCCGGCGTCCTCCTGCTGATGGTCGCCGAGAGCATGGTCCTGCCGGTCCCGAGCGAGGCGGTGATGCCGTTCGCCGGCTTCCTGGTGGCGGAGGGGAGACTCTCCTTTGCCGGGGCCGTGGCCTTCGCCACCCTGGGGAGCCTGATCGGGTCGCTCCTCTCCTACGCCCTCGGCCGGTTCGGGGGAAGGCCCCTCGTCGAACGCTACGGGAGGTACCTCCTCTTGGACGCGGAGGACCTCGCGTGGACCGATCGTTTCTTCCAACGGCGCGGCGGCCTCACGGTCTTCGTCAGCCGGTTCATCCCCGTCGTTCG
>CAYHBG010000087.1:0-6209 GCA_964354815.1 uncultured Thermotogae bacterium
TCCTCGACCTGGTCCTCGAGCGTCTCGTCGCTCTCCTCGTCCACGGGCTGGTCGAGGGAGACGACCTCGCTCACCTCCTTCTCGATCTGGCGGAGGCGCTCCGCACTGATGCCCAGGGCGGCGGAGATCTCTTGGTCCTCGAGCGGCTGCTCGCCGGCCTCCGTGCGCAGGTCCGCCAGGCGCCGCACGGCGCGGAACAGGTAGTCCGGGATCCGGATCAGCCGCGCCTGCTCGGTGATCGCGGCCAGGATCGCCCGGCGGATCCACCACGAGGCGTACGTCCCGACGCGGAACCCGCGCTCGACGTCGAAGCGGTCGACGGCCTCCAGGAGCCCGATGTTCCCCTCCTGGATGAGATCAGGGAGGGGGAGGCCGACCTCGGCGTACTCCTGGGCGATCTTGACGACGAGACGGAGGTTGGAGGTCACCAGGCGCTCGCGAGCCCCGTCCGCGCCGGCGGCCATTTCAAGCGCCGTCTTCCGTTCCTCCTCCGGCGAAAGGATCGGGAAACGGGCGATCTCCCGGAAGTAGATCTTCAGGATGTCGACGCCGTCCCTCTCTGTCCCCGTCTTGTTCGCCATCGTCGTGGAAGTGCGCTCCGCAGGTACTTTACGCGATCGAGGAACAGGCGCGCAACGGCGAGCTACGCCGGGAAGTGCGGGGAGGCGACCTCCAGGACGTCGAGCTCGACCACCTGTGCCGAAACCCCGAGGAGAGAGGTCAGGGAGGGGACGGTCCGCCCCTCATCCCCGGAGACCAGCTCCTTGATGTAGAGTCCCCCCTCCGTGCGGAGGGTGATCTCGGCCTCGCTGGGGGAGACGAGCTCTCCGGAGGCGGCGAGGACGCGGCGGCCGCGGACGAGGTCCGCCCTCCGGTGGGCGACCCGCCGCGGGGTTCTCTGGTCGATCGGCCCTTGGAGACGAGAGAGGGCGTCGGTGAGCGCCTGTCTGGAGACCTCTTCACCGAAGGCGACGCGCGCGCGGTAGGTCTTCTCCGCCTCGGTCTCCTTGATCTCTCCCACTGCCTCGCGTGGGACCTCGCGCAGCCGAGAGACGGCGACCTTCCCGTCCGCCGTCTCGTTCACCTCCGCTTCGAGCCGGGCGAGGTCGAGGGTGCGACACCGCGGAGCGACGAGCTCGAGGACGAACGGCCGGCCGTCCCCCAGCATCCGCGCGTCGATGTCCTCCCGCCCCGCCCCGTGCAGGTGCGCTTCGACTGCCCCGGCGACGCGGAGGAAGGGCAGGGCGACGAGCTCCTCGACCGACTCGGGGTACTGCTTCCCTGTCTCGTGGCACGAGGGACAGCCGCGTCCGCCGCAAAGCCGGCAGGGCCAGTGGGTCTGGGGGATCCCGCGCGCGAGCTTCCGGTAGCGCCCGTAGACGTAGAGGGAGAGGACGGAGAGCTCGATCTCGCCTGAGGAAAGGTCGATCGTGAACGCGACGTGAGGGTGGGTCAGGTCAACGGTCCCGTGGCCAACCCGCGCCTCGAACGCCTTCCCCGCCTCGCGGTTGAAGGCGTGGCGGAGCGGCTCGGAGAGGCCGGTGGGGAAGGTCTGGTCGAAGAACGCCTCCATTTCGGCAAGGCGTGGGGTGAAGCGGACCCCGAAGAGGTAGGAATCGAACTCGATCCCCTCGACCCTTCCCGCGGCCCGCTCGACGAAGGTGGGGATCGCCTCAAAGATTCCGGCGCACAGCCAGCACGACCCAGGCTTCCCGGAGGTGCCGAACATCCCGGCCAGCGTGCGGAGCGCTCGGCCGCGCTCGTGGTTCGAGAACCCGCGTCCGAGCGTGGCAAAGGCCCGCCCCAGACAGTCGTCGCAAAGGGGCCCCGCGCGGAGAACCTCCGCCGTGCGTCTCAGGACCTCCTCGACCGAGAGCTTCCCTTCCTCCATTGGCCATCCCTCCCTGGGGGTCCATTCTCCTCGGCCTGACCGGTCGCGCAAGGCCGGCCTAGGTCCCCGGCTCGTAGCGGCGGTAGTAGATCATCTCTTCGTCCTCCCGTGAGAACCCGATCGCGGCGAGGTCTGCGGCGACGAGAGAGGTGGCGGCGGGTGCTCCGTCCCACGTCTTGACGCGGATCGGTCCCGGGCGAGAGGCATCGCGCAGGATCCTCGGAAGGAGGGCGAGGGCCTTCCTTCGCTCGTCTGGGTACAGGTCGGCGAGGGGGGCGAGCCGCTCCCCGCGGCTGGCGACGGCGAGGAGAGGGACCCCGCCGCGTAGGATGAGATAGGAGGACGGCATCCGCCGGAGGGAGACCGCCTCGCCGCGCAGGTCCTGGACGGGGAAGACCGCCCCCGGCCCGTAGGGGTTCGCCGGGTCGCAGGCGGGGAGGAGAAGAAGCTCCTCGGAGGAGGCCGGGCTCGCCAGACGATCGACGAGCTCGGGGAGGAGGAACTGCGGTCCGGAGAGACCGAAGAGGAACGGGGCTCGGTCCGCCACCCCGCGCCACTCCAGGCGTGCGAGGGCCGGGTAGAGCCGCGTCCAGACGAGGGGGATCGACTCCAGGGCGAGGACCTCCCGGGCCACGAGCCCATGTCGGCCGAGGAGCAGGCGCGCGAGGCGCTCGGTCTCGTCCTCGCTCTCCCCGTCCGATGGGCGAGCGAGAAGGGAGAAGCGGCCTCCGGCCCAACCCTTGGCCCGGCTCCCTCGCCACAAGTTTTCCTCGGGCGGACCGGACAAGACCGGGGCGAGGGAGTCGTTGGTGGCCCGTCCCTGACAGATGAGATGCCAGAGTCCCCTTGCGGCGTGCGACGGAACGAGCCCGGCGGCGAGGGCGACCTCATTCAGGAAGAGGGCCCCGCGCTCCTCGAGGGCCTGCGCGACCCGAGCCGCCTCCCCGTGCGGTGCCTCGGCGGAGGGAGGAGCGGGAAGAGGCTCGCCGCGACGCTCGAAGGAGATCCTCCGGGATCCCTCGCTGCTTCCGAACCCGCGCCAGACGAACTCCCCATTCCGGAGGAGGGCGTCGAGGAGGACCGAACGGTAGCCCGCGACCCGGCGGGCGAGGACGCCAGGCCAGGCCTCGATGGGGAGGTAGAGGCCGGCGAGCTGGCAGAGCACGTCGCGCAGCCCCTCGAGCCCTTCCAGCGGCCGGTGGACGTGCTGCAGATCGAGGAGGAGGAGGGCGAAGGCCGAGGGGGGGGCCGACCGGGCCCGGGCACGGCGGCGGGAGAGGGTGAGGCGACGGATCCCCCGCGCGACGTCTGGGTGGACGAGGCCGGTCGCGCCGTCCGGGCGCACGATCCGCACGACGTCGATCCGCTCCAGGACTTGTGCCAAGCGCTCGCTGGAGAGGGGATAGCGAGCGAGGATCTCTTCCTCGGAGAGGGTGCTGTGTGAGGCGACCGCGCGGCGGACGATGGCCGTCGCCCCCTCGTCGTCGAAGGCGGTGTAGCGCAGCAGGTCGTCTCCGACGACGAGGCGGCGGGGGGCGCTGGCCGACGGGAGCTCGACCCGGGCGATCCGCGCGTCAGCGAGGAGGTTGGGGAGGGAAGCGAGGGCGCTGGGCTCGGCGCGGAGGGCGAGCTCCTCCTCGGTCAGGTCTCCGATCCGGCGAAGGAGCTCGACGATCTCGCTTCCGTCGCGCGCCCGGTCCGCCGGGGAGAGGCCCTGCAGCCGCTCTTCCATCGTGGCGATCGCCTCCAGGTCGAAGAGGGGCCTGGCCTCTCCCTCGCGAGCGGCCAGGGAGAGGACGGCCTCGCGATCGACACGGCTCGGGCCGGCGAGGGCCTTCGGCTCGTCCCACTCGTAGAGGTACGCGGCGGTGAAGTCGAAGAGGAGGGACGAGGCGAACGGGGACGGCCGGTCTGCGCGGCGCAGGATAAACTGCGCCTCCCCTCTCCCGACCGCGTCGAGGAAGGCGGCGAGGTCCGCGAGCGGGAGAAGGTCATCCAGCACCTCGCGATACGTCTCCGCGACGATGGGGAACGAGGGGGACATCCGGGCGAGCTCAAGGAGGTCGCGGGCGCGCAAGCGTTGGAGCCAGAGCGGGGTCCTTCGTCCGGGGGCAAGGCGGGGGAGGAGGAGGGCACGGGCGGCGTTCTTCCGAAAGGAAGCCCCGAAAAGGGGAGACCCCTCGATCTCCTCGGCGACGGCCTCTCGCACATCCTCTCCCCGGAGCGAGCGCAGGACGTCGAGGACGGCCTCCGGAGACCAGGAACCCGGCTTGAGGAGGATGCCGGTGTCGGCGTGCACGGCCTGGGGGAGGGGGCCGCCGCGGCGGCGGAGGGAGGCCTGGAGGAGGAGGAGGAGGGCGAGGTGGAACGAGCGACCCAGGGGAGAGAGGATCGCGAGGCGCGCCTCGCCCAGGTCATCACGGAAACTGTCGAGAAGGATCGTCCGGTCGGTCGGGAAGGCGGAGCCCTTCTCTCCCTGATCGAGGAGGTAGCGCCGCAGGTTCCGAGCCGCCGCGGCATCGAGCGTGCACTCCGCAGAGAGCCACGCCTCGAAGCTGGGATCCGAGAGGCGCCCCTCGCACTCGCGGAGAAGCTCTCCCACCGCACGGCCGAAGGAGGCATCGCGTCCCAATCCCTCCCCCCGCCAGAAGGGGGAGCGCGCGACCTCCTCCTCGGCCGGGGCGACCGTCACTCGGTCCGCCCCGATGTCGAGGATCTTCCAGCGGCGCGTCCCGAGGAGGACCGTGTCGCCTTCGCGCGACTCGTAGATGAACTCCTCGTCGAACTCCCCGACCCGCGTCACCCCGTCGGCGAGGACGACCGCGTACTGCCCTGTGTCGGGGATCGCCCCTCCGTTGGTGACCACTAGGCGCCTCGTCCCAGGGAGGGGGTAGAGGACGTCGTTCGTCCGATCCCAGGAGATCCGGGGCCGGACCGGGGAGAGGGGCGTCGGCGTCTCCCCGCCTGCAAGGAGCGAGAGGACGGAGAGGAAGGCCTCGCGGCGGAGCGCGCGATAGGGGGCGGCGCGGCGGACGAGGCGGTAGAGCCCCTCGACGGGCCACTCACGGACCGCGACCGCCGCGGCCACCTGCTGGGCGAGGACGTCGAGGGGGTTCTCGGGGATGTGGACTGGGGAGATCTCCCCCCGGCGCATGGCGCGGGCCAGCGCCGCCATCTCGAGGAGGTCGGCACGCGTCTTGGGGAGGAGGCGGCCCACGCTCTCTGCGTGGTAGAGGTGCCCTGCCCGCCCGACGCGTTGCAGAGCGCGGGCGACGGAGTGGGTCGACTCGACCTGGCAGACGAGGTCGATCGCGCCCATGTCGATCCCGAGTTCGAGCGATCCGGTGGCGACGAGGGCGGGAAGGCGGCCGGCCTTCAGATCCTCCTCGATCTCCCGTCGCCTCTCCTTGGCCACGCTCCCGTGGTGGGCGCGGACAAGAAGGTGACCGGCGCGCTCGTTGAGGGCGCCTGCGATCTGCTCCACGGTGCGGCGGCTGTTGGCGAAGATGAGGGTCGAGCGGTGCTCCCCGATCCAGTCGAGGAGCCGCTCGTAGATCGAGGGCCAGATGGATGGGCCCTTCCCCTCTTCGACCTTGAGGTCGGTCATGTCCTCGACGGGGGACACGACCTGGAGGTCGAGCCCCTTGCGCATCCCGGCGTCGACGATCGTGACCGGGCGCGGCTCTCCCTCATCCTCGTAGCCGCCGAGGAAACGGGCGACGACGTCGAGCGGACGCTGCGTCGCGGAGAGGCCGATCCGGACGAACGGCCGCCCGACGAGGTCCTCCAGCCGCTCGAGGAGGAGGGAGAGGAAGGTCCCGCGCTTCGTCTCGCACACGGCGTGGATCTCGTCCACGATCACGTAGCGGACCTGGGTCAGGGTCTCGCTCGCGCGCGCGGACGTGAGAAGGAGGTGCAGGGACTCCGGCGTGGTGACCAGGATGTCCGGCGGGCGGCGGAGCATCCGCGAGCGCTCCGCGGAGGGCGTGTCTCCCGTGCGCACCCCGACCGTCGGCCCACGCACCTCGATCCCCAGGGACTGGGCGGCGCGGGAAATCCCGGCAAGGGGGACCTCGAGGTTCCTCTCGATGTCTGCGGCGAGGGCCTTCAGAGGGGAGAGGTAGAGGGTGTGGACGCCGCGCGGCCCTCCCTCGTTTTGCGGGCGCGCGACGAGGTCGTGGATCGCGAACAGGAAGGCGGCGAGCGTCTTCCCGGATCCCGTCGGCGCAAGGAGGAGGGTGCTCTCCCCGCGTGCGATGGGAGGCCACGCGAGACGCTGCGCCGGGGTCGGAGCGGCGAAGCTCTCCCGGAACCAGCG
>CAYHBG010000088.1:0-6057 GCA_964354815.1 uncultured Thermotogae bacterium
CGGACTCACCCTGCACGAGGTCTACCCGGCCGGTTGGACCCTCGCCGAGGTGGACAACGCCGGGGCGACGTTCCGGAAGGGGACCACGGACTGGGTCTTTCCTGAGGTCCTCTCGGACGGGGACGTGCGGGTGATCTCGTATGCCCTGACGTCTCCGTCCCAGGCTGCACCCCCCACGAGCCCGGAGAAGGAGCCGCGAGGGGAAACCCTCTCGGGCGTCGTGGCGAGCTCGTCGCCGCGGCTCTCGATCCACGTCCTGGGCGAGGACAAGCTCGTCCTGCGCGCGACCCTGCCGATCCCGATCGCGATCGGGTACTACGACGTCACCGCGGGGAG
Source organism: uncultured Thermotogae bacterium (assembly GCA_964354815.1). Classification (GTDB taxonomy): domain Bacteria; phylum Bipolaricaulota; class Bipolaricaulia; order UBA7950; family UBA9294; genus CAYHBG01. The sequence continues at coordinate 337 of CAYHBG010000088.1, forward strand.
GCTCGCCCCTTGCCTCGAGGGCGGCGGCATCATCAGCTTCGCGCAGCTTCAGTATGCGATCTCGCTATGGGTCTCGGACCAGGCCGTTCCGTACACGGGCGGGTTGAAGGTCGACTCCCAGTCGCTCCGTGACCTGACGGCGTACTGGCTCACCGGGACGTGGGTTTGGAACCCGCTCCCGAGCGAGACGACGGAGTAGGGGAGAGACAAGGGAGGGGGGTTCTATGACGAAGCGGCTTCCGGTCGCAGTCTGGCTGGGCTGCGTGGCCGCGGTCCTTGCGGCCGTGTCGGTGGCGGGCGAGGTCGACTTCGACCCGTCGACGTTCAATCCGGCGGTGGGGGAGGTCGTCACCTTCCTTGTCTGCGAGCCCTGTCTGGGCGGCGGCGGGTACGGCTACCGTTGGGACTGGGATGGAGACGGAAGGGACGACGAGGAGACGACGAGCGCCCTCGTGGATCACGTCTTCTCCGACGCAGGGGCGGTCAAGGTCACCCTCTCGGTCGTCGACGCGGGCGGCTGGCCGGTCTCGCGGACCAAGGGGATCCTGGTGGGGGAGTCGCCGCTCTTCGGCGTGCGGAAGATCATTCCAGAGCAGGGAGGGAGCCTCTTTGTCCTGGTGACCCTTCACGCGCGCGAGCAGGTGGTCGCCCCGGCGGTCGAGGAAAGGATCCCCCGCGGGTGGAGCGCTCAACCGGTCGACCTGGGGACGGCAGCGGCCTACCCAATGGGACTGGCCCTGGTCGCGTACTGGTACGACTCGATCAACGCGGGGGACCGCTGGTCCTTCTCCTATCGCCTCTATCCCTCGGCGTACGGGACAGGGACCCCGGAGCTCTCGGGGACCGCGACCGGGTACCTTCCCCATGTCCCCACGGGGGACCCGGGGAAGCGGGTCAAGGTGGAGATCTGCGGGGACCTCTCCGCACCGCAGTAGACGGCTCCGACGAAGGAATGAAGCTCACGCGGGCGGCCGACGGCCGCCCGCTTCTCTTCCTCAGCTAGCGGCGCCTCCCTGGCCGGGGTGGGCGGTCGAGGGGGACGAGACGAAAGAGGAAGGCGAGGACGAGGGGAGAAGCCGCGGCCAGGGCGAGCACGTAGCCGAATTGGACCTCGAGGGAGAGGCCAAGGGCAAGGGCGGCGACGCCAGCCCCTCCCAAGGGGATCGCCATGCTCCGGACCGCGCGGCCTCGGGCCGCGCGCTCTCGCTGCGCTCGAGGGAACCCTTCCAGGTCGGTCTGGGATAGGCCGACTCCCCAACCTGCCAGGGCGAGGGCGACGCCCACGGTTGGCCAGGGGCCACCGAAGGTGACCGCACCGCCGACGCCGAGCCCGGCGTAGAGCACGAGGAAGAGGGTCCACGGCGGACGCGGGCGCACCGAGAGCAGGACCGAAAGGAGTCCGACTGCCACGGCGAGTCCCGCGATCCCGAACTCCCGAGCCACGAGGGCCGCCACGAGGAAGGGGAGCGCGGCCAGCGAGAGGAGGAGAGCGCAGGTCACGAAAGGCGCCTCCCCTTCGCGGACAGGAGGCGGGCGACCGGGAGCGACAGCGGGAACCGCAGGTCCCAATCCACGACCACGACCCCCATCGCAACGAGGGAGGAGATGAGGGCGGAGCGCCCGAGGTCAAGGAGTCTTCTCGCCGTCTCCACCGCGCGGTCGCGCTCGTCCGGCGGCGCCTCGCGGTAGAGAGGGTTCGGGGAGATCAGGATCACCTGATACCCGCGGGCACGCAGGATCCCCAGGATGTCGAGGTCCCTTTCGTCGGCGAGCGGGCTGACGATGACGAGCTGCGATCCGGAAGGGAAGAGGCGGGTGGGGAGGTAGCGGAGGTCCTCGAAGGCGACCTTGTCCGCGGTCGATGCCGCGGCCAGTGCGACGAGGATCTTCTCACGCTGGGCCCTCCCGTAGCCGGGGTAGGTCCAGTTCAGGTAGTCCCCATAGATGAGCAGCCCGACGTTGTTCCCGGAACGGAGGAAGTGGAGGGCGACGCTCGCGGCGGCGTGCACGGCGTAGTCGAAGGTGGAGGCATCGGAGCCGACCTGTGCGTGGGCGCGCTCACGGGCGTCGAGGATCACGCTCACGTCGGCGACCCGCTCCTGTTCGTAGTCGGTCACCACGAGATCCTCGCGCCGGGCGGTGGCGCGCCAGTTGATCCGCCGGACCTCGTCCCCCGACGAGTAGGCGCGGCAGCCAAAGAAGTCGGTCCCGCTCCCGCCGAGGTTCGCGCGGACCGTCCCACTGTACACCCGCGTCCGGCGCGGTCGAATCCGGATCGTCTCCAGGGCCTCCACCTTGGGCAGGACGAGGAGTCCCGACGGGGCGTCGACGGGGCGCCGGGTTGGGACGAGGCCGAGCCGGTCCCACGTGATGACGTCGATCCCGGGCAGGACGTGAACGCCCCGGGGGGGGCGAAGGCGGTAGCTCAGGGTGACCGTCGCCCCAGCGGCAAGCGAGGCGACCGTCGAGGCCGCGCCCGAGGTGCAGAGCGCTCCCCATGGGACGCGATCAGCGATTCCGACGTTGCGCAGTCCATCCCCGCGGTTCTCGATGTCCAGGGTGACGTCGACCTCTTCTCCCTCCTCCACGCGCGCGGCAGAGAGGCGTCGTGCGACAGCGAGGTGAGGGGTGCTCGGGGTGAGGGCTCCGGCGAGGAGGGCGGCCGCATAGGCGAAGAACGGGAAGGAGAGCGCGAGCAGGGCGGCGCTCTTGCTCAGGATCCCGGCCATCGCGAGGACGCCTCCCAGCCCGGCCGTCGTCGTCAATCGGCCCGCCCACGCCCAAGGCATCGCTAGTCCGCCTTGGGCACGGCCACCGAGCGCAGGATCCCCTCCACGATCGCGGTCGAGGTGATCCGCTTCGACCACAGCTCCGGGGAGAGGATCAGCCGGTGAGCGAGGGCCGGGACGGCGAACGCCTTCACGTCGTCGGGCAGGGTGTAGTCCCGTCCGGCGAGGGCGGCCTCGGCACGGGCGAGCTTGAGCAGGGCAAGCGAGCCGCGCGGGCTTGCCCCGACCTGGACGTTGGGGTCGTTCCTCGTCCGGCCGACCAGGGCGACGATGTAGCGCTCGACGTCGGGGTCGACGAGAATGCCCTCCACGGCATCGCGCATCGCCAGGAGCTCGCCCGCATGGCTCACCGGAGAGAGGAGGACCTCGTCCTGCCGCCGCTCCCGCCGTCGGCGGAGGATCTCCGCTTCGCTCTTCGGGTCGGGATACCCGACGGAGAGGCGAACCATGAACCGGTCGAGTTGGGCCTCGGGGAGAGGGAAGGTCCCCTCGTACTCGATCGGGTTCTGCGTGGCGATGACGATGAACGGCTGCGGGAGCGGGTGCGTCTCCCCATCGATCGTCACCTGCCCCTCCTGCATCCCCTCGAGGAGGGCGGATTGGGTCTTGGGGGTCGCGCGGTTGATTTCGTCGGCGAGGACGACGTTCGCGAAGATCGGTCCGAGCGAGAGGGTGAACTCCCCCCTCTGGCGGTCGAAGAGGTGGGAGCCGGTGATGTCGCTCGGCAAGAGGTCCGGGGTGAACTGGATCCGCTTGAAGGAGATCCCCAGCGTGGTGGCGAGACTCCGCGCCAAGAGGGTCTTGGCGAGGCCCGGGACGTCCTCGAACAGGATGTGCCCCCCGGCCAGGATGGCGACGAGGACGCGGTGAACCACGTCGGACTTGCCGATCACGGCCCTCTCCACCTCGTGCTGGATCGCCTCGGTTCGCTCGACGACCGTCTTCAGATCCATACTCACGCCCCCTTTGCGTAGCGCTCGAGGAGGGCGACGGCCCCCGCGAGCTTGTCGTTGAACGCCTTGTCCATCACGCCCAGGCCTCGTCGGGACGGAGAGACGCGGAGGAAGTCGCGGATCCCCGGCGCGTCGTGCCAGGTTCCCTCGGCGACCCGCTGCCGCGCGACCTCGCGCGGGAGGCCCTCCCGATTCGCGACGAGGAGAGCCGCCGTTGAGGCGAGTTCGTGTATGAGCGCGGCACGGGCCATCGGGTGGTACGCCGCGCGACGGAGGGCCGTGGTGAGGCGCTCGAGCTCCGTGGGCCTCCCGTTGCGCCGTCCGCCTCGGTGTCGGGTCCTGGCGGGCGTCGCGTGCGCGAGCTCGACGTGAGAGCGGAAGGCGAAGTACCCCCCCACGAGGACGAGAGCACCCCAGAGCATCCCCTGATGGAACTGGGCGAAGAACCACTTCGCGATCGTGTAGGCCTCGAGGAGCGGTCGCGCCACGTGTCGGTCCAGGTCCTCCCGGAAGGCGAGCGCAAACAGGAGGGAGAAGGCGACCGTGCCCCCGGCCAAGACGAGGAGGAAGAGCCGCCGCCGGGTCATGCCCCCTCGAGCGCGTGGCCTGTCCGGATCGCCTCGAGGCACGAGACGGCCTCCTCGGCCAGCCTCTCGCCCGCTCGCCAGCCGTAGCGAACGTCCTCGAAGATCGCCGTGAGGCGATCGACGTGGGCCTCTCCCATGCCCGCATCTCGGAGGAGCGCCGCGAACTCGCGAGCGGTCAGGAACGCAACCCCAGGCACTCGGTGCGCCTTGGAGAGGAGGGCACTCATCTCGCTGTAGCAGGCCAGGACGACCTCCCGCGGGTCCTCCCCGCCGCGGATTCGGCGCGCCGCGACGTCTGCGCGCTCCGCGAGGTCTGAGAGGAGACCCGCCGAGGCGCGGCGCCGCAGGCGCGGCAGGACCAGGGTGAGGGAGACCGCCACGAGGGCGGCCAGGCCCAGGGCGGCGCCGAGGGCGGCCAGGGTCACGAGCAGGCTGGGGGTCCGGCTCGGAAGGTTCTGGAGCGGGCCAGCCCCGGGCGGGCCGATCGCATCGAGAGGGACCTCACTCTCCGCCGGCGCGCCGGTCGGGCCCTCGAGGGTCGGCACGAGCCGACTGACCCACAGCCACCAGACGACGAGAAGGATCAAAGACAGGAGGCAAAGCGAGAGGAGTCTGCGCCGGGCGTAGCGAGAGAAGAGAGCGCCGACGAACAGGATGACCGTGGAGGCGGCGAGAACGAGGAGCCCGATGCGGTGGGCGACCTGGGGGCCGAGATCCAACCCACCCGTGGGTTGCCCGCGCTGCGGCGTTCTCTCGGCCAGGAACGGGAAGGGCGCCGCGACCCCCGGAGAGAACTCCACCCGCTCCAGGGTGGCGGTGAGGAGGAAGAGGAGCGCCGCCAGGAGGGTCAGCACGCCGAACAGGGCGGCCTTGCGCTGCCGCGTGGCGATCACGCGCCTCCCTCCAGGTGAAGGCGGAGCTCCTTCAACTGGGACGGGTCGACCGGCATCGGGGCCTCGGTGAGCGGGCAGATCCCGGCCGTCGTCTTCGGGAAGGCAATCACGTCTCGCAGGGAGTTCTCTCCGGCCATCAGCATGACGAGGCGGTCGATGCCCAGGGCGAACCCCGCGTGAGGCGGAGCCCCGTACTCGAGGGCGCGGAGGAAAAACCCGAAGCGCAGATCGGCCTGTTCGGGGGTGATCCCCAGGATGCGGAAGATTCGCTCCTGCAGCTCTCGAGAGTGGATGCGGACGCTCCCGCTACCGAGTTCGGTCCCGTTCAGGACGAGATCGTACGCCTCGGAGCCGACCCGCAGAGGGTCCTTCTCCAGGTGCTCGAGATCCTCCACGTGCGGGGAGGTGAAGGGGTGGTGCTCGCTTGTGATGGCGCCGTGATCGTCCAGGCCGAAGAGCGGGAAGTCGGTGACCCAGAGGAACTTCCAGCCAGGCTGGG
>CAYHBG010000089.1:0-6051 GCA_964354815.1 uncultured Thermotogae bacterium
CGGTCGATCTCCTGCGCCGAGAGCCCGGCGTAGAAGAGGCGGTTCATCTTCTCGGAGACCTCCTCGTAGGCCCTCTGCCACGCCTTGTCCTTGGCCGTCCTGCGGACAAGGACCACGCGCCGGTCCTCCTCCGAGCGGACCCGCTCGGCGAAGCCCGAAGCCTCAAGCCGGTCGAGCAGGGTCGTCAAGGTCGACTTCTCGAGCGACGTGCGCTGGGCGAGCTCCCCGATCGGGATCCCGTCCTCCTGCCAGAGGACGAACAAGACCCGTCCCAGGGGCGGGTTGATCTCCTCGATGCCGTGGTCCTTGAGTAGGCGCGCGAAGATCCGACCGCCGACCTGATGGACCTTCGCGATCAGGAATCCTCCTTCCCGTGGGCGCGTCATCGATCCGTCACTCGAAACGCGATCCGCGCGGAGCGGTACCAGCCGGAGACGAACCGGGGAAGGAGACGCAGCACGGTGTAGTCCGGATCCTCGACCCCTGCCGGGTAGTAGCGCTCCCATCCCTCCACCCACAGGGACTTTCGGGTCCTGAGGTCCGCGACGACCTCGAGATCCCCGGCGAGCATCATCCCGACAAACCGCGGGTAGTCGCTGAAGTAGACACAACCCTTCGGGTTCCTCTTGAGTTCCCCGATCTTGGCCGACGACGTGTTCGTCCCGAGGTAGAGCAGAAGGTCGTCGTCGTGCCCCGCGAAGAGCGGGGCGAGCGTCGGGAACTCCTTTCTGTTGCGCAGGTTGAACATCACCCTCGTCCGTGGGTACCCGTCGGCGCCCACCGTCGTGACGTAGGCGCCGCTGGCCGTCTCCATCAAGTCGGCCGCAGCCTTCTTCAACTCGCTGTCGTTCATCGGCAACCTCCTCCAGAGCTTACCGTTGGATAACGAATAGTAGGATATCCAACTGACATCGTCAACCCCTCTCCCACGAAGAGCCTGACCGGGTATCCTTTCCGCACCGCGAAGCCGTCGCCGGAAAGAGGTGAACATGCCCGAGCTGCCGGAGATCGTGTGCCGCGCAAGGGAGATGGCCGAGGCGCTCCCCGGACGGACCCTCCGCGAGATTGAGGTGCTCCAGCCGAAATGCCTCAACGTCCCCGCGGAGGCGTTCACGAAGGCGCTTCGTGGGGCCACGATTAAGGCCGTCTCCCACCGCGGGAAATGGATCGTGACGCAGACGACCGGCGGGGTCCTCCTCATCAACCTCGGGATGGGTGGGGAGATCCTCCTCGTTCCCTCTCGGAACCTGCCCGCGAAATGGCGCGTCCGGTTCGCCCTCGACAAGGAAACGGATCTCGTCGTCAACTTCTGGTGGTTTGGTTATGTGCATTACATTCCATCCGGGGCGATCGAGGACCACCCGAGGATCGCTGCGCTGGGGCCCGATGCGCTCGACGTGACACTGCCCCAGTTCCGGAGCCTCCTTCGCAGCCGTCGCGGGGCGGTCAAGGCGTTCCTGCTCGACCAGTCGAAGCTCGCCGGGATCGGGAATGCGTACATCCACGACATCCTCTTTCGGGCGCGCCTCCACCCGCTCCGCACGATCTCCAGCCTTTCCTCCGTAGAGGTCCGCAGTCTCCATCGCGCGATCCACACCGAGCTTCGCCGGAGCGTCGAGAAGGGAGGCGCCTTCTATGAGGTCGGCCTGAACGGGAAGCCTGGCGGCTTCACCGCCGAGGACCTCCTCATTGGCTACCGCGAAGGGAAGCCGTGTCCAACCTGCGGTGCGCCCGTCGTGAAGATCAAGACCGGGGGAACGTCGAGCTTCCTCTGCCTGCAGTGCCAGCCGCTACCGTAGGACTTCGGGCCGGCCCGTCGGCGCGCAGAGGCTCCTAGACGCTCCGCGGCCTCCGGCTCAAGAACTCGGGCTGGTTTGTGAGGACCTCCGCCACGATCGCGTCCGTGTCGTGGCGGAACTGGCGCTCCGCGCGCGCTCCCTCGAGGTCGGAGCGGCGGACGAGGTAGCCGGTGATGCGGACGAACTCCGAATCCTCACACCCCACGGATAGCCCGCGCACCCCGCTCCGCAGGGCTCCCTCGACGATGTTCAAGACGCCCTCTGGGTTCTCCCTCGCCGTCGGCTCGAAGACGAGGATCGTGCTCACCCCGCCGTCCAGGGCGTCGTGCTGGCTCCCTTCAACCCGCAGGTGCTCGTACAGCTCGGGCTCCTGCGTCGCCGGGATCCTCACGCCAGGCGTGAGGTCGCGATCGTTCGAGATACCCACCTGGGCGTGGAATGCCACCCGCCCCTTTGAAGCGTCGCAGTAGGCAGCCGGATGCCGCTTCAGCTCCTGGGACAGCCTTCGGGTGATCGTCTGTCCCAGCTCGTTCGCTTCGGCATCGGGTCCGTACCGTGCGTCGGGCCGTCCACCCCGCTCCATGAGGAGGTGCACCGCTTCGGCCAGCCCGACCACTCCGGCGTAGGCGGTGAAGCGATTCCCTTGCAGCAGTCCCTCCCGCACGAGGAAGCTCGACTCGAGGAATCCGAGGTCCTCGACGAGGTAGCGAGCGCGGCTGTTGATGACCTCCACCTGGAGTTCGGCGTACTCCGGAATCGCCCTCTCGACGAAGTCGTGCGCAGAGCCCGGGAACTCCTCGGCGAGCCGCTTCAGGTTCATCCGCACGAGCGTGTAAACCCCTCCCCCTGTGAGCATGGAGTTGAGGCAGCTCGCGACCGTGTAGTGCGGCCCCCAGTCCCGGAGCATCATCCCGTGATTGAAGAAGTAGGGCTTGCTGAGGTCCAGTGCCGTCCTGATGGCCTGGAGGGCGAATCCACGGCTGGTCCTCTGCGGGTCGTAGAGGAAGGTCGTGTTCGTGATCGTCTTTGACTCCCTGTCCACGTCGAGCAGCATCCGCCCCGTGCGGGTCTCCTCAGGGCCGATGTTCGCGTTCACAAAACCACTTGGGTGGAGGCGATCGACAAGCCGCCACAGGGTCGCGAGGAGCCGCCTTGCCGTCGGCTCCGGAACCGTGTCGATGTACGGCTCGAGGAGCCGGTCGATCGGACCCAGGCCGACCGGGAGAAGGGCGTGGTCAGGGACGTAGTTGTAGGCCGTGAGCAGCATCTCTACCGCGTCGAAGAGGTCCCTGGCCGGCCCGAACTCGAGGAACTTCGACCCCTGAGCGAGAAGCCGCGCGAAGTCTGGCGCGAGATAGCGGAAGTGGAAGGGGCGGCCGGCTTCCCCCATGAGGCACAGGATCCCTTTGGCGATCGCCTGGTTCGCCTCGTCGGAGCAGGAGGTGTAGGCCTGCGTCTTGGCAGCGAGATTGGCCAAGAGGGTCTCCTTCTCGTCCGCCTGCAGCGCCCGCGACCGCACAACCTCGGAGACCGTGTCCTTGAAGTCGTTCAGGGACTCTGCCGTCAAGCCCTTCGTGAGGTCTTCGAAGGACAGGACTGCGCCGAACTTGTACCTCACGTCGACCACCTCTCTCTCTGGAAGCTCATCTAGTCTACAGGGACCGGGAGACGTGCACGACCCCCTCCCGGCGGGCCACAGCGCAGAGCTCGTCCATGAGCCCGTCCGTCGGTGACGGCCACTGCGACGCCTCCCCGCGGGTTCCGTGGGCACGGAAGCGCTGGAAGCGAATCGGGATTCCCGGATCCAGGGATCGGACGAACCGCGCGGTCTGCGACGCGTTCTCGTGCGTGTCGGTGAAGCCGGGGACAACCGTGACGCTGACTGAGTCGAGCTTCCTGTGCGCCGCGAGGAGCCCGATCGTCTCCATCACCTGCCCGTTCTCCGCCCCCGTGAGCTGCTTGTGGACCTGCGAATCGAAGGCCTTGAAGTCCACGACCGCCCTATCCAGGACCGGGAGCAGACGCGAAAGGCTCTCTGCGTTGACGCAGCCGTTCGTCTCGACCATCGTCGTGAGTTGCGACGTCGCCTTGACGAGAGAGAAGAAGGAGACGAGGAAAGCGAGCTGCAGCGTCGCCTCCCCACCGCTCGCCGTGACGCCGGTGAGGTAGTCCGCGTGCGGCCGGATCCGGTCCCACAGCTCCTGCTCGGATGTCTCCCAGACGCGCGGGGACGAGAAGTGGGGACAGGCCTCGATGCAGGCCTCGCGCTCGACGCACCTGTCCCGTTCCCAGTAGACCCGCCCGCCCTTCACGCACAGGGCCCCGCTCGCGCACGCCGGGACGCACTCTCCGCAGTGCCGGCAGAGTTCGAGGGTCGAGGGATTGTGGCAGTAGACGCAGCGCAGGTTGCAGCCCTGGAAGAAGACGACCGCCCGGTTCCCCGGTCCGTCGACGAAGCTCTGGAGGAGCACCTTGTTGATCTGCCCTGTGGTCATTTGCCCGTGAGCCCCGTCCCCTTTCGCTTCTCGCGCCGCCCCCCTGGCCACATGTCCAGCTACGGCTGCGCCAGGAACCTCTCAGGCCACAGCTCGCCGGGATACGAGGGACACAGGGAGGCAAGGCCGTTTCCGCCGGGGACCTCCGGCCCGGGGATGACGTTTCCTCCTCCGAAGACGCGTCCCTTGAAAGGGTGGGCGGGGTCGTACTCGCCGACACAGGTCAAGGCACCCGTCTGGATCCCCATCTGCCCGTTCCCGGCGATCGTGCAGCGCGATACCTCCATGATCGCGTCCTCTCGGATGAGGATGCCGTGGTCGCCGTTCCGCGAGATCTCGCAGTCCCGCACCACCCCACGGGTCGACTGGGGGAAGAGAAGGCCGGAATCCCCGTTCTCAACGATCTTGCTCCTCTCGATCCGCAGGAGCGCCGCGTTCCAGCAGGCGGTTCCGAAGTGGCGATTCTCCCGGATCTCGCAGGCCTCGACGCGCGTCCGAGAGCCGTCCCAGAGCCACAAGCCCGTGAGCTGGCCGGCAATCGTTGAGTTCCGGACAAGGACGTCCGCGTCGTGGAGGACGACGATCCCGTGAGAGACGTTCTTCTCGATCCGGCAGCGCTCGAGGGTGACGTTCGAGAAGTCGTCGATGTAGAAGCCGGAGGTCCCGTTGTCGTAGATCTCGCAGTCCGCAGCGGTGAGGCGGCTCTCGCCTCCCACGCGAATCCCGGCCCAGAAGTTGTTTCGCGAGATGACGCGCGACAGCACGACCGCGACCGAACCTTCCAGGCGCAGCCCGAACCCCTCTTCGAATCCGAGTCCTCTCGTCAGCGTGAGGTTCTCAATCCGGACGGTGGCTGTCCCGCGCACGCGGAGGACAGGCCCGCGTTGGCTGGCGCTGATCTCGACCGCCCCTGGCGCATCCCCTCCCCCACGCAGAACGAGATCCTTCTCTACCACGAGGTTCTCCACGTAGGCGCCTGGGGAAAGGACGAGGACGTCCCCCTCCCGTGCCGCGTCGATCGCCGCCTGGACCGACTCCCCGAGCGTGAGAACCCGCGTGGCCGGCGCCTGGCCGAACGAGCACGCGACGCCCAGCACAGAAAGCAGACCGACGAAGACGAGTGCGGCCCCGCACTTCCCATGTAGTCCGATCATTCCAAGCCCCCTTCACTTGCTGGTATGGTGCGACGTCGTATCGTATCCCCTGCCCGTCTACTCCGCACTCGGGCAGAGCGCGGAGAAGTCGATCTCGGCCGAAGGAAGGACGGTCGCCCCGAGCGTCTTCCACACGTCGTTCATCATGGCCGCGGTCCCAGCATTCCCGCCTGCACTGTGGGCATCGGCGAGGACCGTCACGCCGTACCCCAGGAGCTGCGCACTGCGGAGGGTGGCGTTCAGGCAAGCGGTAGAGGAGAGCCCGGTCAGGAACAGGGTCTTGATCCCGCGCGCGTCGAGCTCGGTCTTAAGCGCGGTCTGGTCGAATCCGCTCGCGTAGCGCTTCTGGATCACGGGCTCCCCCTCCCGCGGGGCGATCGCGTCCGGGAAGCCGACGAGCGGCGAGTCGACGGAGACTCCGGGGTTCTCCACGTGCTGGATGTACAGGACCGGAACACCACTTGCCCGCGCGAGCTCGAGGAGCGGCGCGATCTTCGCCACGATGCTCGTCCCGTCCGCGGTGAACCAGCGCCCTCCCTCGACATACAGCCGCTGAACGTCCACGATCACGAAGGCCTTGTCACAGGCGGCGTTCGCGGAGAG
>CAYHBG010000090.1:0-5964 GCA_964354815.1 uncultured Thermotogae bacterium
GGAGAGCGGTCTTGAGCTGGATCTCGCCTGCAGAGAGCAGAAGAGCTGAGGAGGACAACGATGCGAGATCGGCGGCTTCGACTTGCGCTCGAGGTGGGAGTCCTTGCGGTCCTTGCGGTGAGCCTCCTGGGGGGCGGGGTTCAGGCCCAGCAGGCGGCCCCAGCAGCGCTGAAGGGGCGAGTGGTCACAGAGACGATCTCCGCTCCGTCCCTCGTCGGGAACCTGATCGCGGACAAGGCGGAGAAGACGATCTCCGTCTACCTTCCGCCGTCGTACGACAGCGCCCAGGCGCGCTATCCGGTCGTGTACTTCCTCCCTGGCTACGGCGGCGGGTGGTACCCGTTCGAGGACCAGATGAACCGCCTCATCGCGAGCGGGGGCGTGAAGGAAATGATCGTCGTTACCGTCCCGGGGCAGCATCGCTTCGGTGGGAGCTTCTACGTGAACTCTCCGGTCACCGGGAACTGGGAGGACCTTATCGTCGCCGACATCGTCGGGTACGTGGATGCTCACTACCGGACCCTCCCGCAGAGCGCCTCGCGCGGGATCGGCGGCCATTCGATGGGTGGCTACGGGGCGCTCAATCTGGCGATGCTCCACCCGGATGTGTTCGGTGCCGTGTACAGTCTGAGCCCGGGTCTCTTTGACCCGAACGGACTTGCGGAGTCGCAGATGTTCTCCTACGAGGGAGCGATCAAGGCGTTCCTTGCGCTCCAGGATAGGCTCGCGCCCCTCTCGCGTGAGGACGCTGCGCGCCAGTTCGAGACAGAGGCCGGCCGCACCTCGGCTGACCTCAACTTCACGATCGCCTACGGAGAAGCCTTCGCAGCCGACCCTTCCAAGAACGCACCCTACGTTGACTACCCCTATCGCTACGAGGGCACGTCGCTCGTCCGCGACGCGGAGGTCTGGGCCCACTGGGAGGAAGGGTTCGGCGGGATCGCGGTCGAGACGGAGCGCTACCGAGCGAATCTGCTGTCCCTCGCGGCGATCGGCCTCGACTACGCGCCGAACGACAACTACGCATGGATCCCGAAGGGCTGCGAGTACTACGTGGCGACCCTGACCGCGGCCGGGATCCCGATCGAGGTCAATACGCACCGCGGCGGGCACCAAGGCCTTCTCCGACAGAGGCTGGAGCAGTTCCTGCTCCCGTTCTTCTCGCGCGTCCTCTCGTTCGAGTAAGGCGGGGCTCAGGACGGCGGAGAGATCCCCCTGACCCGGAGCGCGGCGAGCCAGCGCGCCGCCGCACGCGGGGAACGGTGGCGCACGACCTGCAGGTGGGCATGCTCCGGTCGTGAGAGGAGCTCTGGGTACTCGCGCCGTCGTCTCCAGTAGGTCTTGAGGGCCCAGATGAGGATGGCGTCCCGACTGAAGAGCGCGGTGCGGAGGGTCTCTCGGTTGCCGGACCAGAGCTCCTCGTGCGTGAGGACCCGGCGTACGGTCCGGCGAAGGAGCTGGCCGAGGACGGTGCGCAAGGGATAGTCGAGCCAGACGACCATCTCGGCCCGCGGCCAGACGAGGTCACGCGCGCGGCTGTAGTTCCCGTCAACGACCCACCCATCTCCCCGTGTTGCCTTCTCGAGTCGAGCGCGGAACAGGTCGTGGGGAACCTGAACCCAGGCCGGTCCCCAGGCGAGGGCGTCAAGCTCAACGTGGGGAACCCCGAGAAGGCTCGCCAGGGCAGCGGCGAGGGTGCTCTTGCCTGAGCCGGTCGTTCCGACCACCGCGACCCGGCGTGCGGGCTGAGTTGTCCTCTCTGAGTGTTCCGTGAGCATGGGCGGCCTGCGCGGGCGAGGATAGCGGGGTGAGAGAGCGTGGGCAAGAAGAGAAGGCTGAACGGAAGCCGCAAGGGGCGAGGCGAGGGACCTCGGGTCTTGACAGCGTAACAGTGTGTTGTTATACTGCGCGACGTAGAACAGGAGGTCCCCACGATGCGAAGGACAAACGGCAGGAGACTCTCAAGAGTGAAGAACCACGTGCGCGAGGAAGCAGCCTTCCCATCTGCCCTGAGTGATGCCGCGGCAGGTCGGCGAGCCGCGTCAACCCGACTCTCACTGATCTCGGGCTATCTGGGCGGAGAAGGACGCCGCTCGTTCGATGCGAACAGTGTGTTGTTCTTTAGGTGAGGAGGTGGAGGCGATGACTGATGAAGCCCTCATCTCCAAGCGTGAGGTGCTGGAGAAGACGGAGATCTCGTACGGCCAGCTGTACCGCTGGAAGCGCAAGGGGCTCATCCCGGAGAGCTGGTTTATCCGACGCTCCACGTTCACCGGGCAGGAGACCTTCTTCCCGCAGGGGAGGATTCTGGAGCGAATTGCGCAGATCAAGGATCTGAAGGATGAGCACGCGCTCGACGACCTTGCTGCTGCCCTGCGCGGGCAAGTCGATGCACGGGACGAGATCCCTGTTGCGCGGTTGCGGGAGCTCGGGTGCCTCAACCAGCGCAGCGTGGCGGCGTGCGGGGTAGAGGTCGAGGGGAAGGAATCCCTTCCGCTCCCGGCCGCGCTCTCCATGGCCGCCTTGGACCGTCTCCTGGATCAGTCAACCGACCAGGAGCTCGCGCTCGCCTGTGCGACGCTCACTCGGGCGCTAGCAGAGAATGCCTCGGCGCGGGTTGCGGCGGAGAAGCCGTCCTTGTACCTCCTGCGGAAGCGGCTGGCTGCGGCCGGGATCTCAGCGCAGATCAGCCTCGCCGCCGTGGCGTCCAGCGGCGCGGTGTTCGACCCGGAGATCGAGGTCGTGGCGAGGGTGGAGTTGGCCTCTGTCTTGGAGCGGATCAAGCTAGACCTCGTGAAGGGGGATCGATGAGCGAGGAGAAGAGAGGTTCGGCAAGCATCTCCGGAGCGGGCACGATCGCAGGAGGAAAGTACGATCGGGTCTCGATCTCCGGTGCGGGGAAGGTGACCGGAGATCTGGTCGCGCGCGAGCTGCACGTGTCCGGAACGGGAAAGGTCGAAGGCCGGACCGAAGTGGGCCGCATCGCGGCCTCCGGTGTGGCGAAGTTCGAGCAAGACGTTGTCGCTGAGGAGATCTCGGCGAGTGGCGCGATGAAGGTCGAGGGCAGCGTCAGAGTGAAAGAGCTGAAGACCTCCGGGGCGTTCAAGGCGACGGGGAGCATCCATGCCGAGTATGTGAGGTCGAGCGGAGACCTCCACTCGGGCGGAGACGTCGAGGCGGAGATCTTCCACGCCACGGGTGGGTTTGACATCGCAGGGCTTCTCGCCGCAGACAAGATCGAGATCCGCCTGGGCGGGCACTGCCGGGCGCGCGAGATCGGCGGGGAGCGGATCGAGGTTCGAGCAGGAGCGTGGGGGGAGGGAGGGTTCATCCTCGGCGCCCTGGTGCGAGCCTTCGCGGCGAAGCCGGTCCAACTCACGGCACAGCTGATCGAGGGGGACGACGTGGTCCTCGAATCGACGACGGCGGAGACCGTGCGCGGGAAGCGAATCGAGATCGGCCCGGACTGCCACATCGAGACGGTGGAGTACTCGGAGTCGCTGAACGTCCATGAGGACGCCAGGGTCGCCACCAAGCGGAAGGTCTGAGGCCGGCGCGATGTCCGAAAAGGGAGAGAGAACCCCGGGGGGGCGCTGGCAAGGGCGGTTCTTCCCCATCTGGTCGGGGCAGCAAGTCTCCCTGCTGGGGAGCCAGGCCGCTCAGTTCGCCCTTGTGTGGTGGCTGACGACGACGACCGGTTCGGCGACGGTGCTTGCCAGCGCGAGCCTCGTCGCGCTCCTACCGCAACTCCTGGTGGGTCCGATCGCCGGGGTGTTCATCGATCGCTGGAGTCGGCGCAGGACGATGATCGTCGCGGATGCGGCCATCGCGCTCGTCTCGCTTACCCTCGCCATCCTCTTCTGGACCGGCGCGATGCGTGTCTGGCACGTCTACCTGGTCTTGCTGGCGCGCTCTCTCGGGGCCGCGTTCCACTGGCCGGCCATGACGGCGGCGACGTCGCTGCTCGTCCCCAAGGAGTACCTCACGCGGGTGGCCGGCCTGAACCAGACGATGCAGGGGGTCGTGATGATTGCCGGTCCGGGGCTGGGAGCCCTCCTCGTCTCCCTCCTTCCCCTGCACGGGATCATGTTCGTCGACGTGGGGACGGCGCTCTTTGGGATCGGGCCGCTCCTCTTTGTCGCTATCCCCGAGCTCGCTAGGCGCGAGCACGCTGCGGCGGGACTCCGCTCCCTCTTCGCGGATCTCGCCGCCGGATTCGCCTACGTCCGCGCCTGGCGCGGGCTCGTCCTCCTCTCCCTGCTTGTGCTCGCGGCGAAGCTCGCCATGACGCCGGCCTTCTCGCTCTTGCCTCTCCTCGTGCGGAAGGTCTTCGGGCGCGGAGCCGACGCCTACGGCGCGGTGGAGATGATCTTCGGGCTGGGCATCGTCGCGGGGGGCGCCCTCCTCTCCGTCTGGGGTGGGTCGAAGAGGAAGGTCGTCACCGCGCTTCTCGGGTTCCTCCTCCTCGGTGGGGGCTTCGCCGTCGTGGGTGCGGCACCCGTGCAGGCGTTCTGGGTGGTCATGGCCGGCTGCCTCATCCTCGGCTTCTCCATCCCGCTCGTTGACGGCCCGTTCTTTGCCGTCCTCCAAGGCTCGATCGACCCGTCGATGCAGGGCCGGGTCTTCTCGCTTCTCGGGACCCTGTTCAACCTCACCTCGCCCATCGGGCTCCTGGCGGCCGGTCCCCTCTCCGACGTGGTCGGGCTGCGCGTGTGGTACCTCGCCGCGGGGGCTCTCTGCGTCGCCGGCGCCGTCCTCGGACTTGCGACGCCCGCGATCCTCCACCTGGAGGAGGAAGGGCGGCGGATCCTAGCTCGGACGCAGGCGGCGTCCCTTCCAGTGGCCGTGGCCGAGAGCATCCCACAGGGCGGAGCGGGCAGCGATCCCTAACAGGGCGACCGCTGTCGCCGGGTAGGCGAGGGTCTGCCAAGCGGGGGTTCGGAAGCGTGCGCACACGATCGCCCAGAGGAGAAGCTCGATCCCGATGGCGATCCCGGCGGGGAGGGCGAGCCCCGGCGTGACGTGCCTGGCGAGAGCGAGGGCGAGGACGACGGGCGGCTCCACGGCGACCCAGGCGAGCCACGTCCAAACGAAAAGGTAGGGCAGGAGCCGTCGGCCAAACGTCGCGAACAGGCTCTTGGAGAAGCCGTCTCCGACCTCGCCCCAACCGACGTAGGGCCGGCTCTCTGCCCACGAGGAGCCGTCGACGAGATCGAAGGTGAGGTGCTCTTGCGCGGCCTTTCGCGCGATCTCCCGGTCCTCTGCGACCTCGCCTCGGACGGCCGCGTGACCGCCGATCGCTTGGTACGCCTCCCTACGGAAGGCCATCATCTGACCGACCGAGGTCAGCGAGCCGCGACGGAAGGGGAGCGCGTGCAAGAGGGCGAACGGGATGAAGGTGTGCAGGCTCCACGGAAGGATCGGAAGGACCAGCCCCTCGCCCAGGCCGCCGGTCCTCTCCCGAGGAAGGACGCTCAACGCCGCGTGATCACGCTCGACAAGGGCTTCCGCGATGGCTGCCACCGCCCCCGGGTGCAGGAAGACGTCCGCGTCGACGAAGAGGAGGATCTCCCCCCGCGCCTTCTCTGACAGCTGGTGACACGCCCAAGTCTTCCCGAGCCACCCCTCCGGGAGGGGAGCCCCTCGGAGCCGATGGAACCGGGCGTCCTGGGCAAAGCGTTCCGTCTCGTGCCACGTCGCGTCCTCCGACGCGTCGTCCAGGACGATCACCTCAAGCAGGGTCGCGTCCTGCGCGAGGAGGGAACCGACGCAACGGGCGACGTTCCGCTCCTCGTTGCGCGCGGGGACGAGCGCGGAGACGTACCCTCGCCCGCTCGAGGGAGAGGGGGCGGGGAGACGACGGAACGCAAGGAGGTTCGAGAGGGAGATCATCGCGAGAACGCCCAGGAAGATGACGAGGCTCCACTGGTGCTGAGCGAGGAAGCTCATCGCTCGCCCTTTCGG
>CAYHBG010000091.1:0-5950 GCA_964354815.1 uncultured Thermotogae bacterium
TGGCACGACTGGCCTCTTGGACTCTTCCTTTCGTGGAGGTCCCGTCCAGGTCGAGTCCATCGTCGGGCGGTTGCCGGACGGATCGCTTACCGCGTGGGAGCCTGTCGGGGAGGTGCATCACGTCTGGGGCGGGATGGGACACGTCAACGCCGCGCCGGTCCCTCAGACGCCCGATCCGCTCAAGGTTGCGAGGCGGTGATGCGCGTGCCTCTGCTTGCGATCACCCGCGATCAAGAGTGGTATGAAGCGCAGCTTGAGGTCCTCCGGGACTGCCGACAGCTCTTGAGGAAGCTTGTCGCCTCCCAGAACGGCGAGGCGGAAGACAGCAAGGGAAGCGATGATAAGCATGAGTGATCCCGGACTGTCCCTCTCGGGACGGCGAGGGTGCAGTACCGGCGCGCCTACTCTCAGGTTGTTCTCCTCTGGGGGCGCGTCGGGGTTTCCGCTGTGGCCCCTGCCGTGTGCCCACTCCGCGGCAGGGGTGCCCTCAACGGCAGGTGATCGCCGGTGAATGAACCGCCGTCAGGAACGGACGATAGCGGACGCAACGAGCGGGGACGGTTCACCGCCGGCAACCGCTTCGGCGTCGGGAACCCTTACGCCAAGCGGACCGGAGAACTCCGCGCCGCTCTCCTCGATAGCGTCACGCCTGAGGACATGAGGGCGGTCGCCCGCAAGCTCGTGGAACTAGCTCGCGGAGGAGACACGGTAGCGGCTAGGCTTCTCCTTGATCGCGTCCTCGGCCGTCCCCTCGAAAGTGACATCCTGGACAGGGTGGAGGAGTTAGAGGCAGCCTTTGAGGAAGGGCGGAAGTGAGCCTACGCACGCGGTTGGATCGCTTGGAGGCAATCGCTCAGGCGCGTCGCTTGGCCGCTGCGACGGCAACCGTCCCGCTGCTCGTTATCGTCGTCGGGGACGACTGCGTTCACGAGACCGTCAATAGCGCCACCCTCCCCGGGGCCACTCCGATCATGTCTGAGAGCCGCGCCGCCGCTTACGAGCAAGAGCTGTTGGAGGCTGGCTTACGACCGCCTATCTTCCTCGCCCTCCCCTGCGAAGACTTGGACCTCTAAGCTCGACCCGTCGGAGGAGGAGCCCCACGCTCGACGGAGGTAGCAGGTGACGAGACGAGACTGGGGGCCGATCCTGACGAAGGCCCGAGAGATCGTCGAGAGCTATAACACGGGCGTCACCTTGCGCCAGTTGTTCTATCGCCTCGTCTCTCTTGAGGTCCTTCGGAACACCGAAAGCGACTACAAGACCCTCTCCAAGTTGACGGCGGCGGCGAGACGGGCGGGGACGTTCCCGGCCTTGATTGACGTGTCAAGGATGATCCGGCGTCCTCGGTTCTACGCCTCGCCGGAGGACGCGCTCCGCTACCTGCGCGACTCCTATCGGCGCGACAGAACTGAGGGGCAAGCGTGGGGCGTGTACCTTGGCGTCGAGAAGGAAGCCCTGGTCGAGCTGTTGTGGTCCTGGTTTGCGGATCTAGGCGTTCCCATCACGGCGACGAAGGGATACGGGTCACAGACTTTCGTGGACGATATAGCCGGTGACGTTGCCCAACAGGATCGCTCTTGCGTTCTCTTGTACGCGGGGGACTTCGATCCGAGCGGTGAGGATATAGCGCGGGACTTCCAGGAGCGGACGGCCTGTTTCGAGAAGGTCGAGAGGATCGCCCTCACCTCCGAACAGGTGGAGGCTTATGCCCTCCCAGAACAACCGGGGAAGGTGAAGGACACCCGCGCCAAGGGGTTCGCCGCGCGGCATGGGAAGCTGTGCCAGGTAGAACTCGACGCCCTTCCTCCCGACGTGCTGCACCGCCTCTACCTCGACGCCCTGGCTCCCTTCCTTGACGTGTCAAAGGTCGAGGAAGCGAAGGCCAGGGAAGAGGAAGACCGGCGGCGGCTCTAGGCGTCTCCTTCACCTTCGGGCGTCCTTCTCCCTCCGTCCCGACTTAGACACAACGCCACTAAGTCCAACGATCAAGACGGCAGACAGCCGCTATAGGCCTGCATTGTCGCCTCTCTCTTCACTGTCACCCCTTGACACTGGTAGACACAAGTGCTACTATCCGTCTACACGTCTAACGGGAGGCGGTGGGGATGGCAAGGCGGGCGGACGTTCTGACCATGAAGCAAGCGCGGGCGATGATCGCCATGCTGAGAGGCGAGGACCGGACGCGGGACGCTGCGCTTGTGGCTTGCGCTGCGGGTTTTGGACTGCGAGCGGGCGACGTGTGCGCCCTCAAGTGGACGGACCTCCTCGACACGACGGGGGCGCTCAGGGCGGACCTCACGCTCACCGAAGCGAAGACCGGACAGGACCGCACCCTGCGAGTCCTGCCCTTCGTTGCCGAACTTCTCACCGAGTGGAAGCGGAAAGCTAGTTCCAGTCAATGGATCTTCCCCGGCCAAGACGGAGGCCCGCTTGATCGCCGGACGCTATGGGTGATCGTCTCCGAGGCCGCGGATCGCATGGGACTCAAGGGGACGGTATCGCCGCACAGTCTAAGGAAGGCGTTCTGCGATCACGTCTACAGCATGACCCGCGATCCTGTCCTCACGGCGCGGATCACCGGCCACACTAACCCCGCGCAGTTGCTTCGCTATATCGGGCGACTGGCCGACGTGGAAGCGAACGTGTGGGACAGGATGGCCGCTGACCTCAAGTAGCGATCGTCCCTGAGGCCCCTAGAACCGCTTCTGTCGCCTCCGTCCTACCCAGTGACCGGGTGAAGGAGGCGAGCCCACCAAGGGCGACGGCGAGGAGAGGGTAGGGCGGCGAGAGGGAGAAGCCGATCAACCTCCGACCGTAGGCGCTCGTTCTCCGACTCGAGCCGGAGGATTGCCCGCTCCTTCTCCTCGAGTAGAGCCCGAACGAGTGGAGGAAGCCCGTCGCTCGCCCCCTGTTTTCCGCCCGCTCTCCCCTGTTCGCCTCCCTGTTTCCCGTTCATCCCGTCGTCAATCCGCCCCACCGCCCCCTCTACGGTCTCCCCTCTTTGCCGGTGATCCTCGACGGCCCGGAGGATCTCGAGGGCCGATCCGTCAAGGAGGAGAGCGTTGTGCGCCCCCCGGCGAAGATAGGGGGCGATCACTGGCCGAACAGAGGAGACCCGCCGGTAAACCTGACGGGGAGTAAGTCCGAGGGCGCTTGCCGCTTCCTCTATCCTGAGCATCGTTTCTCACCCCTTCCGGCGAACAGGGTAAGCGAGAGAGAAGGACCGGCGAACGACGGCGGCCCTCCGAGGACTGGAACTCCGACACCTGGCCCCGCTGAACGAGTGTAACAATTGTCACACTCCGGGAGGTGACCAAGAGGCTCGTTTACCCTCTTGTCGGTTCGGAGGTGCGCGTGCTTAGATGGGTGGCAACGAAGGGGTGAAAACGGAAGGCCCACGGCTCTCACCCCGCGGGCCCGACGATAGCGCATGACGGCGCGCAGCTACCTTTTGACGGTACAGCCTGAGCTTGGGAATGTCAAGAGAACTTGCCGACTTTCCGAGCTGGGACGCCCATCACCATCACCCGCGCCCCCCGCGCCTGCCCCTCTCGACCTCGCCCGTATGGGCCTGAACCTCATCCCGCTCCGCCCCCGTGAGAAGGTTCCGCCCGACGGCTTCACCTGGAAGGACTTCCAGAACACCGGGACGACTCCCGAGCAAGTCGAGGAGTGGGGGAGGCGCTTCCCAGATTCCAACTGGGGGCTCCTCCTCGGTCGTCCGTCCGGCCTCCTCGCCCTCGACGTGGACGACCCCTCGGTGATGCGATGGGTGGACGGCCAAGGAGGGACCGGCCCCGGCGTGTGGTATGAAACCGGGCGCGGTTGGCAATGGCTCTTCCGCCTCCCTCCCGACCTCGCGGACGCCCGCACCATCACCCCCCACCCTGGCGTCGAGGTGAGAGCGAACGGGAGCTATAGCGTCGTCCCACCGAGCGTCCACCCGAGCGGCACGCCCTACCGCTGGCGCACTCCTCCGACCTCGCTTGAGGCGATCCCCTACCCGCCCGCGTGGATCGTCCGCCTCCTCAAGGGAAGAGCGCCCGCGACGGCCTCCGAGACGGGGTGCCGGGGAACGTTCCGGCAAACGTTCCGGGGTGAGGTTCCCCCGACGGCCCATCCCGCCGTCGAGCTGAGGCCGAACCCCCGCCTCCTCTCCCTGCCCGGGGCGCGGTGGATCGAAGCGAACACCTTTCCGAGAGGACACCGGAACGCCGCTTTCCTCGCCCTGTGCATCATCTTCCAGGGCGCGGGACTGACCAGACGCGACGCGGAGGAGCGGCTATCGCGCTGGCGACTGGCGCACACTTCCCCGACTTACGGGACCTTCCCCGACAAGGCCCGGGAGCCGGGAGACGTGTTCGCCGTGGCATGGAGGACGCCCTACGGCTTGAGCGCCGACCGCCTCACGGCCCTCCGCACCGTCAACGGTGAAGCCATGCCGGAAGATGCGGCCCGGGAACTCGTTCGCGCCTATCCGATCCGACGAGGCCGCCCCGCGTTGATTCACCGCCCGCTACTTGAGGCCGTCGCTCAATGCCTCGTCGCTCTGTACGAAGCGAAGGCATGGAAGGACACGCCACTATCGCACGCCGAACTCGCGGCCCGCGCAGGGCTCACGGAGAAAAGAGTCGAACACGTCGCCGCGTTCCTCACGAAGATCGGCGTCCGCAGGGTCACTCGTCACGGATCGTCCACCGTCTCCGTCTACAGCCTCAAACACCTACACACCGCACCCCCCCGACTTATAGAGGAGTTGGGGAGGTGGCGGGGGTACAAGGTGCCTTGGCGGTTGCTGGCCTGGCGACTATGGAGGACGTCGGGACGATTCATAAGGGCCGCGCTCAGTGTGCTTGATGCAGTCTGGAACAGGATTCTAGAGACTTGGGGAGGTGAACTCGGGGGCGAGGTTGTCCCGGCGGCGGCTCCGATCATCACCGCTTCGTCGAGGGCTCCCCCGTCCTCCGGGGAGGCGCGGACGGCTCCTGAGGGAGTCAGGGAGGAGGAGAAGATCGCCGTCCATAGGGGAGCGTTGCCTCACTCACGCGTCCCGAAGATCACGGACCCGGAGGAGCTGAATCGCAAGCGGGACGCGCTCAAGGCGGCGAACCTCGCCGCGATGTCAAAGCGTGGGGCCGATTCTCTGCCCTCCGTCGAGTGTGTCGGGGTGTTCTAAGGGGTGTGCCCGTGACACCGGCAGGGGGGTTGCGCGTCCTGTGTCGGTGAGTGTAGGGTAAAGAGGGGGTAGCGAATGGAAGCAACGGGAACTGATACGGCGACGGGGACAGACGTAGCGCGCCTGCATCGCCTCGCGTGGATAGCGCGGGATGACGTGAAGGCGCTTGAGGACTCACTCGCAGCGGAGAAGGCCCGACGGGTAGAGGCGCGGGTCGCCGCGGCGGTCAACGATAGCGGCCCCGTGGGCGAGGCAACGACGGAGACAACGGGTGACGTGGCCCGCTTGGAGAGCGAACTTGAGGAGGCGCGACAGGTTGCCGACGTTCTCGCAGTCCGACACCGGGAGGCGCTCGCCGCTTCCTATGCCGACGCGCTCGCGGAGAAGATGAGGGAGCGGGACGGGCTCTACACGCTGAAAGCCCAGTGGGAGGCCGAACTTGCGAAGCACTTCTACGCGATGAACGTCCTCCGGGGGAAGATTGACGGCCTGGACTTGCGGGTGCCCGCGGGTCGGAACTTGCGATGCAGCGCGATCAGTGGCAACGCGCACGAGCTTCGGGACGTAGCGAGGGCCGATCCCACCTGCACTATCTCACCCACCGCGCTAGACGAGGCGATCAGGGAAGCGGAGAAGATCGTCCGAGAGCGAGTGAAGACGATGCACGCGGCTCGACACGACGCGCACCCCGTCCCCGGCAGGGTGACGGCCCGATATGATGGCACGACTGGCCTCTTGGACTCTTCCTTTCGTGGAGGTCCCGTCCAGGTCGAG
>CAYHBG010000092.1:0-5836 GCA_964354815.1 uncultured Thermotogae bacterium
GCGTCCTCGTCGGAGATCTCGACGCCGAACTCGTCCTCGAACTCCATGATCAGCTCGACGGTGTCCAGGGAGTCCGCCCCGAGGTCCTCCACGAACGCGGCCTCGTCGGTCACCTCTTCGAGTTCCACCATCAACTGGTCAGCGATGATCTGCTTCACGCGGTCCGCCGTCTCACTCATCGTCTCTCTACACCTCCTCCATCGCCCACGAGATGAAGTGGGCAATAATACGCACTTACGGATGAAGTCCGCCGTTCACGCCGATGACCTGCCCAGTTATATAGGACGCCCTGTCGGAAAGCAAGAAGGCGACGACCGACGCGACTTCTTGCGGCGTGCCCGCCCGCCCGAGCGGGACGCGGGCGAGGTAGGTGTCGCGGACCTCCCTCGGCAGGTCCTCCGTCATTCCGGTCTCGATGAATCCCGGGGAGACGACGTTCACGCGGACGGCGCGCGACGCGACCTCCTTTGCTGCGCTTCGGGCCAGGGCGACGAGGCCGGCCTTGGAGGCGGCATAGTTGGCTTGACCCGCGTTCCCCGTGTCCCCGACGACGGAGGAGATGAGCACGACCGCCCCGGAGCGCGCCTTCACCATCGGGCGGAGGCAGGCGCGGAGCGCGAGGAAGGCGCCCTTCAGGTTCGTGTCGATCACCCGGTCCCACGCCTCGTCGCTCATCCGCAGGAGAAGCCCGTCTTCCGTCGTGCCGGCGTTCGCCACGAGGTAGTCGATCCGGCCGTGCGCTTGCTGGACGGCACGAACGGCGTCCTCGACGTCCTCGGTGACGCAGACATCCGCGCGGAAGAAGGAGGACGGGCCCAGCTCCCGTTCGAGATCCGCTTGGGCCGTCGGGTCGCGAGCGAGGACGGCGACGCGGCTTCCCTCGTGGTGGAGGAGTCTTGCGATCGCTCGCCCGATCCCCCGCGTTCCGCCGGTGACGACCGCTACCCTTCCGTCAAACTGCCCCATGGAGCGCCTCCTCGAAGGTCCGACATCTGATTCCCGGCGCGGCTCGGCGTCCGATCGCGGTGAGAGCATCCCCTGGCCCGACCTCCACCGCCGCCGTCACCCCCTCCTCGGCCAAGCGAAGGAGGACGTCTCCAAAGCGTACGCGGGAGGTCATCTGGGTCAAGAGGAGGGACTTGAGCCTCTCCGCGTCTCGTTCCACCCGGCCGCTCACGGCGGAGACGACGGGGACGGAAGGGGAACGGAACGTGAGGGAGAGAATGGCGGGAGCGAGCCTCGCGGCCGCGTCGGCCATGAGCGGGGAGTGGAAGGGGCCCGCGACCTTGAGGGGGATGACGCGTGCGCCCGACGTCTCGGCGCGACGGGCTGCCTCTCGCACGACGTCCTCTCTTCCGGAGACGACGGTCTGGGTCGGCCCGTTCTCGTTCGCCACGACGACTTGGGGCCCGAGCTCCGCGCAGATCCGCTCCAGGTCGGCCAGAGGGAGGTTGAGGACGGCGGCCATCGTCCCGTGGACCTCCTCCATCAGCCGGCCGCGGAGGATCACGAGGTCGAGGACTTCGTCCGGTGTGAGGACCCCTGCCGAAGCGAGGGCGGCGAACTCCCCGAGACTGTGCCCGGCGACGAGGTCCGGGGTCAGGCCCGACTGCTTCAGGGCCTCGTCCTTCCCGAGCTCGTCGATCAGGATCACGGGCTGCGCGAGCGAGGTCCGCACGGGCAGGACGCCCGCGTCGGCGACGGCGTCGCGAAGCGCGAGTCCGGCCTGCTCGGCGCGGGCGATGAGGCGGGCGGTGAGAGCGGAGTCTGGAGGGGGGCCTGCGGGGAGACGCCCCTGCCCGGGGAAGAGGAAGGCGGTTCTCTCCTTGGTCATCGCTAGATCCGAAGCACGACCGCCCCGTACGTCGCCCCGGCCCCGAAGGCGGTGAGCACCACGATGTGTCCCGGCTCGATCTTCCCCTCGCGCAGGCCTTCGTCGAGGGCGATCGGGATGGAGGCGGTGGAGGTGTTGGCCACGCGATCCACGTTGACCAGGACGCGCTCCCGCGGGACGTCGAGACGGCGCAGGAGTGAGTCGATGATCCGCAGGTTTGCCTGGTGCGGGATGACCCAGTCCACGTCGGAGAGTTCCATTTCGGCCTTCTCCAGGGCCTCTCGCGTCGAGCGCTCCATCATCCCGACCGCGCTTCGGAACACGCCCTGGCCCTCCATTCTCAGGTAGTGTTCCCCCCGTTCGACCGTCTCTCGCGTCGCGGGAGTGCGCGTCCCTCCGGCGGTGATCCGGAGAAGGAGCGCCTTGGTCGGATCCGCGTGGAGGGCGCTCGCGAGGACTCCCTCCTCCGCGCCGCCCGGCTCAAGGAGGACGGCGCCAGCCCCGTCGCCGAATAGAACGCACGTCGAGCGGTCGGACCAGTCGGCGACACGGGAGAGGGCCTCGCTCCCGACGACGAGGACCTCGCCGTACGCCCCGGAGGAGACGAGGGCGTTGGCCACGACGAGGGCGTACAGGAACCCGGTGCAGCCGGCGTGAAGATCGAAGAACGGGACCTCGACGAGGCCGAGTCCGGCGGCGACGAAGGGGGACGTCCCCGGGCAGACCATGTCCGGGAAGTTGTCGGCGACCACGAGGAGGTCGACCTTCTTCGCCTGGACCGTAGCGCGGGCGAGGGCGGCCTTCGCGGCCTCGATCGCCATCGACGAAGGTTCCTCGCCCTCCGCGAGGAGGTGCCGGGTTCGGATCCCGGTTCGCTCGACGATCCACTCGTCCGACGTGTCGACGGTTCGCGCGAGGTCTTCGTTCGAGAGGACGGTGCGCGGAAGGTAGCTTCCGGTCCCGACGATCTTAGCTCCCATCTCTGGCCGCCCCTTCCCGCAGGCGCTCGTTCACCCGCGCCTCGACCGCGCGCCGGGCGGCGTCGATCGCCGTCCCGATCGCCTCGGCGTCCGAACGGCCGTGAGCGATCACGACGACCCCGTCCACGCCGAGGAGAGGCGCCCCGCCGCGCCGCTTGTAGGAGAGGCGCTCGCGCAGCCGGGAGAAGGCGGACTTGAGCAGAAGGCCGCCAAGCCTGGCAGAGAGTCGTTCGCTCGCCAACTCCTTGAGGAGGCCGGTCACCGCTCCGATGCCCCCCTCGGTCGCCTTGAGGAAGACGTTCCCCACGAAGCCGTCGCAAACCACGACGTCCGCCGGCCGCTTGCCAAGCACGACATGCCCCTCCACGTTTCCGATGAACGACGGCTCGGCCGCGAGCAGGTCGCGCGTGCGGTGGAGGAGCCGGTTCCCCTTCTCCTTCTCTTCGCCGTTGGAGAGGAGGGCGACCCGCGGTGCGGTGATGCCCATCATCTCGCGCGCGTACGTGATCCCCATGCGCGCAAAGCCAAGGAGGTGCGGGGGCGTGCAGTCGGCGTTCGCCCCCGCGTCGATGAGCAGGGACTCCGGGCCCGGGACGCTCGGGAGCGAGACGGCGATCCCGGGCCGGGGGATGCCACGAATTCGGCCGAGCGTGAAGATCGACCCGACGACGACGGCACCGGTGTTCCCTGGCGAGACGAAGGCGTCCCCGCTGCGATCGCGGAGGGCAACTAGGCCCCTGACGAGCGAGGAGTCCCTCTTGGAGCGGACCGCGACGACGGGGTGGTCGTCCATCGCCACGACCTCGAATGCCGGGAGGATCGAGAACCTCCCGCCGTCCTTCTCGCCGCGGCGAGAAAGGGCCGGAAGGATCGCAGCAGGGTCCCCCACGAAGGTGACGTCCATTGGGTGGAGGTGACCAGCCGCGATCCCCCCCTTCACCAACTCCTCGGGGGGGAGGTCTCCCCCCATCACGTCGAGTAGGATCCGCATCGCTGGTCCGGTGATGGTGCGTCCTTAGCGCTGGTGCCGAAGGCGGGACTTGAACCCGCACGGGCGTTTTATGCCCACATGGCCCTCAACCATGCGCGTCTGCCAATTCCGCCACCTCGGCCTGCGGGGCGATGTTAGCGGACAGGGGGGGGACTGTCAACCAGGACCAGGAAGGAGAAAGCGTGACCAGGAGCCCATCATAGAGAGCAGAGCGGGGCCTGGCGCTTGCCTTGTCTCGCCTATCGCCCTATGATGGGCCTCAGGCGCTGGGTGGCCCGGGCGTCCCGCCGGGGGTTGGGGGTGGAGGTGGCTTCATGAGCGGACAGTCCCTGTCGGCGCGTGTTCTCTTCGTGCTTGCTTTCTCTCTTTCCGTCGGAGCGGTCGCCTTCGCGCAGCCCACGATCTACGCCGGCGTGACCTTTCCCGCCGGCGACGTCTCGTTCGCTGACCGCGTCGTCTCCTACAGCGCGGCGAGCTGCGTGCGGGATGCGTTCAACAACCCGGGCGCGGTCCTGGGTGCCCCGGACTGCGGCGGGCCGATGTGCGTCGCCTGTGGAGGCTGCGATACGTGCGCGGTCACTCTGGGCTTCCGGCTGAGCGCGATCGACGACCGAGGGTTCCTCACGGTCGAATTCGTCGACAACCGAATCGTCAACGTGGCGGGCGACGATCTGTTCGTGTTCATCACGAACGGGCACGCCGCGCGCGTGGAGATCAGCGTCGACGGGAGCGCGTTCACCTATGTCGGGGACGCCAAGGGCTACCCGACCGGAATCGACATCGGTCCGTACGCTCCCCCCGGCGCAGAGTTCCGCTTCGTCCGACTGAGCGACGTCCCGACGGACGAGAACGCGGGCCCTTGCCCGGGTCCGAGCGTGGATGCCGTGGGCGGGATGAGCGTCGTCCGCGAGACGGGCGTGGCGTCGGGGACGCTGGAGATCCTCTCCGCCGGGGAGCTGACCGTTGCCGGTCAGCTCGCGAAGAACGTGATGTTCGTCCTCGACACCTCGACCAGCATGCGCGAGACGCTGGATGGGCGGGCGAAGATCGACGTGGCGAAGGAGGTCCTGGTTGAGGTCCTCTCGTCGTTGCCCGATGGAATGAACGTCGGTCTGCGCATGTTCGGCGGGTGCGGCACGAGCAGGGTGGTCGTCCCTCTCGGCCCCCTCGTGAAGAGCACGCTCGAAGCGCAGGTCGCCTCGATTGACACCGGCGGTGCGACGCCGCTCGCCTACACGCTGCGCCTCGTCCGCGACGAGGACTTCGAGAACTTCCCGGACTCCAAGGTGATCGTCCTGATCAGCGACGGGGCGGAGACGTGCGAGGGGGTTTTCGAGCCCGTCCGCGTGGCCGAATCGTTCAAGAGCGCGGGAATCGACCTACGGGTCCACGTCGTGGGGTTCGCGATCGGGGGAAACCCGCAGGCGAGGGAGAGCCTAGAGCAGATTGCGAGCGCGACGGGTGGGATCTACGTCGAGGCCGAGTCGACAGAACAGTTGCGAGCCGCGTTGCTCTCCTCGGTGGCCATCCGCTACCACGTGTACGACGCCCAGGGCAACGAGGTCGCGACGGGGATCGCCGGCCAGGCTCCCTTCCCGAACCTCCCGCCCGGGACGTATCAGGTGACGTTTGACGCAACCCCGGCCATCGCGCCGCTCACGGTGCGGATCGAAGGCGGGGGCACGACGACGGTCAACGTCGAGCGGGTGGATGGGGGGTACACGGCCGAGGTGGAGCCCTAGGCTAGAGCAGGGCGCCGCCGTGCACGTTCAGCACGGCCCCGGTCACGTAGCTCGCCTCGTCCGAAGCCAGGAAGGCGACGGCGCTCGCGATCTCGTCAGGTCGGGCCAGACGACCGAGCGGGGTCGACGTCGCCTCGGGCGCCAGGGCCGTCCCCTCCACGAACCCCGGGTTGACCGCGTTGACGCGGGCGCGTAGGCCGCTTCGGGCCTTCCCAACAACGTCGCGGGATCGACCAATGTGGCTTCTGCTGCGCTGTCGCCCCGGTTCCGGGTGGAGCAGGGCCGCGCC
>CAYHBG010000093.1:0-1604 GCA_964354815.1 uncultured Thermotogae bacterium
ACGGGGGCTTGAGGTATAGTTGGAAGGCGAGCTTCCTTAGAGCGAAAGGAGGGGAGTGAGCCTTCCAAGACGGGTCAAAGCCTGCGTCGGTGTCGTCACGTGTCTGGCTGTGGCCGCTCTGGTCTATGCGGGCTACTCCCTCCCGGTCTTCACCCCGGCTGAGGGACTGGCGCTCGCCATCTTCCTTGTTCTTGGCTTCCTCGCCGAGGTCTACGCGACCTGGATCCCGGCCTACGGTTCGGAGCTCTCCAGTTCTATTGCGATCTACCTGGGCGCTCTTCTCATTCTCGGTTGGGCGCCGACGGTCTTCATCGTGGGGATTGCCAGCCTTGCTGCCGAAGTCCTCATGCGCTGGGACAGGCTCCGGGCAGAACCCCGCCGATTCGCCTACGTGGTGGGCTTCAATGCGGGTCAGCTCATCCTCTCGGTGACGGTGGCCGGGGCAGTCCTGGAGGCCGTCAGCCATTCTCCCTTCCCTCTCTCGTCGCTCCCCCAGTATGGGTGGGCGCTCCTCGCGTTTCTGGCCTACGCCGTTTTGAACCTGTCCCTCGTGGCGACCGTGGTCGGGCTATCCGAGAGGAAGGGGTTCCTCCACACCTTCGTCTCGCACGTGCGGGACTTCAACCTCCAGTACGTCGTCCTCTGTGTGCTGGCTCTTCTCCTCGCCGTCCTCTACTCGCTCTCCGTCTGGCACATGCTCCTGGCGCTCGTCCCGCTCGTCCTCGTTCACGTCTCGTTCCGCGGCTATCAGAGGCTGCAGACCGAGACGCGGAAGACCTTCGAGAGGATTTCGTCCATTCTGGATGAGCGCGATCACGACACGGCGGTGCACTCGAGTTCCGTCGCGGCCCTGGCGGCACAGATCGGCCAAGAGCTCGATCTCTCGGAACGCGAGCTGGAAAAGCTCGATGTCGCAGCGCGCGTCCACGACATCGGGAAGGTCGGGGTTCCTGATGCGATCCTGCTCAAGCCCGGGCCTCTCTCTCCCGAGGAATGGAAGGTGATGAAGCGGCACTCGGTGCTTAGTGCCGAGCTGATCGCGGGTCTCGAGATCTACACTCCGGTCGCCGATGCCGTTCGGCACGAGCATGAGCGATGGGACGGCAGCGGCTATCCGGATGGCGTGGGAGGGGAGACGATCCCGCTCCTCTCGAGAATCATTGCGGCAGCGGACGTCTACTGCGCGCTCACCGTCGATCGTCCCTACCGGAAGGCCCTTGATCCTGCCGAGGCGAGGCGGACGGTCACCGAGGTGGCGGGGAAGGTCCTCGACCCCGGCGTCGTGGAGGCCCTCCTCCGCGTCCTCTCTCGAGGCGAGGGCAGGGCGTCCTGAGACCCATTGCCGGGAAGAGGAGAATCAGGTAGACTTCCACCGATCCCATGTTCCTCCTCGTTTCGGTCCTTCTGGGTGTGGCCATCGGCTACGCCATGGGCGGGAGGCTCTCCCATTTGGCGCGCCTGCGACTCCGCGCTACTTGGCTCGTTCTGCTTGCGCTCCTCGTCCAACTCCTCATCTTCCCCCTGTTCACGGATCGGCCGCTCCTTCCGTACGCCACGACGTCCCTCCACCTCTCGAGCTACGGCCTCGTCTTCCTCTTCCTTGC
>CAYHBG010000093.1:1704-5827 GCA_964354815.1 uncultured Thermotogae bacterium
CTTCCCCACCCAGCAGACCTCGCGATCCTTGCCGTGGACAAGAGCCGAGTTCTCGAGGTCGTTCGGTCTTGTGGGGAGGTGGGCACGAAGAACCTCGTGATCGTAACCGCCGGGTTCAAAGAAGCCGGGAGGGAGGGGGAAGAGCGCGAGGAAGAGCTGCGGCGGCTTGTCCACCACTACCGCTTGAACCTCGTTGGGCCGAACTGCATGGGGATCGTCTCGAGCTCTCCCTCGGCACCGCTCAACGCCTCCTTCTCCCGGTGGTTCCCGAAGCCGGGAGAGATCGCGTTCATCTCCCAGAGCGGGTCCCTTGGGGAGACGGTCCTCGAGTCCTTCGGCGAGATGGGCCTTGGAGTCTCGCTCTTCGTCAACCTGGGGAACCGGGCGGGCCTCTCGGAGAACGACTTCCTCGGCCATCTGGAGAAAGATGAGGACAGCCGCATTGTCTTCCTGTACCTGGAGAGCTTCGCCGACCCCGTGGGCTTCAGGCAGTATGTGGAGAGGATCAGCCGGACGAAGCCTGTGGTCGTCCTGAAATCGGGGCGGACGCAAGCCGGGGCGGCGGCCGTCGCCTCGCACACCGGATCCCTCGCGAGCGCAGACGCGGTCGTCGACGCCTTCCTCGACCAGTGCGGGGCGGTGCGGGTGACGTCGATCGTCGAGCTCCTCCGCGCGCTGCGTGCCCTGGAACGGGGGGCTCTGCCTCGGGGCCGGAGGGTGGCGATCCTGACGAATGCAGGGGGAGCAGGGATCATCGCCGCCGACGCCTGCGAGCGGTCGGGAATCGAGGTCCCTCGCCTTCCGGACCCCGTCCGCGCCAAGCTCGCAAGCTTCCTTCCTGCCGAGGCGGGCCTGCGGAACCCGGTCGACATGATCGCCACGGCCGGCGCGGACCACTATGAGGAGGCGCTCCGCGTCGCCCTGTCCAGCGTCGACGCCGGGATCGTCATCTTCCGTCCGCCGCTCGTCCTGGCAGAGGCCCCGGAGGCCGTCGCCGACGCGATCCTGCGCGCCGCGAAGGACGTGCCGGAGAAGCCCGTCCTCGTCTCCACGACAAGCCGTGGCCCATCCGTTGGGCCGTTCGTCGCTCGCCTCGAGGCGGAGAGAGTTCCGACCTACGTCATGCCGGAGGAGGCCGTGGATGCCCTCGCCATCCTCGTCCGGATCGGGGAGCTGCGCGATCGTCCGCGACTCCCGCAGCATTGCCCCTCGCCAGACAGGGGCCGGCTCGGCGGCATTCTGGCCGGGGCGCGCGAGGAGGGCCGCGCCTCCCTCCGATTCGAGGAGGGAGCCAAGGTCCTGGAGAGCTACGGGATCGCGGTCTGCCCGTTCGCCTACCCGACCGCTGCTGAAGAGGCCGCCTTGGTTGCAGCGGAACTTGGGTTCCCTGGGGTGGCCAAGGTCGATGCTCCAGGGTGCTTCCACCGCTTCGAGCGCGGGGCGATTGTGACGGGGATCCGCACGCCGGAGGAGGCGCGTGACGCCTTCCGCCGCCTCTCCGCGCTGATCGACGAAGAGGCGTGGACGGGAGGGCGGGTCCTCCTCCAACCCTCCCTCACGGGCCGCGAGCTGATCCTGGGGATGAAGCGCGACCGCTCGTTCGGGCCGGTTCTGATGTTTGGGATCGGGGGCACGCTGGTCGAGGCCCTTCGAGACGTCGCCTTCGGGATCGCTCCTCTCTCTCTCGACCAGGCAGTGCGGATGATCCGCTCGATTCGCGCCTTTCCTTTCCTGGGGCCGTTTCGTGGGTTTCCGCCGGTTGACCTCTCCGTCTTGGCGCGCGCCCTCGTTAGGCTGGGGGATCTTGCGCTGGACCTCCACCTGATCGAGGAGGTCGATCTGAATCCATTCATCGCCGGGGAGGCGTCGGCCGCGGTGGACCTTCTGATCAAGCTCCGGGGGTAGTGGGGCCGGTTCCTCCGTCGTCAGCCCGCGGCGCCCGTGCCGGACCAGGGCACGCCCTCTCTCTCTGCGACTCGCCGCGGCGGGAGGGCGGCGCCCCGTACTAGTACTTGACAGGCCAAGTTCGCGCAACGCGGTTTGAGGTCTGCTGCCGGTTCCAGCCGGAGTCCGCCATGGCGCGTACTTTTGCAGGCAAGTACTAGTCTTGATGAGGCCTACGTGCTGCTATGGGATACTTGTCACGTTCCGTGAATCCGCGGGCAGGATCCACCTGCTGGACGTCATACCGCGCGCTTCAGTGACAGACATCACATTGCACCTCGGGCTCTCATCCAGATTCGCCTGTGGCCCTCTCTATTGGTTTCCATTACCTTCGGGCGGTCGGCCGGCAGGGCTCACGGCGCGCTCCCTTCCCTGCGCACCCTCTCTTTGTGCCGGCGGCTGCAGGATGGGGTATCGTTCAGGCGTAGCCGCACGAAGTCGTCCAGAAGAGAGCTTTCCTGCCGGGCAGCGAACGACGGGACACCGCGGCGAGGGAGGTTGAAGTTCGCGTGAGGGGGCTCCGGGTGGTCGCAGTCGGCGCGGTCGTCCTGGGGACGGGCGCGTCCCTCCTCGGGTGCTTCGCCGTCAACGTCCTTCCGTTGGCAAGCTTCACCCGAAGCCCATCCTCTGGCCAGGCTCCGCTTCAGGTCCGCTTTGACGCCACTCTGTCCGTGGACGCAGACGGGACGATCGCCCGCTACGATTGGACGTTCGGCGACGGAGGGGAGGCCAGCGGACCGGAGACGACGCACATCTATGAGAGTTCCGGCCTGTACGAGGCCGTTCTTGTCGTCACCGACAATCGCGGGGCGAGCGCGTCGCAGGCCAGGATGGTCGATGTCGCCGATCCCCACGGCGGCCCTCCGGTTGGCCCGGAGATCGGGAAGAAAGCGCCGCCGTTCACGCTGCTGGACCTCGATGGGAACGAGGTTTCTCTCCTAGACTTCCGCGGGGAGGTGGTCCTCCTCGACTTCTGGGCAAGCTCGTGTGCCCCCTGCCGGACCACGCTTCCCTGGCTTGAGGAGCTGCGGGCGCAGTACGCCGGCCAAGGCCTCGTCCTGCTCGGGGTCTGCCTTGACAGCGATATCGCGGGGGCGCGCGCCTTCCTGGAGGCGAGTGGCTGCCAGATGCTCGCTTTGTGGGGCTCGCTTGCCGCCGCGGAGGGGGTGAGGACCCTCTACGGCGTTGGCGCGATCCCGCGCACGTTTCTGATCGACCGGCAGGGGCTCGTTCGCTACGTGGACCACCCGATCCGCCTTCGTGAGAGAGACATCGAGCCCTGGCTCTGAGGGGCGGCCTAGGACGTGGCCCGCTCCATGGCCGGTGAGTAGGACCCTCGACTTGCGGCGGCGTTGAGGCGTGCCCTCTCCAGAAAGACGCACTGCGCCCGGGCGATGTTCTCCCGCTTCCCTTGCCAAGCAGCGAGGGCCGGTTCCTGGAGGGCGCGGCTGTACGAGAAGGTTAGGCGCCAGGGGTGAGGGCCAAGCGCGTTCAGCGCCTGGAGGTGGGCCGTGGCGAGGAGGGCGCTCTGGCCGCCCGAGAGGAAGGCGATCCCCGGCACGGCCGCCGGGACTGTCCTGCGCAGGACGCGGAGCGTCGCTTCGGCGACCCTTTCCACCCCTTCCTGGTGGGGGCAGGACTTGCCCGAAAGGACCATGTTGGGCTTAAGGACGGTCCCTTCGAGGAGGACGCGTTGGCGGCGAAGCTCGCCGA
Organism: uncultured Thermotogae bacterium; assembly: GCA_964354815.1. Classification (GTDB taxonomy): domain Bacteria; phylum Bipolaricaulota; class Bipolaricaulia; order UBA7950; family UBA9294; genus CAYHBG01. The sequence continues at coordinate 5,362 of CAYHBG010000093.1, forward strand.
AGAGGTGCGTGAGAACGGCCTCCGTCGCCTCCTCGCACCGCTCGAGGGGGTGGTCCCCATCCAGCAAGACCTCGGGCTCGATGATGGGGACGAGTCCTGCCTCCTGGCACAGGGCGGCGTAGCGCGCCAGGGCGTGCGCGTTCACCGCGAGGCAGGTTTCGGTCGGGAGTCCCCATCCGACCGCGATCACGGCGCGCCACTTGGTAAACCGCGCCCCGAGGGCGCGGTACTCGGCCAGACGCTCGGAGAGCCCGTCCAGGCCCTCGGTCACCCGCTCCCCCGGGAAGCCGGGAAGGGCGGTCGTCCCTCGGTCGACCTTGATCCCGGGGAGGATCCCCTTCTGAGAAAGGAGGTCCGGGAAGGACGTTCCGGCCGACGACATCTGGCGGATGGTCTCATCGAACAGGATGGCGCCGGAGAGGAAGGACTCGACGCCGGGCGTCGTGAACAGCGCCTCTCGGTAGGC
>CAYHBG010000094.1:0-5513 GCA_964354815.1 uncultured Thermotogae bacterium
GCGCCGGGATGGCGGCCGACATCTTCGAAAGCTACGAGGTCACGATCGTGTCCGGGTTGATCCTCGGACTCTCCCTGGTGGCCCTGACCGGCGAGCTGAAGTGGATCGTCTTCCCGCTCCTCGTCCGCGGGATCGGGGTCTTCGCGTCGATCATCGGGACCTACTTGGTTCGCGGCAAGGGCGCCAAGGGGAACGCGATGACCGCGATCAACCGCGGGTTCTACAGCTCGGCCGCGATCTGCCTCGCCGGGTTTGCCTTCCTCGCCCACTTCTACATGAAGGAGTGGCGTGCCTTCTTCTCGGTCGGGGTCGGGATCGTGCTCGCGATCGTCATCGACGAGTTGACCAAGTACTTCACCGACACGCACCACAAGCCGGTGAAGGACATTGCCGCCTCGGCGAAGACCGGCTCAGCCACGCTGATCCTGAGAGGTCTTGGCGTCGGCTACGAGTCGTCGGTCTACTCCGTCCTCGTCATCGCAGCGACGATCCTGGCCGCGGTGTTCATCTACTGGGGGATGCCGATCCAGTACGTCCTGTACGGGATTGCCATGACCGGCATCGGGATGCTGACCCTGACCGGAAACAACGTCGCTATGGACTCCTTCGGCCCAATCGCCGACAACGCCAACGGGATCGGCGAGATGGCCGGACTGGACAAGAAGTCGCGCCAGGTCATGGCCGACCTCGACGCGGTCGGGAACACGACCAAGGCGATCACCAAGGGCGTGGCCATCGGTTCGGCGGTCATCGCCGCCGTTTCCCTGTTTGGCTCGTACATCACCGATGTGGTGAAGATCGACCCCTTGGCCCTCGCCTCCGGGATCCGCATCAACCTGCCCATCGTGTTCATCGGCTTCCTGATCGGTGGCGCGCTGCCGTGGCTGTTCAGCTCGCTCACCATCAGCGCGGTCGGCCGATCTGCGAGCCTGATCGTGGAGGAGGTCCGGCGCCAGTTCAGGATCCCGGGCCTCATGGAGGGGAAGGTGCCGGCGGACTACCGGCAAGCGGTGGGGATCTGCACGAGGGCAGCGCAGCGTGAGCTCATCCCGCTTGCCGTGCTCGCGGTGCTGACGCCGCTCATCGTCGGGTTTGCCTTGGGCGTCGAGGCGTTGGGTGGATTCCTCGCCGGCGTCATCCTCTCCGGTCAGCTCCTCGCCGTGTTCATGGCGAACGCCGGCGGGGCGTGGGACAACGCGAAGAAGATGATCGAGGACGAGCCGTCCGATCCGGCCAAGAACACCGGGAAGGGCTCGGAGCGGCACAAGGCGTCGGTCGTTGGAGACACGGTGGGGGACCCGCTGAAGGACACGGCGGGCCCCGCCCTGAACCCGATGATCAAGGTCATCAACCTCGTCTCGCTGATTGCCGCGCCGATCATCGTCGCGCAGAAGACGCTGACCCCAGCGGGGATCGTGATCATCACGGTGGGTACCGTTGCCGTCGTCTTCTCCGTCTGGTACTCCCGGCGGGGGAGTAGGGCGGCGTCAGCCAAGGCGTAGCAGGACAGGCCTTCTGGCAAGGCCGCGCCTCCTCCCGTGCGTTGGGAGGCGCGGCCGCTTCCCTCCGGGAGGCAACCGTCGCCCCACGAAGGCGGCGGAGGACGGGAGCTATGGATCGAGCGGATCTGAAGGCGGCCTGGCAAGCGATCTCGACCGACGCCGCAGCGGCAAGGCTGCACGTGGACCTCGGCAAGGGGCTCTCCGCGCACGAGGCGAGAGAGCGCCTGAAGCACCACGGTCCGAACGCCCTGCCGGAGTCCCCGCCGACGCCGTTCTGGAAGCGGGTCCTCGGCCAGCTCAAGGGGTTCGTCGTCCTCATCCTGATCGCCGCGGCGGTCATCTCGCTCGCCGTCTACTTCGTTGAGCCGGAGAGGCTCGGCTGGCTCGACTCGCTCGTGATCCTGGCGATCGTCATCCTGAACGCCGTCGTGGGCGCGGTCCAGGACAGTCGGGCGGAGAAGGCCCTCCAGAGCCTGAAGGAGATGTCTGCTCCCGAGGCCCAAGTCCTCCGGGACGGCGTGCGTGTGACGGTTCGCACCCGCGACCTCGTTCCCGGCGACGTCGTCCTTCTCGAGGCCGGGACGATGGTCCCGGCCGACCTGCGGCTGGCGGAGACCGCCCAGCTGCGCGTCGACGAGTCCTCCCTCACGGGGGAGTCGGTCCCGGTCGAGAAGAGGGCCGAGTCCCTTCTGGACGAGGAGACGGCGATCGCCGACCGGGGGAACTGCGCGTTCCTCGGGACGACCGTCGTCTACGGCCGCGGACGGGGGATCGTCGTGGGGACCGGGACCGGGACCCAGCTTGGCCAGATCGCGGAGATGATCGAGGAGACCCAAGAGGAGACCCCTCTCCAGAAGAAACTGGAGGAGTTCGGGAAGCTCTTGGGGACGGTCATCCTCATCGTCTGCGGCATCGTCTTCGTCTTGGAGATCGTCCGCGACCCGAACATCAACATCCTGTGGAAGGAGGGTCTGCGGTCGTACCTCGCCACGGGGAAGGGAGATCTCGTCCGGTTCCTCATGATCGCGGTCAGCCTCGCCGTGGCCGCGATCCCGGAGGGGCTGCCGGCGATCGTCACGATGTGCCTCGCCCTGGGCACGCGCGAGATGCTGAAGCGCCACGCCCTCGTCCGGCGCCTCCCCTCCGTGGAGACGCTCGGCGCGGCGACCGTGATCTGCACCGACAAGACCGGGACCCTCACCCAGAACCAGATGACCGTGAAGGAGGTCTGGGCCGGGGGGCGTACGTACGGGGTGATCGGTCAGGGATACGACCCGAAGGGCGGGTTCGAGCTCGAGGCGAAGGCGATCCGCGTTGAGGAGCATTCCGTCCTCCACCGCGCGCTGTGGGCGGGGCTTCTGTGCAACGATGCCGAGCTCCGCCAGGAGACGAAGGGGTACCGCATCGTCGGGGACCCGACCGAGGGGGCACTCCTCGTCGCGGCGGCCAAGGCGGATCTCGATCGGTCCTCTCCAGAGGTTCTCCCGCGAGCGGCGGAGATCCCGTTTGATTCGGACCGCAAGCGGATGACGACGATCCATGCGGGGGCGGAGACGGCGCCGATCGCGGTGCGGAGAGGGGAGTACGTGGCCCTGGTCAAGGGGGCGCCGGACGTCGTCCTTGGCCTGTGCGACCAGATCGAAGAGGACGGCGGACCCGCCGTCCTCGCCGGAGCGACGAGGGGCGAGATCGAAAGGGCGAACGCCGGGATGGCTTCTCAGGGCTTCCGGGTCCTCGCCGTCGCGTATCGCCCCCTTCCGGGCCTTCCCCGGGATCTCACTCCGGAGGCCGTGGAGCGGGACCTCGTCTTCCTCGGCCTCCTTGGCATGCAGGACCCGCCGAGGCCGGAGGTGGCCGGGGCGATCGAGAAGGCGCGCGAGGCGGGACTGCGCACGATCATGATCACCGGGGACCACGTGGCGACCGCAGAGGCGATCGCGAGGCAGATCGGCCTCCTCCGCCCGCACGGGCGCGTCGTGTCCGGGGCGGAGATCGACCACCTCGTGGAGGGGGAACTGGCACTCCAAATCGACGAGATCGACGTCTTCGCCCGCGTCTCCCCGCACCACAAGGTGAAGATCGTCGACGCCCTTCGCTCGCGGGGTGACGTGGTCGCGATGACCGGGGACGGGGTCAACGACGCCCCGGCGCTCCGCCGCGCGGACATCGGGATCGCCATGGGGATCGCCGGGACGGACGTGGCCAAGAACACAGCGGACATGGTCTTGACCGACGACAACTACGCCTCGATCGTCGCGGCGGTCGAGCAGGGGCGGACAATCTACGCCAACATCCGCAAGACGATCTACTTCCTCCTCTCCTGCAACTTCGCCGAGGTGGCGATCATCTTTGGCGCCATCCTCATCGGCTGGCCTTCCCCTCTCACCGCGCTCCAGCTCCTCTGGCTGAACCTCCTCACCGACGGGGCTCCCGCCCTCGCCCTCGGGCTGGAGAAGGGCGAGCCGGACATCATGAGTCGGAAGCCGCGCTCCTCGAAGGAGCGGATTATCAACAGGGAGATGGCCACCGGGATCCTGTTCCAGGCGGGTACGCTCACCGCGGTCGTCCTGGGGGTCTACGCCCTGGGGGTCTACACCCGTGGTGTACTGCACGAGGACGCGGTGACCCTCGCCTTTGCCACTCTCGTCCTCGCTGAGCTTCCCCTCGCCTACGCCGTCCGGTCGGAACGCGTCCCTCTCTACCGAATCGGGTTCTTCACGAACCGCTACTTGCAGTGGGCGGTCCTCGGGGCGGTGGGCCTGCTCGTCGCCGTCCTGTATGTCCCGGGTCTGCAAGGGGTCTTCGATACGAGGAACCTCACCGGCTGGATGTGGGGCCTCGTCCTCCCCCTGATCGCCCTCCCCGCTCTCGTCCTCGAGGCGCGGAAGCTCTGGTGGGGAAGGTCCTCCAGGAGAGCCTAGGCGCTTGAGGAGCGAGCCTCCGCGAACCCACTGCCCCGCCTCTTGGCGCGACAGTTGACTTTCTCTCCCCGCGTGCGCTAGGAAGGAGAGGGAAAGCCAAGGAGGGGAGGTCGCACCATGGATGACAACGTGATGGGAATCCTGATTGCGGTCGCGCTGGGCATCGCCCTGGTCGTGGCGATCGTCGTCCTGATGATCCCGGAGCCGGCGGAGCAGGCGGTCATCGCGACCGAACGCCTCGATGTCGCCGTGCTCTCCTTCGGAAACAGCTCGTCCTGGCCAGGGGTGGGCGAAACGGTGCGCACGCGAACGGAGACGCGGCTCGTGAATACGTCTGGCGTGACGGTCTTCTCGCGGACGCGGCTCGACGCCCTCCTCACCGAGCAGCTCCTGGGCGCGTCCGGCCTGATCGACCCTTCTACCGCGGCCCGGATCGGACGCCTGACGGGTGTGAGCAAGCTCGTCGCAGGGTCGGTGAGCGGGGTCGAGTCAACCGCCGACGCGGTCACGATCTGCGAGGAGTGGAGCGGGGGAAGCTGCGTGCGTTCCGTTCCCGGAACTCAGCACACGATTCGTCTCCTCGGACAGGTGGAGGTCCTGGATGCCGCGACCGGGCGGATCGAGCAGGCGCGGGATGTGGACAGCTCCGCGAGCATGACGGTGAAGGAGGGCGAGTCCTTCTCGGGGTACGAGACGCTGATCGTCCGCGCGGCGGACGATGTCGCCTCGGACGTCGCTTCCCTCCTCACCTCGACCTACACTCGCGAGCTTTACTACGGCCTGTACCGATCCGTGAAGCCGAAGCGAGATGGATACCTCGGCGAGGGGGAGACGTCGCGATTCACGACCTCGGACGGAGAGGCCTCCCTCATCGTCCACTTCACGCGGGTCCGAGAGGATGAGACGTTCCAGGTCATCTGGGTCGACCCGGCCGGGAACCACGTCTCGACGTCCGACGACCTCGTCTCCGACGGGGAGTGGCGGGTCTACCGGCTCGACTTCGCGGGTCTTCCCACGGGGCGGTACGCTGTCCGCGGAACCCTCGGCGGGGTCCAGGCGTTCGAGAAGTCCTTCTTGCTCAACCCGTAGG
>CAYHBG010000095.1:0-2974 GCA_964354815.1 uncultured Thermotogae bacterium
CCTGCGCCAACCTTACGCTTTCTTTGATCTCGTCCGTCATCTGCGGGTGCTGCTTGGGGTAGTTCGCTGGAACTTGCGTCGCAGTGTACTGGTAGGCCTCTTGGGCGGTCACCCACCCGTCGTCATTCGCGTCTCCCTTCCCGACGAGGGCCTGAAGCAAGTAGTAGGTCAGGACGCCGCTTTGGAGGGCTGAGTCCTCGTACGACGACTCGTTGGGCTTGCAGCCCGTGATCACGAGCTGCTTCCACCACGTTCCCCGCGCTCCCGTCCCCGTCCCGAAGTCTTCCGCCATCCCGTCCGTCAGCGGCGCTTCTACCGCCCGCGCTCCTGTTGTCAGCAGGCGTGCTGTGTAGGCGTTGCGTTCCATCGTCCCGGAGTGGCACGAGTCGAAGATGAGGATGACGCGATCCGCCTTCAACATCGAGGTCCAGCGGTTGATCTCGTCGTCCACTATGAACCGGTGCTTGCTTCCGTAGTCCCAGGGCACGATCGTCTCGTCGTAGCCGTCCGCCTCGTCACCGCTCGTGTCCTTCTGCCTCGACCCGTGTCCGGAGAAGTAGATCAACACCGTCCCCCCTTCCGGAGCTTGGGCCAGCCACTGCGTGATCGCTTCCTCGACGGCGTTGTGTGTCACCTCGGTGTCCAGGAGGAGCTTCTGCGTCGGGAATGTGCTCTTGAGTGCTGCAGCCATGTCCCGTGCTCCCTTGGCGCAGTAGCGGAGCTTGGGGAAGTAGTACTTGAGTCCGTCCTCTCCCGTGTACGGGGTCTCGTCGTACGCGTCAACTCCCGCGAAGAGCGCCCAGCCCTCGCCGCTGGGTGTCGTCGTGGGCGTCGTGACCGTTGCGGTGGGTTGGACGTTGAACCAGCACATCGCGGCCGCCCACCAGGTTCCTGCGGGGATGACTCCGACCCCCCGCACAAGATCCTGAGCGGTCTCTTCGTGGGTTCCCGGCAGCTGCGGGAAGACCTTCGCGAAGTCGACGTACTGCTGAGGAAGGAGGTCCACCTTGCGCTCCGTCACCACAGCAAACAGGGTCTCCTCTCCATCTGGCGGCTGGATGCGAAACCTGAACGGAAGGATCTCACCGGGGATCTCGACCGTTGCCTCCCCCTGGATCTGCGTGTCTTGATGATACTGATTCGGGAAGATCACCTGGACGTTCCCATCCGGCATGAAGTCAAAGAGGGTCAGGTAACCGGCGCGCTCGGAACGCACGGTGATCGTCAGCAACTCGTCGTGGACGTACGTCGCGCCGCATCCCTTCTCTACCGTCAGGGTCAGTCCCGGCCGCAGGGTCTCGACCAGGATCCCTCTTGCGCCACCCTGTCCCCAGCTGGCACAGCTAAGGACAGCCAGGCAAATAGCCACCCAGGGAACCATCCGTCTCGCCATGGGAATCGACCTCCCGCTCTACGTTTCGCTGCGCGCCGCGCTCCTGCCCTACGTGGCCGGCCGGACCGCGTCGTGGATCTCCACCGGGAAGTGCAACTCCGTGATCGCGCAGACAGCCCTCTCCGGTCCCAGTAGGGCCACCGCCTCGATCACGGCTCGCACTTCGATCACAGAGGCCCCGCCGGGGAGGGCGTAGCTGCGCACCACCTCGAACCGGTCGCCAACCTGCACTCCGTGGCGGGTCCCCAGGGAGATGATCACGTACTCGCCCTGGAGGGCGGTCACCTCACCCACGAGGGGTTCCCCGTAGCCGGTCAGGGCGATGCGGGTTAGCGTCGGGTCCCCGCTCACGAGCGGATGCTGCGGCCGCTCCTGCATCTCGTCCCGGATGTACTTGGGCACCTCTAGCTCCAGGTAGGCCTTCAGCTCCTCGACGGTGACCCGGCCGTCCTGGTCCGTATCCGCCTGCGGAGAGGGCACTCCTTCGAGTGCTCCGAGACCACGGAGAAGGAAGTACGTGAACACCCCGTGGGAGAGCTTGGGGGTTTCGTAGGAGGGCTCACTTTCTTGAGATGCGGCGAGGACCAACCGCCCTGCACCCAGAAGGTCGCTGAACACCTGGTTCCCCGGGCCGGCCCTCGTCCCGGTCTGCTCGAAGCCGCGCACGGTACGCGTCGCTCCCCCGGCGAAACAGGAGTCGAACACGAGAAGGGTGTGCCGGCTCTTCAGGGATGTGAGCCAGTCCCCCACTTCGTCATCACGGATGGCGGTAGAGAACAGGTCGTCGTGCTCGGCGTCGTAGGGGATGAGGTACTCGTCGAACCCATCCGCTTCGTCACCGTTCAGATCCGGGGCGTAGCTCCCGTGGCCAGCGAAGTAGACGACGACCAGGTCGTCTCGTCCGGCTGCCTTGATCAGCCAGCCAAAGCCTGCCTGGACGCTCCTCTGGGTGGCCTGGGCGCCAAGGAGCAACCGCACGTTCTCCTTGGGGAAGCCGCCGCCTCGCGTACTGATCAAGAACTCGTAGAACGCCTGAGCATCCTGCTCGGTGAACTCCAGGTCGTTGATGCCCGGGTCTTCGTACTGGGCAACGCCAACGACGAGGCCCCACAGGTTCGCAAACCGCGGCGGGCCGGCAGACGAGGCAGCTACGACGGTGACGGCCTGCGTGGTCGTCGCGGTCGCTCCTTCGTCGTCGGTCAGGGTGAGGGTCACGGTGTAGTCCTTGGCTTCGGGGAACGTCCACGAGGTCTGGGCTCCGCTGGCGTCTGTCTTCCCGTCGCTCTCGAAGTCCCATGCGTACACCGCGATCTCCCCATCACGGTCCGTGGACCCAGAAGCGTCGAACTCCACCTGCCGTCCCGCACCAGGCCACCCCGGAGCCCATGCGAATGAGCCCTGCGGCGGGAGGTTGGCGATCCTCAGGGACTCACTTCTCGCTCCGTTCAGGCCGTCGCTGTCCGTGATGGACAGCGTGATGACGAAGAACCCGGTTTGCGAGTACGTGTGCGTTGGGTTTCGGTCGGCGGAGGTCGTGCCGTCTCCGAAGTCCCACTTCCAGGCCACAACCTGGCCGTCGGC
>CAYHBG010000095.1:3074-5429 GCA_964354815.1 uncultured Thermotogae bacterium
AAATCCCAGGTCCAAGCGTCAACCTCCCCTTCGGCATCACTCGAAGCGGAGCCGTCGAAGGTGACGACGAGATCCTCGCCTGGCGCGCCAAGTTCAAAGCCGAACGCAGCCACGGGCGGCCCCGCTACGGACCCAGCCATGGTGACAACCTGCGCCACGGAGTCCGTCCTGCCGTCCTGATCGGTGACCTGGAGCACGACGGCGTAGTAGCTTTGGCCCGGCGCGAAGGTGTGCTCGGCCTGGGCGGTGCTCGTACGCAAATCGTAGGTTCCGTCGGCGTCCCAATCCCACGCGTACTCGACCAGAAGCTCGCCAGCGCTCGCCGTGGCGTCGAATTGCACAGGCTCCCCCGCCGTCGGCGGGGTGGGGCTGAAGGTGAAGACGGCCTGGGCGACGAGCTTGAGCGAGAACTCGCGGACGCGCTCCTCCCCTTCGGCGACCTCGATTTCCTCTTCCCAGTTCTCGTACGGGCCGCCCGACGCTTTGACCTGGATGAGGTGTTTCCCGGCCGAGATCGGGAAGCTTGCCGAGATGTACTGCGCGTCACCGCTGATGAAGAGCGTCGCGCGATAGTCCCCGTCGACGTACAGGTAGGCGGTAGCGCGCTTGTAGCTGGGGGATCTATTCACGAGCCGTATGGCGCTCGTGCTTGGCCCCGCGGACCCCGAGGTGGCCGAGCCGGACTCGGGCAGGCAGAGCTTCGCCCCTCCCTGAGGAACAAGCGTGTAGGTGATGGTAGTGACGCTGTAGGCGGGGACATCTGCTCCGAACGTGACCTCTCCGTCCGCGGCCGCTTGTCCCGTCTTGAGCGAGTACCTCGTCCCAGGACGCAGCACGGAACTGGAGAAGACGCGCCCCTCCTTCCCCTGCGCCGAATACGTCATTCCCCGGCTGACGGAGTACTGCGCGACTCTTGCACCGGCGCCAACTGAGGCGGTCCATGCCACCTCCAGCTTCACGTAGGACCCGTCAGCAAGGAGGCCGAGGACGATGACGGTTCCACTGGCACCGGAGGTCGGCAGGTAGACGGCCGCGGAGGAGTAGCTCCGGGCACGAATGTCATCAAACGTGTAGTCCGTGAACGACCTCGCGGCAGACGTGGCGCAGAGGCCGAAGACGCAGAGGAGAGACAAGAGAGCAAGTTCGAATCCCAAGGCGACGCAACCACCGCGTCTGCCTCTCATCGGACCTTGTTGGGTGCGTAGCCTCCCCGACAGAGCCACTTGCTCCGACCTCCCACGTCTGGAAGCCCTCAACGCCGACAGCCTGGTCGTGCCTGACGGCACCATCCGGGCCATCGCGGGCACCGCCAACCCGTCCACTACTATGCCGCGGACTCCGAGTCGCGTCAAGCAGGCGTTGAGCAAGCTCCTTCCGTGCAAAGCTCTGAGGTCACTCGGCCGCGCGGACCTCATCCTTCGTCTCAATGGGGAAGATGCTCTGTACTATCCTACACATCGAACGGTCCGGGCCGAGAATGGAGGTCACCTCGATCACGGCTCGCAGTTCGATTGCAGAGGTCCCGTCAGGTAGGGTGTAGCTCCGGATCACCTCGAACCGGTCTCCAACCTGGACCCCGTGACGCGTCCCGAGGGAGATGATCACGTACTCGCCCTGGAGCGCGGTCACCTCACCAGCCAAGGGCACGCCGTACCCGCTCAACGCTACGCGGGTGAGCGCCGAGTCTCCGGTCACCAGCGGATGCTGTGGCCGCTGCTTTGACACCTCACGCTCTAGGTAGGTCCGCAGCTCCTCGACCGTGACTCGCCCATCCTTGTCCGTGTCGGCCTCCGGGCTCGTCATCCCTTCCAGGGCTCCCAGACCGCGCAGGAGGTAGTAGGTGAACACACCGTGTCCCAACGCCGCGTCTTCGTACGACAGCTCCGCTTCCTGTGACGCGGCCAGGAACAACCTTCCCGGCCCCGTCAGGTCGTTGAACACGCGGTTGCCCGGCCCGGCTCGTGTCCCCACCTGTTCCAGGCTGCGCGTCGCGCCGGCAGCGAAGCAGCAGTCGAGGACGAGGACAACGTGCTCGCTTCGGAACGAGGCCAGCCAGTCTGCCATCTCATCATCGCGCACTGCCGTCGAGAAGAGGTCTGCCTGTTGGGTGTCGTAGGTGACCAGGTACTCGTCGATCCCGTCGGCTTCGTCGGGAGGCTTGGTGAGATCCTCTCCCGTCCCTCCGTGACCAGCGAAGTAGATCACGACGAGGTCTTCCGCTCCAGCTTGTCCGATCAGCCAGCGGAACGCGGCCTTCACTGAAGCTGTGGTGGCCTCCTCGTTCAGGAGGAAGCGCACGTGGTCCTTGGCGAAACCTCCGCCCTGCGGATTGGTGAGGAAGCCGTAGAATGCTCG
>CAYHBG010000096.1:0-5299 GCA_964354815.1 uncultured Thermotogae bacterium
GGGGCCTTCACGCGGAGACCCAATCGCGCTACTCTCTCCTCACAAGGTTCTAAGGAGGTGGGTGCTCATGGTGCGATGGGGCCTCGTCCTTCTCCTCGTCATGGCCGCCTCGTCCGCGGCCGCCGCAGAGCGGTTTGCCGCGCAGCCGGAAGTCCTTATCCTCTCGCCAGAATCGGCCCTCGTTCGGTTCTCGGCCACAACGCCTTTCTCCGGCCGGATTGAGTACGGGCCCTATGAGGCGTTCTCCCAGTCCGGGGCGCTCGAGTCGTCCTGGTCGTACGCCCTCTCGGAGGGCGACGGGGTCCTCTCCGTCGAGGTCGAGCTCCCTGGTCTCCTGCCGGGCACGCGCTACGCCGCCCAGGTCGTCCTTGTCGACGGGGAGGCCGAGGAGCGGAGCGCGCCCCTTGAGTTCACCCTCCCTCCACTCCCCGTGGCGACCCTCCTCGAGCCCCTGCCGTCTCTGGAGCCCGCGGTCACTCCGGAAGAACCTCCGGCGCCGGCCGCTTTGCCGACTCCGGACATCGCAGGTGCCCCTTGCCAGACCTGCCCCTCCTGGATGACGAGGCTCTCGGAGGCCCCGTTCGCTGCCCCCGCGGACGCGATCGTCAAGGCGTCGCTCCTCTTCCTCGCCCTGTTTGCCGTTGGGCTCGCCATCGCCAACAGCCGGTAGGGACAGAGCGGCTCCCCGAGCGCGGGGCGACGGACACGGTTGGCAGACCCCTTGCCGTCCGGCTATCATTGAGCCCGTCCCGCGGGGTGAGAAGGAGGACTCACGATGCAGCACAAGGACGTCGTTTCCCTGGCCGACCTGTCGAGTGAGGAGATCTTCGAGATCCTGGACACGGCCCGTCACCTGAAGGCCGAGCGGCGGGCCGGGATCGAGCACCACCTCCTCGCCGGGAAGACGCTCGCTATGATCTTCCAGAAGCCGTCGATCAGGACGCGCGTCTCGTTCGAGGTCGGGATGACCGAGCTCGGAGGCCACGCGATCTACCTCGGCCCGGACGACATCCAGCTCGGCAAGCGCGAGACGGCCGAGGACATCGCGATCGTCCTCTCGCGCTACGTGGACGGCATCATGGCCCGTGTCTTCGGGCACGAGATCGTGTTGGATCTCGCGAAGCACGCGACGGTCCCGGTGATCAACGGCCTCTCCGACCTGCTCCACCCCTGCCAGGGACTCGCCGACCTGCTCACGATCCTGGAGAAGAAGCGCCACTTCGAGGGCCTGACCCTGGCTTACATCGGCGACGGAAACAACGTCGCCCACTCCCTGATCAACGGCTGCGCCAAGGTCGGGATGGCGTTCCGCATCGCCTGCCCGCCAGGGCACGAGCCGAAGAAGGAGATCGTCGACGCGGCGAGGAAGATCGGCGCGAAGGTCGAGATCCTCCACGACCCGAAGGCCGCCGCGGCCGGGGCGGACGTTCTCTACACCGACGTCTGGGCGAGCATGGGCGAGGAGGGGAAGGCCGAGACGAAGAAGAAGGCCTTCGCCGGATTCACGATCGACGAGGCCCTCGTCGCCCGCGCCAAGCCCGACGCGATCGTCCTGCACTGCCTCCCGGCGCACTACGACGAGGAGATCACGTACGGCGCGTCGCGTGGGCCCGGGAGCGCGATCTTCGACCAGGCCGAGAACCGGCTCCACGCGCAGAAGGGCGTCTTGGCCCTCTTGATGTCGGGGCGGAGGAAGGGGTGAGCGAGGCGCGGATCGTCGGCTCAGACGGGGAGCGCGACGGCCGCGTCACCGCGACCCCGGGCGGGAAGCTTGCGATCGAGGTCGTCGTCAAGGACCGCGAGCTCCTCGAGCGCGGGATCCGTGAGGTGGCCGAGGAGACCCTCGCCACGCTCAAGGTCAAGACCGGAACCTACCGGGTCGAGGACAACGGCGCCCTCGACTTCGTCATCGCCGCGCGCCTCGAGACAGCCGCTCGGGCGGTCGACCCGAAGGTCCTTCCTCTCTCCCCGAAGGTCGTCGATCGACCCGCCGCCGAGAGGGACCGGCCGCGCCGCTCGCGTCTGTACGCGCCAGGGAACACCCCGCGCTTCCTCCTCGGGATCGAGCTCTACGGCGAGGACGCCGTCCTCCTCGACCTCGAGGACGCCGTGCCCCCGTCCGAGAAGGAGGCCGCGCGGACCCTCGTCAAACACCTCCTGGCCGCGGTCGACCTCCCCGAGGCCTGGGTGCGGGTGAACCCGCTCGAGGTCGGCGGGAGGGACGACCTCCCCGAAGTCCTCCGCGGCCGGCCGAACGGGATCTGCCTCCCCAAGGCCGAGAAGGCCGATGACGTCCGGGCTCTCTCCTCGCTCCTCGCCAAGCTCGAGAAGGAGCTTGGGATCCCCGTCGGAACGACCCTCGTCATGCCGATCCTGGAGACGGCAAAGGGCGTCCTCCACGCCGAGGAGATCGCGGGGAGCGACCCGCGCGTCGCCGTCCTCGCCTTCGGGGCGGAGGACTACACCAAGGACGTCGGGGCGCGCCGAACGACGGAGGCGCTCCTCTTCGCGCGGTCGATGGTCGTCGCCGGGGCGAAGGCGAGCGGCGTCCAAGCTTCGGACACCGTGTACGCGAACGTGGACGACGAGGCCGGCCTCGTCACGGAGTCGAAGCTCGCCCGCGACCTCGGCTTCGACGGGAAGGGCGCGATCAACCCGCGCCAGATCGGCCCGATCCACTCCGTCTTCTCCCCGAGCCCGGCCGAGGTTGAGGAGGCGCGGAAGGTCGTCGCCGCGGCCGAGGAGGCCGAGGCGCGCGGCGTCGGAGCGATCGCCGTCGGAGGGAAGATGGTCGACCGGCCGGTCCTGGAGCGGGCGCGGCGGACGCTCCGCCTCGCGGACCGACTCTCCGGGGAGGGACGACGATGAAGAACGCGCTCGGTCGTGAGATCCCGGAGCGAGTCGGGTCGCGCCGGCTTCGCCCGTTCCAGGGCGCGTTCGCTACGGTGCCGAGCGGCCGGAAGGCGGCCCGCTACCAGAAGAAGAGCGCGCCGGGGGAGAACAAGGTCCTCGCCTCGATTGAAACCGCGATCGAGGCCTGCGATCTCAGGGACGGGATGACGATCTCCTTCCACCACTCCTTCCGCGAGGGGGATTACGTCGTGAACCAGGTCGTCGACGCCTGCGCACGGAAGGGGCTCAAAGACCTGCGCCTCTTCCCGACGGCCGTCTTCCCGATCCACAAGCCCTTGATCGAGCACATCAAGAACGGCGTCGTTACCCGGTTCGAAGGGTCGATGAACGGGCCCGTCGGGGCGTTCGTCTCCCAGGGGGGCCACCTGAAAGAGCCCGCGGTCCTCCGCTCGCACGGCGGACGCTGGCGGGCGGTCGAGGCCGGTGACGTCGAGATCGACGTCGCGTTCATCGCCGCCTCCCAGGCCGATCCCCTTGGGAACGCGACCGGGATCGGCGGGAAGAGCCCCTGCGGCCCGATCAGTTTCTCCGCCGTCGACGCGATGTACGCCAAGAAGGCGGTCGTGATCACGAACGACCTCGCCCCCTACCCCGTCACCCCGTTCGAGATCCGGCAGGGGTGGACGGACTACGTTGTCGTCGTCGACCAGATCGGGGATCCGGCGAGCATCACCTCAGGGACCCTGCAACTCACGCGCTCGCCAACGCGCCTGCGGATCGCTCGGCTCGCGGCAGATGCGGTCGTCGCCTCTCCGTACTTCGTGGACGGCCTCTCGTTCCAGGCCGGGGCCGGAGGGATCTCGCTCGCCGCGACGCAGTACCTCGGCGAGGCGATGGAGGAGGCGAAGATCATCGGAAGCTTCGCCATGGGGGGAGGGACGAAGCTCCTGGTCGAGCAGCTCCGCCGCGGGCTCTTCCGAAAGCTTCTCGACGGGCAGGCGTTCGACACCGACGCCGTCGCCTCCCTGCGCGACGACCCAGCGCACATCCCGATGGACCCAGACCTGTACGCGAACTACGACTCGCGTGGCTGCGCGACCTACATGCTCGACGCCGCCTTCCTCGGCGCGACCGAGGTCGACCTCGACTTTAACACGAACGTGAACACGCACTCGGATGGGAAGCTCCTGCACGGGATCGGCGGGCACCAGGACGTCGCCGCCGGGGCGCGGATGACGATCATCACCGTCCCCACAATCCGTGGGAGGCTCCCGGTGATCGTCGACCGCGTGACAACGGTCACGACGCCCGGCGAGGTGATCGACGTCATCGTCACCGAGCGAGGGATTGCGGTGAACCCCAGGCGCGGCGACCTGCGCGAGGCGTTCACCCGCGCCGGGCTCCCGGTGCGCGACCTCGCCGACCTCAAGGCCGAGGCGGAGCGGTTCACCCGCAAGCCCGGGCAGCCGGTCTTCGGAGACGACGTGATCGCCCTCATCGAATGGAGAGACGGAACGGTGATCGACACCGTAAGGAGGGTTGTGGGATGGAAGTGAGAGAGGAGATTCGGTCGATCTTCCCGGAGATCGAGTTGATCGAGGACCTCGAGCTTCAGGAGAAGGTCGTCTCGACGTGGGAGGACGGGCTCGCCCGCGGGGGCTGGACGCCGCAGGATCTCACCCGGATCCCGTTCACCCTGCTGAAGCCGGTGGCCATCAACTTCGCCCAGCACGTGCGGAGCGTGACCCAGATCTGCCTCGCCGTGGCCGAGACGTTCGACGAGATCTACTCCGGCGCCCTGACGCTCGACCGAGACGTCCTCCTCGCCGGGGCCCTCCTCCACGACGTGGGGAAGCTCCTCGAGGTGGCTGAGGTGAAAGGCAAGTTCCAGAAGAGCGAGGACGGGAAGCTCGTGCGGCACCCCTTCTCCGGGGTCTCCCTCGCCGACGCGAACGGCCTCCCGGCCTCGGTGCAGCACATCATCGCCGCTCACTCCAAGGAGGGCGACCACGGGAAGCGCACGGCGGAGGCGATCATCCTCCACTACGCCGACTTCATGAACTTCGATCCGCTGGAGGGATGACGCGATGGGGATGACGTTCGCCCAGAAGGTCCTCGCGAAGAAGGCGGGGCTGAAGACGGTCGCTGTCGGCCAGATCGTCGACGTCGAGCCCGACTTCTTCCTCTCCCACGACAACACGGCCGCGATCGCGAAGACGTTCGCCAAGCTCGGGGTCGAGAAGATGAAGAACCCCGAGCGCTCGGTCGTCGTCCTTGACCACACCGTCCCGGCCTCGACTGAGGAGTACGCGCAGGGGCACAAGGAGATCCGCGACTTCATTAAGAAGCAGGGGATCACCCACTTCTACGACGTCGGGGTCGGGATCTGCCACCAGGTTCTCCCGGAGAAGGGGTTCGCCCTTCCGGGCTCGCTCATCGTGGGCTC
>CAYHBG010000097.1:0-1341 GCA_964354815.1 uncultured Thermotogae bacterium
GGCCCCAGCGATCACCGTCCAGGCCGACGACGTGACGGTGCGCGACCTTACGATCGAGGCAACGGGGACCGGCCTCCTCGTGAAGGGGACGAGCGGGTGCGTGGTCGAGCGCGTCAGCGTCCGCGAGGGGCTTCTGGGCGTCCTCTTCTCCGGAGCGCGCTCGTGCCGGCTCATCGATTCCTCTGTCACCGACGCCAGGATGGGTGTCTCCCTGGAGGAAGGATCGGACGGAAGCGAGGTCCGAAACTCTCGCCTCGTGCGGTGCGCAGAGGGAGGCATCGCCATCCTGGAGAGCGTGGAGACCGTGATCTCCCGGAATGAGATCGACCGTAGCGGGGCGGGCATCGTCCTCCGTGCGGCGGAGGGGACGGTGGTGCAGGCAAACCGGGTCCTCGATCCAACTTCGACCGGGATCCTCGTCCAGGACTCATCCCAGAGCCGAGTCCTGGAGAACCGGGTCGAACGGGGGAGGGAGACCGGGATCGCGGTCCGAAGCGGGAGGGAGAACGCGGTCACCTGGAACGCGGTCTCGCGCTGCGCCGGGACCGGAATCCTGACCGAGAAAACCGAGGCCCTCCTCTGTCTCGGCAACCGCTCACTCGAAAACCGGATCGGCCTCGAGGTGACCGATTCCCAGAACTGCCGGCTTCTGCACAACGAGGTGAGCGGGAACCTCGTCGCCGGCCTCGTCGTCTCCCACAGCGAGGGGGCCCTCGTCCTCGACAACCGGGCGCAGAGGAACGCCTCCGGGATCGCTCTCCTCGGCGCGGAACGCAGCGACCTTTCGCGTAACAGGCTCACCGGCAACCATGCTTTCGGGTTCCTCCTCCTGGATCACTCGCGAGGGAACGCCCTCTCCTCTAACCAGGTCGAGAAGAGCCCCATCGGGGTCCTCCTCGTCTCCTCCTCCCAGAACCTCCTCACCGAGAACGAGCTCTCTCTGAACGGAACCGGCCTTCGCCTCGTTCTCTCCGGCCCAGGGACGCGCATCGAGGGGAACACCTTCCAGAGGAACGAGATCGGGATCGGAATGGAGCCGTCGCTGCGCGAGGAGATCCCCGTCTTCCCCGGTGAGGCGCCGTCCGTCTCCGCCGAGCCGGGAAGCGAGTCCTCTCTCCTCATCGCCCAGAACGTCTTCCGCGGGAGCAAGACCTACGACATCTCGAACCAAACGGACGTCTCGGTCCGTGCCCGCGAGAATGTCTTCCACGGAGCGCCCTCCGGCGGCCTGTTCTCGGCTGGGGTGATCGTCCCGGAGCTCGCGAAGGAGAGAGGGGTCACGCTCGCGACGCAGGACGCCCTCCCGCAGATCCTCCTCGGTCGGCTCGTCCAGCTCGTTCT
>CAYHBG010000097.1:1441-5244 GCA_964354815.1 uncultured Thermotogae bacterium
GCCGTGGGGGAGGTGACCTGGACGGGCGGCCAGGGCGCGACGGAGACCCTCCTCCGACTGGGGACGGTCCAGGCCGGCCTGGTGGAGGAGGTCGAGGAGACGCTCTCTCTGACCGGATTCACGCTGCTCGAGGACGATCGGGGGGCACTCCCGGTCTCCCGCTCCGCCCCCTTTCTCCACCCCGCCGTCCTCGTCCGCAGCCCGGAGGTCGGGCAGGCCCTCGCCGACCTCACTCCGCACCTATCGACAGAGGCCCTCCACGCGATGGCGACCCGCGTCCGGCTCCTCCAGGAGGAGCCAGAGCAAGCAGCGAGAGAGTTCCTGGTCCGAGAAGGCGTGATCCGCTGGTGAGTCAAGGAGGATTGAGCATGGGTCCCGAAGAAGAAAGGACGAACACCCCCGGCGAGGGAGCCCGTCGCCGACGCGCCCTCCGCGCCGCAAGCGCCCTCTGGGCACGTCTCTACTACCGGACGTCCCTCTCCGCGAAGTTCATGGCCCCCGTCCTCCTCATCACCCTTCTCGTGATCGCGCTCCTCGCCTCGTTCGCCTTCGTCTCCCTCCGCTCGACCCTCGCCGCCATCTACGAGCAGCGAGCGAAGAGCGTGGCGGCGGTCGTCTCGAAGTCGATCCAGGAGAAGGCGTACGTCCTCTACTACTCCGAGGACCTGAGCCAGGACATCGACACCCTGCTCAAGCGGAACGAGTCGATCGTGGGGATCACGATCCTCGGGATGACCGCGCGGGGGCTCCTCGTCGTGGCGAGCACAGACCCGTCCCTCGTCGGCCGACCAGCGAGCGAAAAGGATCAGGAGCGGCTCGTCGAGCTACGCGCCGTCGAGGTGAGGAGGACGCGGAGCGGGGACACGAGGCTCCTTCACGCCGACCACCCCCTCTTCGTCGAGGGCGAACTCGCCGGGATCGTGTCCGTCGACATGTCCCTCGAGGAGGAAGCCCTCCACGTGTCGCGCCTCGCCGGGCGGGTCGCCGCCGGGTCCGTCGGCGGCTTCGTTGTCCTCGCGACGCTCCTCTACTTCGTGGTTCGCGGGGTCGTCACGCGGCCCGTCTCCCGCCTCGCGGCCGGGGCCAACGCGGTGACGAAGAGAGACTACGGCGTCCTGGTCTCGCCAGGTCCGGCGCGCCGCCCGGGGACTCCCGTCCGGGACGAGCTCGTGCGCTGCATCGAGGCATTCAACCTGATGGTCAAGGCGCTCAGCTCCCGCGAGGAGAGGCTCCGGAGGATGGTCGTCCTGGACGAACTCACGGGCGCCTACAACCTCGCCCACTTCCGGGACGCCCTGACCCAGGAACTGAAGAAGGGAGGGCGCTACAAGCACCCGACGTCTCTTCTCGTCGTGGACGTCCCGGGCGCCGGGGGCAGGGAGACGGGCGCGCCGGAGACGGACCTCGTCGCGACCGTCGCCTTCCTGACGAGGAACGTCCGCACGGTGGATCCGGTCTTCCGCGTCGCGGAGGGGAGATTCGCGGTCCTTCTCCCGGAGACCCCGGCCGCAGGGGCGGCTGTGGCCGCCGCTCGGTTGACCGCGACGAGCGCAGACCTCCCCGTCAGGATCGCCATCACGAGCCGGGGCTGGGGGCCCGAGGAGCCGTTCGACGTGGACGGCATCGTCTCCTCCCTCTCCGGCGCAACTCCGTGAGGGAAGAACCGTGACACCGAGCCGCCGATGGCTCCTCCCGCTCGTCCTCTTGGCCCTTCTCTTCTCGGTGCCCGCGTGGCCCCAGGACGCGGCGCCGAGGCCAGCGGAGATCGGCGCGCTCACGATCGACGGCCTCTCCCCCTTCCGCGTGTCGTTTGACCTTCGGAACGCCGGTCCCACCCCTCTCGAGAACGCCCGCGGGAGGGCCACGCTGACCGACCGCGCAGAGAACGTCCTGAACGCGATCATCGTCGAGCCGTTCACCGTGGCCTCCAACGAGACGCGCCGCGTCACCGCCGCGAGCCGCTGGGAGTTCCAGAAAGTGGGAATCTACGTGCTTCAGGTGACCCTCGACCTCGGCGCCTCCGGCCTCGTCTCGGCGTCCCTCCCGTTTCGCATCATCCCCATCACCTTGCCTCTCGAGCCGCCGCAGACCTTCGAAGGAGAGGGGCTCTACACCGTCGTCCAGGAGCCGCTCAACTGGGGTGTCTCCCGGATCCGGGCTCCTCTCGCTTGGCAGACCACGCACGGGTCGCCCTCCGTGACGGTCGCGGTGATCGACTCGGGGATCGACACCCGAATCCCCCAGCTCGCGGCCAACCTGTGGGTCAACAAGGATGAGATCCCGGGAAACGGGATCGACGACGACCGGAACGGCTACGTCGACGATGTCAACGGCTGGGACTTCCGCGACGAGGACGCAAGCTCCCTCACCGGCACGCCGATCCATTGGCACGGCACGTTCACCGCGTCGATCATCGCCGCGCGCCCAGGCCCAAACGCCGCGGTCGGGATCGCGCCGGGCGTCCGCCTGATGGATCTCCGCTTTCTCGACTCGAAGAACCTCTTCTACACGAACGATTGGGGGAAGCTCGCCCGGGCCGTGGACTACGCCGTGAAGAACGGCGCCCAGATCATCAACATCAGCATCTACGCGAGCTTCAAGCCACCAACGGTCGTGGAGGACTCCCTCAGGCGAGCGGCCCAGAAGGGCGTGATCGTCGTCGGCATCGCAGGAAATGACGCCGCCCCCCAAGTCAGCTACCCCGGAAAGTACGCCTCGGTTCTCGCCGTTTCGGCAACGACCGAGACCGGCCAGTTCGCCCCGTTCAGCAACTACGGGGCCGAGGTCCTGCTGGCCGCGCCAGGGGACCAGATCACGGCGCTCCTTCCCGGGGGCACCTCCGGGACGCGCTCAGGCACGTCCTTCGCCGCGCCCCACGTTGCCGGCGCCCTCGCCCTCCTCCTCTCCCTCACTCCCCCGGTGAGCCCGGCGGAGGCCATCGCCGCCCTGGAGGCAAGCGCCGTCGACCTGGGAGGAACGGGGCGCGACCCGCGGTTCGGGTACGGCATGATCGACGTCGCCGCCGCCTTGGAGCGGCTCGGGAGGTAGGAGCTCCCCGCAGGATCAACGCGCCCCGCGGGGGAGGGAGGCCGGATGGGAACTCGAACCGTTTTGACGGTCCTGTGCACGGTCCTGCCGGTCGCCGTCCTCTTGCGCTACTTCTACGTGCGGGACGCTCACCACGAGCCTCGATCGATTCTGGTCAAGACCTTCCTCCTCGGCCTCCTGGCGACGATCCCTGTCGTGCTTCTCGACCTCGCCTTGGAGGCTCTCCGCCCTGCGTCCTTGTCCCTCCTCCAGGGCGCGCTCTACGAGGCGTTCGTCCTCGCCGCCATCCCTGAGGAACTCCTGAAGCTCGCGGTCATCCTTGGCTACAGCATGAGGCAGGCGAGCTTCAATGAGCCCATGGACGGGATCGTCTACGGGGCAACGGCCGCCCTGGGCTTTGCCTTTCTGGAGAACGCCCTCTACGTGGCTCAGGGAGGGTTGGTCGTCGCCGCCCTGCGCAGCGTGACCGCCGTTCCGATGCACGCGGCGGCAGGGGCCGTCCTGGGCCACTTCGCCGCGCGGGCTCGCTTCGCCCGAGGAGGACGGCTCGAGACCTGGAAGGGTCTCGCTGCCGCAGTCACGCTGCACGGCCTCTACGATTTCGCGGCGCTCGGGGCCGCCGGACTCGCCACCGGGATCCCCTCCGGCGCCCCAGCGCGAACCGGGGAGGTCCTCGGACTGATCGCCCTGTGGCTTGCGACCCTCGTCACCTCGATCGTCTGGACGATCCGGCTCGTTCGGCGGACGAGGAGAGA
>CAYHBG010000098.1:0-5199 GCA_964354815.1 uncultured Thermotogae bacterium
CACCGGATCCAGAACCTGCGCAAGGAGGCCGGGTTCGAGGTGACCGACCGCATCGCCCTGTGCTACCAGGGCGACCCGGCGCTGGAGGAGATCCTGGAGAAGAACGTGGAGCTGGTCGCCTCCGAGGTCCTCGCCGTGCGCATGGAGCGCGGCGCGGCTGAGGGGGAGTTCAGGAGCGAGGTCGTCGTCGACGAGGGCCGGATGGGGCTCGGGCTCACGCGGGTGCGGGGAGCGTAGGGGAGGCGACGATGGCGACGGCGGTCCTGGGGATGCAGTGGGGGGACGAGGGGAAGGGGAAGGTCGCCCACCTCCTCGCCGCCTCGTCACAGATGGTCGTGCGATGGAACGGGGGTCCGAACGCCGGTCACACGATGTTCCACGCCGGAGTCAAGTTCGGGACGCACCTCGTCCCGGCCGGCGTCTTCTATCCGGGCGTTGAGTCGGTCGTTGCCACCGGCGTCGTCGTGGATCTCTCGGTGCTACGCGAGGAGGTGGAGACGATCTCCCGCCACCTCGGTTTCACGCCGAAGCTCATCCTGAGCGAGAGCGCGCACCTCATTCTCCCGTACCACCGCCTCCTGGAGGACCTCGAAGGGAGCGGGGCCAAGTTCGGGACGACGCGCCGCGGGATCGCGCCCGCGTATCGCGATCGGGCAGCGAAGGCCGGCGTCCGCGCCGGGGACCTCCTCGTCCCCGCGCGCCTCCGTGAGCGGATCGACGATCGGGTAGGGGCGCTCCGGCGGGCGTGGCCGGGCGTTGCGGAGGTCGGGCGCTTGTCCGCCGAGCGACTGGCCGAGGACCTTCTCAAGGATGCTGCCCCTTTCCTCTCCTCCATCAGCGACGCGAGCGGGGCGATCCAGGACGCTCTCGCCGCGGGGAAGGAGGTCCTGTTCGAGGGAGCCCAGGGCGCGCTCCTCGACGTCGACTTCGGGACGTACCCGTACGTGACCTCCTCCACGACGGCCTTCACTGGTCTTGCTGCTGGGACCGGGGTCCCCGACCTTCGCGTCGAGCGGCGGTTGGGCATTGTGAAGGCCTACCAGACGCGCGTCGGGGACGGGCCCTTCCCGACCGAGCTCTCCGGAGAGGTCGCGGAGCGGCTTCGGAAGGAAGGGGGCGAGTTCGGAGTGGTGACCGGGCGCCCCCGGCGCTGTGGGTGGCTGGATCTCGTCGCTCTTCGTCACGCGGCTCGCCTGAATGCCCCGACGGGGATCGTCGTCACCAAGCTCGACGTTCTGTCGGGGCTGCAGGAGCTTCGCGTCTGCCGCGCCTACGAGCGGGATGGAATGGAGACCACGCGCTTCCCGGCCGACGCCGAGGACCTCGCGCGGTGCCGTCCGGTCTACGAGACGGTCCCTGGTTGGGAGGACCCCCTGCGGGGGGTGCGCGACTATGAGCGTCTCCCCGCCGCGACGCGCGGCTACCTCGATCGGATCGCGGAGGCGGCGGGTGCTCCGGTCGCCCTCGTCTCGGTGGGGCCGGCGCCGGAGGAGACGATCCTGACCGGCTTTGACACCCCAGAGGGGGACCGGTATAATCCCGCGCACTGAGATCGGCGTGACGTGGAAAGGGAGAGAAGATGCAGCGGACCTACATGGCGAAGAAAGAGGAGATGGGGACGTCTTGGAAGCGAGAATGGTACGTCGTCAACGCTGAGGGGAGGCCCCTCGGGCGTCTCGCGAGCGACATCGCGGTCGTCCTCCAAGGGAAGCACAAGCCCATCTACACTCCGCACGTCGACACCGGCGATTTCGTGATCGTCGTCAACGCGGCGAAGGTCGGCCTCTCAGGAGACAAGTGGCACCAGAAGCTCTACCGCCACCACACCGGGTACATCGGGGGCCTGAAGGAGATCCGCTACGAGAAGATAGTCCTGACCCGCCCCACCCTCCCGGTGCGCGAGGCCGTGCGCCGGATGCTCCCCAAGACGAACCTCGGCCGAAAGATGTTCCGCAAGCTCAAGGTGTACGCCGGGCCGGAGCACCCGCACCTCCCGCAACAGCCCAAGGATTTCGCCCTCTAGCCCTGCCGGAGGTTGTCGGACATTCGTCCCGCCTCCCCTAGACAAAGCCGGGGGTGACGTTCGACACCCTTCCTTCCCGTTTCTGGAAGCGTCCCCTACCCTTCCGAGGTCGAAAGACGCATCAAAACGGGTGGTGAGAAGGGTATGAAGAACAGGGCTCGTCATCTCTTGTGCGGGGTCTGCGTTGCCCTGGTCGTCCTGGTGGCGAGTCAGGGCGCGCTGGCGCAGAAGGTCGCGGTCTTCGTCCAAGCTTCGGCCCCGGTCCCGACCGCGGACCTGGAGGTCCTGAAGATCTACGCCAACCAGCGTTGTGCCCTCATCTCGGGGGTGGAGGTCGCGTCGCCCGGAGAGCTGATGGCGGCGCAGCGGCAGGTCAGCGTGTACCTGGGGGCCTCCGTGACAGTCGATGGGGTCAAGCGGCTCGCGCAGTCGCTCGACGTGGACTACCTCGTCGTGTTGCGCATCGTGCGCTGGGAGAGCGAAATCGGGTTCCGCCCGGAACGCTCCCTCCTCCTGTTTGGCGTGACCTCGTTCGTGGATACCTCTCTCCAGATCCTTACTAGCCCTCTCAGTCTCCTCTTCGGGCTGGACAAGAAGGCGACCGTCTGCCTGTTCGCTACGGTGTACAGTCCGGGCGGAGACGTGGAGTTCACCACGGCAGTCACCTGCGAAGACAAGCCGCTTCTGTCGCTCATCACCGCGGATCCCCTCGAGGCGGCCAAGCGGGCGATCGAGGACGCCCTGTACCAGCTTTCGGTGGTTCTGTAGGGGGAGGGGGGACGGGAAAATGAGAATAGGTGAGGATGGATCGTGACGGGCGTTACAGACATCCGATCGCGCTTTCTGCTACAGTCCGGACGGATTACTGCTTTGAGAGACGGGGTATGGTGGACCAGGACAAAGGAGGTAGCAATGAAGGTTAAGGTCAGGGTTCTTGGCCTTTCCCTCCTCTTGGTCGTGGCGGCCCTTCTCGTGTCGGCGACGGCGTTCGCGCAGGGCGAGGGGTTCTTCACGGTCAGCCAGGGGGACAAGAAGGTAGCGGTGAGACCGCTCGAGAACCCGGCGGACGCGGTCGCGTTCTATGACTACCGGGACAGCGTAGGCCACACGGGGAAGGAGGAGATGAACACCGCTGTGTTCTTCCTCTACAAGGACACCCTGAGCGGGGCTATCTCCTTGTTCGTCCTCCTGAGCGGGCCGGGAGGGGCAGCGGGGACGTCAACTCTGACCTTGTCGGGTGTACCGGCCGGTGCGGACTTTCGACTGAAGGATGACTCAGGCGACTTCCGCGACACCTGGCAGCTCACCCCCCCCACGGGGAGCGTGAGCAACAGCTGGGACGCGGGGAAGAGTGACGGGCTGGTCCTTGGTCCTCTTGGCAATCGCTTCACGCTGAACGTCGTTCCGCAGTTCACGTCGGGGATCACGACGGCGAAGTTCCTCTCCGGGACGCTGGCCGCCCCGGAAACGATCAGCCTGAATCTCGTCGACCCGATCGTGGTCGAGGGAACGCCGAACGAGCCACCGCTGGCGCAGTTTGGCGTCTCGCCGACCGAGCCGCGGCTGAACCAGGCCGTCACCTTCGATGCCAGCGGGTCGAGCGACCCGAACGGCAGAATTTCCACCTACGAGTGGGACTTCGACGGCGACGGTATCTTCGACCGCTCGACCACCGAGCCGCGCACGTCGTTCACCTACACGACAGCCGGAACGAAGACCGTCACCCTCCGAGCGACCGACAACGAGGGGGCGACGAGTCGTGCCACCCTGACGCTCGTCATCAACGCCGTCTCCGTCAAGGCGACGCGAACGATCTCCACCGACGCTGCTTTGCCGGGGAGCACGTTCAAGGTCGTCGTGCGGATTGAGACGGACATCGACCTCGCGGGCGCCGGCCTGCAGGAGTTCCTCCCTGTGGGCTGGATGATCAAGCCGATCGAGAACGCGGGGGCTGCCTTCAAGCGCGCGGCCATCCAGTGGGTCTTCGTGGATCAGATCCGGGCCGGGACGACGAAGGTCATCTCCTACGAGGTGACGGTCCCGGACGGCGGCCAGCTCTTGTCAGCGGCGCTCCCGGTCTGCTTCACCTTCAAGGGGATCTTCCAGGCGCTGACCCCGTCCTTCCAGCTTGACGTGGAGGGGGACGACACCGTCGAGGTCTCCAGCGCCCTGTCGATCAAGAACGCGATCGCGCACCTGGTTCCGCGCATGGGCGAGGATGCCGAGGACACGGTCGATCTCCGTCTGTCGCAGAAGATCGAGCCGCACCAGCTCGCCCGCGCCCTCGAGATGTGGGTGAACGACGAGCCGGTCCCCTGGACTCAGGGCGCGCGAATCGACCTCGAGACGATGAAGAAGCTCTCCGCGTACGAGTACACCTGCACGCCGGTCGACCTGCCGCTGCCGCTCGTCCCCATGGCGAACGTCACGGCGGTGCGAACGATCCACACCCCGGTCCCGTGCCGGAACGTCCTCCTGAACTACTACGGTCCGGACGGGGACGTTGCGGGGAACACCTTCACCGTGAAGGTCGAGATCGTTGCCGACCAGGATCTGTACGGCGTGGGCCTGCGCGAGGAGCTTCCCACGGGTTGGCGCGTCATCCCCGTAGAGAACGGCGGGATGACCTATAAGCCGTCCCGCGTGGAGTGGGTCTATCCCACCAAGCTTCCGGCTGGAACGACGCTGATCGTCATCTACCAGGTCGAGGTCCCGCAGACGGAGTCCATCGAGATGACGGGGAGCGACCCGTGCTACGTCGGAGGGAGTGACGTGTACGGCAACGTGGATGCTGCCCTCCCGTGCCTCGAGACGCCGGTGACCGGCGACAGCGCGGTGGACGTTACGGACTGCCTGACGGTCATCGCGGCGATCTCGCGCTGGGACGTGGAGCGAGACACGATCGACATCACCTTGTCGAACATCATCTCGTTCCAGCAAGTGCAGCGTGCGGTGGCGTTCTGGCTCGAGGACGAGATCGTGCCGCGGACCTGCGGTCACACCGTCGACTACGAGACGCTGAAGACGATCATCGCCTACTGGCTCACGGGGACGGATATCTGCGATCCGCTGCCGCCCGCTGTGCGCGATACGTGCGAGCCGGACCCGGCGCCCTGCCCGTAGGGGCAGCGCCGGGTGTGCTTCCGAGTCCGGTAGGGAGATGATCACGATGAAGA
>CAYHBG010000099.1:0-5190 GCA_964354815.1 uncultured Thermotogae bacterium
AGCTGTTGACCGAACGCGACGGTCCCCAGCGTCAAGACGACGAGCCCCAACACCAACGAGCGCAGCACACGATTCGTCATTCTCCACCCCCGAGGTGAGATTTGGTCAGCCATCATAGGCCTTCTCCAAGCTCAAGTCAAACCGGAATCATTCCCGCTTATACGGTTCTCCAAGCGCCTTGGGGAAGCGGACGCGCCCGATCACCCCGGCGACCACAAGGAGGGTGACAACGTACGGGATCATCGCTACGAACTGCCAGGGCACGGCCTTCGAGCCCGGGAGGTTCTGGACCCAGGTGGCGACGCTCTCGAAGAAGCCGAAGACGAAACCGCCAAGAAGCGCGAGGAGCGGGTTCAGGCCGCTGAAGACGACCGTGGCCAGGGCGATGAAACCCCGGCCGGCGGAGATCTCCTTCGTCACCGATCCGATCCAGGAGACGCTGATGTACGCCCCGGCCAGGCCGGCGAGGAGCCCGCCGAACATCGTGGCCAGGAGGCGAACGACGTTGACGTTGATCCCAGCGACATCCGCCGCCTCAGGGTTCTCCCCGGCCGCCTTCAGCATGAGCCCGGCGCGGGTCCGCTTGAGAAAGAGGTACGCAAGCGGTGGGAGGAGGAGGGCAAGGAGGATGATCGGGGAGAGGCTTCCTGCTGGGGTCAGAATCGCGGGGAGACGCCCCCCGGACGGGACCGCCTGGAACCCCGGCGAGCCCAGGGCAATCAAGCCAAAAGCGACGAACCCGAGGGCGAACAGGTTGATCCCGATCCCGGCGATCATCTGCGTCCCCTTCCAGTAGGTCGTGATGATCGCGAAGACAAGCGAGATGGCGGCTCCGGTCGCCATCCCGATCAGCAGGCCGACGACCGGGCCTCCCATCTTCGCCCCGAGGACCCCGGTGAAGGCGCTCGTGAGGAGGATCCCCTCAAGGCCGATATTGAACAGTCCCGCGGTCTCGCCGATGATCTCCCCGACGGCGGTAAGCACGAGGGGAACCATCGCGTGCAGCGAGATGAAGAGGATGCTTGTGACGTAGCCCCAAGTCATGCCGCCCTCCTCTCTCCTGCCTCATCTGCAGGGCTTTTCTCATCCGAGATTTCGAGCGTGTTCTCCCGCGCGGGCGGCCGCCGGCCCGTAAGGTGCTGGCCAAGACCGGTCAGGTGCCGCTTGGCCCACGGGAAGAGGCGGATGAGCTCTGGGATCGCCATGGCGAGGACAACGACTCCCATGACGACGCGGACCATCTCCAAGGGGACGCCGGCGCGGAACTGCATCACGCGCCCGCCGGCGGTCAGGCCGCCGAAGAAGATTGCCGAGGCGATGATCCCGATCGGATGGTTCCGGCCGACCATGGCTACGGCCATCCCGTCGAAGCCGAGGTTCGTGATCTCCGGCATCCCGGAGAAGACGGCGTACGTCGGCGGTGTCCCCATTACGAAGAGTGCTCCGGCGAGTCCGGCCCCCATCCCGCCCAGGATGAAGGAGAGGAGCATGGTCCGGCGGGTGTTGATCCCGCCGTAGCGGGCCGCCGTCGGATTGAGCCCCGCAGCCCGGACCTCGTACCCGACGACCGTGTGCCAGAGGACGAAGTAGATCACGATTGCGAAGGCGACAGACGCGAAAATCGCGTAGGAGAGGTTCGTCCCGCGCACGAGAGACGGGAATCGCGCGGAGAGTGGGAAACTGACCGTCTTCTCGGCGCGCAGAGGGTCGACGAGGATGTTGGCGATGAGGTAGAACGCAAGCCAGCGCGCGATCCAGTTGAACATGATCGTCGAGATGACCTCGGAGACGCCGCGCGTGATCTTGAGGAAGGCTGGAATGAGGCTCCAAAGTCCTCCGGCGAGCATGGCGAAGACCATGGCCACGAGGTGGTGAACGCCAGACGGGAGCGAGAAGTAGGCTACAGCCGTCGCGGCCATCGTTCCGATGATGAGTTGCCCCTCGGCTCCGATGTTGAACATCCCCGCGCGCACGCAGATGGAAAAGGTGAGAGCGGTCAGGATGAGGGGGATCGCGCGGGCGACCGAGCTCGCGAAGCCAAACATGCTCCCGTACCCTCCCTTGAGCATCCAGACGTACGCCTTTACCGGGTCGTACCCCCAGATCTTCATCAGGAGTGCCCCCACGAGGAGACCCAAGATCGCGGCGAGGACGGACTCGAGGACCGGGTTGAGCCCGGTCAGCGTCCGGCGCCGGGCACGTTGAACGACAGTTGAGGAAGTGCCTTGGGTCATGCCGCCTCCTTTGCGGTGACGCCGCCCATGAACAGCCCGATTCGCTGGCGATCCAGTTCCTCGGTTCGGGCGACGACCATGAACCGCCCCTCGTACATGATGGCGATCCGATCGGACAGCGCCAGGACCTCGTCCAGGTCTGCGGAGACGAGGAGGATCGCCCGTCCGTGGTCTCGCATCTCGAGGAGGAGGTCTCGGATGTACTGAGCGGCACCGATGTCGAGGCCACGTGTCGGCTGTGAGGCGACGATGATCGCCGGGTCCTTGGCGAGCTCCCGGCCCACGATCAGCTTCTGTTGGTTTCCTCCCGAGAGGCTCTTCGCCGGCGCGCTGGGCCCGGTGGCCTGGATCCCGAACCGCTCCATCAGCTCGCGCACGTGCTGGTTGATCTTCCTCCAGCGCAGGAACTGAAGCGGCCCGCGGAACTCCTCCCACCGCTGGACGCCGAGGATCGCGTTCTCTGCGAGAGTGAAGGGCAGGACGAGGCCGAGCTTCCAGCGGTCCTCCGGAACGTGGGCGACGCCGAGGCGGTAGATCTCCCGCGGGTCCTTCCCCAGGATGCTCGTCCCGTTGATGGTGGCCCTGCCCTCCAGGGGGACGCGCAGGCCGGTGAGGGCCTCGACGAGCTCGCTTTGACCATTGCCCTCGACCCCGGCGATCCCGAGGATCTCGCCGGCGTGGACGTCGAACGAGAGCCCGTGGACCGCGATCTCCCTGGTGTCGCCCTTGACGGTCAAGCCCTCGACGTGAAGGACGCTCGCCGTACTCTGGTCGACCGCAGCCCTCGCTTCGTGTGATGGGAGAGGATCCGCGCTCAGTTCGACCGCATGCGGCGTGGTGGGCATTGTCTCTCCAACCATCAGCCGGGCCAGGCGCTCGCGAGTGACGAGCGACGTGGTCACGTCGCCGACGAGGCGCCCGCGGCGAAGGACGACGATCCGGCCCGTGACCGAGAGGACCTCCTTCAGCTTGTGCGTGATGAGGATGATCGACGTCCCGCGGTCCTTCAGACGGCGGAGGAGGACGAACAGCTCATCGACCTCGAGCGGCGTGAGGACGGACGTGGGCTCGTCCAGGATGAGGAGTCTGACCTCGCGGGAGAGGACCTTCAGGATCTCGACCCGCTGTTGTTCCCCCACGGCGAGCCTCTCCACCGGGACGTCGAGCGGGACGTGCAGCCCGCTCTCCTCTATCAACGCCTCGAGGTGCTCCCGCGTCGAGGCGAGCTGGATGGGGGAGAACGGCCGCTTGTGGCTTAGGGTTACGTTCTCGATGGCGGTGAAGGTCCCCACGAGCGCGAAGTGCTGGTGCACCATCCCGATGCCGAAATCGAGGGCTTCACGCGGGCTGCGGAACCGAACCGGTCCTTGCGGAGACGTCACGCGCCCCTGCGTCGGAGGGAGGAGTCCGGAGAGGACCTTCGTCAGGGTCGTCTTCCCCGCCCCGTTCTCTCCGAGCATTCCCAGGATCTCGCCGGGCCGGATCTCGAGCGAGACGTCCTTCACGGCGACGGTCCCGTCTGAGTAGATCTTGGAGATCCCCTCCGCCCGAAGGAGGTATCCGTCTCCCTCGACCCGGAGGCCCTTCGCCTCTTCATGCGTCATCGGCTCCCCCTACGCGCCTCGGTTCGCTGCGGGCCAACAGGAAAAAGGGAGAGGGGGGGTCTCCCCCTCTCCCGTCTGGATCATCCGTTCGTCACCCGAGGCTACAGCGGATACTGGGCCCGGACGACCTGCATCTGGGGGCCGGTGTTCGCCGTCGGGACAGGCATCGTCCCGTCAAGGATTCCCTGCTCGAGTTCGTCGATCGCAGCCCAAATCTTGGCTGGGATGGCATTCCGGTTCGCCTCCCAGTTGGCGATGATCGTGGCGACGTCTGCATCCTTGACAACGCCGGCGCCCTTCCCGAACTCGATGAAGTCAAGGAGGTCCTGCTTCTTCGAGATCCCGACTCCACCTTCCTTCAGGCCGAGGCTCGTGACCCCGCCCAGGAAGGTCCCCTTGACGACGGCTTCGACGGCCTTGTAGCACGCGGTGTCCACGCGCTTCATCCCGCTCGCCAGGCCGTAGAGGCCCATCCCCAGGTAGTCCTGGTTCGCGTCGACGCCGAAGTAGTACGGGGCACCCGTCGGGGCCTTCGTCTTTCCAAGGGCCACGTGCTTCTCGGTGACGGCCTCGAGCATCCCGATCCCGAGCGGGCCGGCGACGTTGTAGATTGCGACGGCGCCCTGCTCAAGCTGCGCCTGAGCGGCTGCCTTCCCCTTGGCGATGTCGCTGAACGTGCCGGTGTAGGTGTAGAGCAGCTTCACGTCCGCCGGGATCCCCAGGCCGAGCTCGTCGTACTTCTCCAGGCCCCAGTTGATCCCGAAGCGGTAGCCGGCCTCGAAGTGGTAGAGGACCGGGATCTCAATCCCCAGGACGAGCCCCACGTACTTGTACCCGTACTGCGAGGCGACCATCGCGCCGAGGGCCCCTACGAGGGCCGACATCTCGTTCTCCCGGAACACGTAGTTCATGATGTTGGGGCCGGTGATCCAGTCCACGTCAATCACGGCGAACTTCTGGTTCGGGAAGTCCTTCGCCGCCTGGCCCAGCGCGTCCCCGAGGAGGAACCCGACGCAGATGATGAGGTCGTACTCCCCACTCTGTGCCAGGAGCTGGATGTTCGGGTAGTAGTCCTCCGCCGTGGCGCACTGGACCTCGACCATCTCCAGGTTGAAGTCCTTCGCCGCCTGATCGGTCCCCTTGAACCCCATGTCGTTGAACGAGAGGTCGCCCCGCCCACCGACGTCGAGCACCACCGCCACCTTCCCCTTGGCAAAGCCGACCAGGGAAAGGGCCAAGAGCGCCACCAAAACCAAGGCCAGAATTCTCTTCACTGCGCCTACCTCCTTGTATGTGCTCCCGTGCCACGCTGGACCGTCCAGCAAGCCCTCGATACACCCTATTCTATACGC
>CAYHBG010000100.1:0-3645 GCA_964354815.1 uncultured Thermotogae bacterium
ACTGGTCCGCGAAGCCAACGGCGAAGAACAGGATATCCGCCAGCTCGGCGGCGATCGCGGGACCCTCCTCTGGATTGGTCAGCGCAGCTCTGCACTCCTCTGTCGTCCGAAACTGGAAATGCTCGAGCAGTTCCGCCGCCTCGGTGGAGATTCCGATCGCGAGGTCTTTGGGGGTGTCGCGGGAATCCCACCCCCGCTCCTGGCGGAACCGTCTCACGCGTCCCTTGATCTCCGCGAGAGTCACCTGCTCGTCCATGTCCCTCCTTGCAGTGAGGGGATGTTCACCCAGTCACGTTCCGCCTGCCAGGTGACGGCAGTCTCAGATTGGTGCCTCTGCGAAGCCGCCCCAGGATGAGGACCGCTTCTGAGACGGAGGTCCCCGTGCCCACGGAAACCCCACCGCCTCTTCACACCGCGCACAAACTGCCGGGGCATACTGCCGACTGGGTAGAAGCCACAAGAGCTGTTCGACCTACCCCCAACACCAGCCCAGAAGAGGCCCCTCCGGGGGCCTCTTCCCTTTCTGCTTGAGCAAGAAGGAAGGGCGCGGCCTTTCGGCCGCGCCCATCCGTTGCTGGTGGAGCTGACGTGGATGATGAGAGAACCTTTGTCATAGGGTGCGCCTGGGCCTAGCAGGGGCATTCGCCTCGCGGATCAAGTCCTCCCGGACGCTTCCCGGTCGACGACCTTCGCACTGGGTTCCCTACAGCTCCTGGGACACGCCCTCCCGGGCATGACTCGCTCGAGAGAGCCGGTCTGCTGCATACCAATTCAGGAAACGCAGCGGGCTGCTGACCGCGGCAGCTCGCAGTGGCATCTTGACAAGGGAAGTGAGGGACAGTCTAATGACTCTACTCAACTGCCTGCGTGTTACCGCATTTTGCCGGGCAGGTGACGGAGGGTTTCCATGCGGGCGTGCGTCACGTTGGTGGGCGATCACCTTCTCTGCACGAGG
This sequence comes from uncultured Thermotogae bacterium, assembly GCA_964354815.1. Classification (GTDB taxonomy): domain Bacteria; phylum Bipolaricaulota; class Bipolaricaulia; order UBA7950; family UBA9294; genus CAYHBG01. The sequence goes on from CAYHBG010000100.1 coordinate 956, forward strand.
TATGTCAAGGAGAAGGGCGAGCGCATCAAGATCCCTCTAGGCGAGGACGTCTTTGAGAAGATGGGGGAGTGGGCTGCCCTCTACGAGACGGCTGTTGGGCACGATGATGCCGTGGCTCTGCTCGAGATTGGCAGAGAGCTCTTCACCCGGCTGGACGCGTCGGGCTGGGCGTCAGCTTGGGCACGAGGCGTTGGAGAGAGGGTCCTGGAAGTGTCTGTAGAGGATCCGGCAACAGCTGGGGCGGAAGCGCTCCTGAGTCTGCCCTGGGAACTGCTGGCGAAGAAGGAGGGACATCTTGCAGCGGACAATGCCCAGCCGTTCCTAGTCTACCGCTCGATCGGCTCCGCTGATGGAGCGCCAGCTGAGCCAAAGCACGGGGACCTTGCCCTGATGTTCATGGCTGCGGCGCCGGAAGGGCTGACTGAGCTCGACTACGAGGCTGAAGAGGTGGCGATTGGCAATGCCACCGAGGGTCTTCGGCTCCATCCGTTCGTCGAGGAGAGCGGCAACCGGGATCTCCTGCGGAACCGTCTGACGACGGAGGGACCGTTCGAGGCGGTGCACGTTTCGTGCCACGGGACGATCCGGGCGGGGACGCCGGAGTTGGCGCTGGAGTCGTTGGAAGGCGATGTTGAGTGGACCGGTCCCGTCGCGTTCATCCGTTCTCTTGGCGAGAAGAAGCCGCCCCTGGTCTTCCTGTCGGCCTGCCGTACAGCGGAGGCGCGGGAGGGGGAGACGGGCGAGCCGCCAGCCGTCGAGTCTTTCGTTCGCACGCTTGTCCGCAGCGGGGTAGCGAACGTGCTGGGCTGGGATGGGTCGGTGTACGACGCCGACGCGAGTGAGTTCGCGCGGGCCTTCTACCGGGAACTAGCTGCTCATGGGACGGTGCCCTACGCTGCGGCGGTGGCTCGCGGGGAAGTGTTGCTTCAGCACCAACAGGATCCGAAGCGGGGGAGCCACTGGCATCTGGCGCGGGTGTACGCCGGCCCCCAAGGCGGCGGCCCGCTCTGCGAGAACGGGAAGCCGACGCGGAGCTTCTACCAGGAGGCCAACTACCAGGAGTTCCTTGGTCGTCCGGAGGATCGGGTTCCGGTAGCGACGGCGCGGGAGTTTGTCGGGCGGCGGCGACAGGCGCAGCGGATCCTTCGTTCGTTCAGGGCCGCGGATCGTGCGGGGGTGCTGATCTACGGGATGGGGCGTGGGGGCAAGTCAAGCCTCGCAGCACGCGTCGCTCACCGCATGCCTCACCACAAGACGGTTGTTGTCTTCGAGGACTACGACGCGGCTTCGATGTTCGACCGGATCGAGGACGCGCTGCCAGCGGCGTCGCGTGAGCCCTGGCGGCGAGAGTGGGAAGCCGGTCTAGCGCAAGACGGGCGTGCCCTGGCCAATGCGCTGGAGGATGCCCTCAGCGGGCCACTCCAGGACCACCCCATCCTACTCGTGATCGACGACCTGGAGAGGATTCTCGAGGAGCCGCAGCCAGGCCAGACACTGACGCCGGTCAAGTCCACGCCGGGGAAGGCCGACGCCTGGCGGGACGCGCTCGGCGCGGTGCTGAGGGCCTTTGACAAGACGAAGACGATCACTCATTCGAGGCTGCTGCTGACCAGCCGCTACCAGTTCAGCTTGCCCGACGGGAAGGGAGGTGACCTGGCGACCTCCTTGGAGATGGTGCCGCTGCCGCCGATGCAGGAACGTGAGCGGCTGAAGCAGTGGCAGGCGCTGGCGCGCGCGGTGGGGTTCGCCGAGGAGGGTCTTGGCGAGAAGGAGCGCACGCTGGTGGGGCGTGTGCTAGATGCCGCCGGAGGAAGCCCTGGGCTGCAGGCGATCCTCTGCAAGCCGATCCTGGCTGGGGAGTCCGAGGCGGCGGAAGAAGCTGTTACAGCGGTAGAGCGATGGAGAGCCTCTGGGAAGACGCCGGCCAAGGAGACCGAACTGGCGGTGTTCCTCGAGAGGATCTCGCTAGAGAAGTACGTCGCTGCCCTAACCGGACCGCAGAAGGTGCAGCTGCGGGCGGCGACGGTGTTCTCGGAGGGGCTACCGATCCCGGTTCCGGCGATCAAGGCGGTGGGGAGCGCGGCCGGCGTGGACGACCCTGGCGCTGCCATCCGGCGGCTGTCCGGTCTGGGGCTGCTCGACGGCTGGGGGAAGATGCTGGGGGTGGAGCACGCCTCAGCGAACTCCCTCATCCGGCCTCTCCTGCGGCCGGATCTCAGTGCGAAGGAGACGAAGACCCTGGCTGGAGCGGCGGTCCCTGATCTAGCGAAGGCATGGCAGAACGACGAGGGGGAGTTCCCGACCGATCCGCGCGCGGTGGAGGCGGCGCGATTGGCGTTGATCGCTGCTGCCCCGTCACAGGTTCTTGCGCCTGCTGCGTACGCCGCGGGGAGGTTCTTGTTCCACGCCCAGCACGATGCCAGGGCGGCTCTCTTGTTCCTGACCGGGGCTCTGAGGAAGCTGGACGAGGAGCGGCGGCCGCCGACGCCGGACTTCCTGCTTCTTGCCGCCAACTGCGCCGAGCGGATTGGTGAGACGAAGCTCCAAGTCGCACTCCTGGAGAGAGGCCTCGGCCTCGCCTCTGAGGACAAGGTGGGCCTGGCACAGCTCCTCGCGACCTACGCTGAGGCGACAGTGCAAGAGGCTGGTACGAAGAAGGCGCTCGAGAGACTCCGCGAGGCTGTCAGGCT
>CAYHBG010000100.1:3745-5142 GCA_964354815.1 uncultured Thermotogae bacterium
CAGATCGCCGACATCCTCCAGAGCCGGGGCGAGCTCGACGAGGCCCTGCGCATCCACACGGAGGAGAGACTCCCGATCTACGAGAGACTGAAGGATCCGGACGGGAGAGCGCATGCTCTCTGGTCGTGTGCCCAGCTGCGCCTGGAGCGAGTAAAGGGCAAACCCACCAAGAAGCAAACTGAGAGGATCCTAGCTGAGCTCCTCGAGAGCTTCAGCATTCTCAAGAAGCTGGGACGTGCCGACGGCATCGCATCGGTCGGCAGGCTCGTGGGGACAATACTTGCCGGGGGTGGAGCGAAGGAGCAGGCTCTTGACGTGTTGGAAGACTCCGCCGCCGCGTACGAGAGGCTGGGACAGCGAGAGGAAGCCAATGCTGTGCGTGCTCTGCAAGACAGAACGAGGAAGAACTGAACGGCGGTCGCTGTGAGTCCCGGCACGTACCGGCTGCCCAGTCGCAGACGTGGACCCCGGACGAGGAATCGGGGAGAGGAAATCGGCATACGCTAGAGGCAACAGGAGCGGCCTCCACAGCGCGTCTTCTCGAACCTAGCACAGCCCTCGGGCACGCGCCAGTGCACTGGGAGGTGCGGACATGACGGCGGAGGAAGCCAAGCTAGAAGCGACAAGCGGCCAGGATCCGAGAGATCTCCTGTGGAACGAGGTGTTCGCCATACGCTACGACGCGTTGTTCGAAGAGCTCGTCGCGGAGGCCGTGCTGAGACGGTGGCAGCGGTGGGATACCGGAGCGCGAGTCTTCATCGCGCTCTCGATCTCTCTCCTCGCGGCGACAAGCTGGCTGGAATGGTGCAGGCCGGGGCTCCGCACGGTATGGACAGTGGTCATGGGAGTCAGCGCCGCCCTCGCAATACTCCACGCAACGCTGGGTCTTCCAGGGCGGCTGAGAGACTGGTACAAGATCCGGGCGGGATTCTCGGAGTGCATTGGCGTCCTTGAGGCACTCCGCACCGAGATGAGAGTCGACCCGCAGTTCCCCGTGGACAAGATGCGGGACAACGTCAAGGCTGCTAGGTCCCGGTACGACGAAGCCCGAAGGACGAAAGCCGAACGCCAGGACGTCCTGTTGAGTTCGCGTCGCCTGGCGCGGATCCAGCAGACGCTTGACAACCAGCTCCGCGACGAGACACTCTGAAGCAAGGGAGGCACGTATGACGTCCCTGAGCGGTCGAAGGGGACTACCCCCCAAGCCGCGGCCCACTCCAAAGCCTCGGCCGAAGTAGAGATCCGAGTCGACCGGCGGAAGGTAGAGATCGAGTACCGAATGCCTGCCCAGAAAGGAGGAACCGAAGGCACCTTGCCCTCGGTTCCTACTTCAGTCATATCTGGTGGAGGTGGCGGGAGTCGAACCCGCGTCCGGAGAGACCTCCCCTCGGCGTCTA
>CAYHBG010000101.1:0-1198 GCA_964354815.1 uncultured Thermotogae bacterium
CCACACTTGTCGCTCTCGCGGTCCGTCGAACTCGGCGAAGAAGATCCCCTGCCAGCGGCCGAGGCGGAGCCTGCCGGCTTCGATCACGATGGAGGCGGAGGTCCCGACGAGCGCGGCCTTGACGTGAGCCGGCGAGTTGCCCTCCCCGTGCTCCCACGGCCGCTCCTCGGGGACGAGGTCGGAGAAGAAGGAGAGGAGGTCCTTCGCGACCGCGGGGTCGGCGCGCTCATTGATGACGATGCCGGCCGTCGTGTGCGGGCAGTAGACGAGCACGATCCCTTCGCGGACGCCGGAGCGCGTAACGCCGTCCTGGACGAGCGCGGTGATCTCGACGATCTCGGTCGCCCTTTGGGTGGCGAGAGTGATCTCCTCCATCACGCGTCGCCGCGCAGAAGGGTCTCGATCTCGCTGCGCAGCCCCTCCTTGTCCTCCGTTTCCTGCAGGCGCAGGACGACCCAAGCGTGGGTTGCATCGGACCTATCCTGGGCGAGGCTGATCAGGCGGACGTTGCGGCGGTGGAAGACGTCGAGGACGCGGTAGAGGTCGTCGGAGTCGCGACGCAGGCGCACGGTGAACCGGGTCCCCGGAAGCCCAATCCCGAGGCCGCGCACGAGGGCAGCGAGCGCCTCGGCCTGGGTGACGACCCCGACGAGCTTCCCTTCCTCGACGACCGGCAGGAGGGCAAGCCGGTGGGCGACCAGGAGGAGGGCCGCCCTCTCCAGGGTGTCGTCGGGGGAGACGGTGAACCGCGCCGCGAAGGCCGCCTTGCCGACCGGGACGGTCCAGTCCGTCGTCTCCTTCAACGCCCCCCGGGTGATGAACCCCTCGAGGGTCTGGTCCTCGGCCGCGATGAGGAGGACGCCGAATCCGTTCTCCTCCATGACCCGCTTCGCCTCGGACAGAGGGGCCAGAGCCGTCACCGTCACCGGGGCGGCCATGTGGTTCCGGACGTTCATTGCGCTTCGGCTTGGGCCGCAGCGACGGCCTTTTCTTGCAGGTTCGCCGGGAGGATCTGGTAGCGGAGGAAGTGCATCTGGAACGTCGCCCGTCCCTGGGTGCGCGACTTCAGATCGAGGGCGTAGCTCGAGAGCTCGGAGAGCGGGACCTCCGCCCGGAGGATCGTGACCCGCCCCAACGGCTCCATCCCCAGGATCCGGCCACGGCGACCGTTCAGGTCGCCCACGATGTCGCCCGTGTA
>CAYHBG010000101.1:1298-5066 GCA_964354815.1 uncultured Thermotogae bacterium
GGGATGTACTGCCCTGGGATCGAGGCGCCCTTGATCTCGTTCACGAACTTGAACGGTTCACCCGTCTTCAGCGGCTCGACGCGCAGGGTGACGTCCCCAAACTGCCCGCGCCCGCCGGTCTGCTTCTTGTGGCGGTACTGTGCGGTGGCCTTCTTGCGGATCGTCTCCTTGTACGGGGTCCGAGGACGCTGCGTGTCCAGGTTCACGTTGTACCGGTTCCGGAGGCGCTCGACGACCATGGAGAGGTGGATGTCGCCCATCCCCCACAGGATCGTCTCCTTCGTGACGGGCTCCCGTTCCACTCGGACGGTCGCCTTGGTCGAGGTGATCTCTTTGAGAGCGGAGCTCATCTTCTCCACGTCGGCCTGCGTCTTGGGGACAATGGCGCGCGGGAAGACCGGCTTCGGGAACTCGGGCATCGGGAAGGGCGTGGCACCGGCCTCGCTCGCGAGGGTGGTGCGCAGGGCGATCCCCTCCAGCTTGCCGATGGCGACGACCTCCCCGGTCTCGGCCTGGGGGACCTTCTTCTGCTTCGTCCCCTCGAAGACGAACAGGTCGCGGATCTCCACCTTCGTCCCGGTCCCGGTATCGAAGCAGGTCATCCCCTCCTTCATCGTCCCCTGGATGACGCGCGCGTAGACGAGGCGCCCGAGGTACGGGTCGGTGGCGAGGTTGAACACGACCGCCGAGAGGGCGGCGCCCGGGTTCCCGGTCGGAGCCGGGGCGAGGGCGAGGATCGCCTCGAGGAGGAGGTCCGTCCCCTTGTCCTGGCTCGCGGAGCCGCAGTAGACCGGCGCGATCGCACCGGCCGCGACGCCCTTCGCCAGGGCCAAGGCGATCTCGGGAGAGGAGATCTCTTGCCCCTCGAGGTACTTCATCATCAGCTCGTCGTCGATCGTGGAGACCTCTTCGAGGAGGACCCCGCGCCACGTGGCGACGGCGTCCGCGACCTCGGAGGGGATCTCCTTCTTCGCCTTGTCGGCGAACAGGACGGCCTGGTTCCTGAGCAGGTCGACGACGCCAACGAACGCCTTGTCCTTGACGATCGGGACCTGGATCGGGACGAACTTGCCCTGGAGCTCCTCGCGCAAGGCGGAGACGGTCTTTTCGAAGCCCACGTTCTCCTTATCCAGGTGATTCACGAAGACGAGGGCCGGTCGCTTCAGCGTCTGGATGAGCTCCCACGCACGCTCGGTGACGACCTCCACCCCCTTCTCCCCGTTCACGACGAGGACGGAGAGATCGCTCACCGGGACAGCCTTGTACATCTCCTCGACAAACTCGTCCCCGCCGGGGGTGTCGATGAGCGCGAGCCGCGCCCCCTTCACCTCGCACGCCCCCAACCCGAGGTCGATCGAGTAGCCCCGATGCTTCTCCTCCTGGGAGGGGTCGAGGCTGATTGGGTCCTTGACGCCGCCCTTCTTGAGGAGCGAGGCGACGAGGGTGGTCTTGCCGGACGCGGCATGACCCACCATGCAGACGCTCCGCGCTTGTGACATCTGTCCCCCTTGCGCTTACCTTGAGAGGAATCGCGGCAGTATACCCACCCCCAGGCAGGCGAACAACACGCGCCCATCGCGTGCTTCGGCCCAGCACGTCCCCGCGGGGCGAGATCCATTGCGTCCGCGAGAAGAGGGCCTTATCCTTGACTACGAGCCGCGAGAAGCGGCTCTCCATCTCCGGCGCGAGGAGGCAAGGTGGCGACGCAACTCCTGTTGGGCGACGAGGCCCTGGCCCAGGGTGCCCTCGACGCCGGCCTCTCCGGCGCCTACGGCTACCCCGGGACCCCCGCGACCGAGATCACGGAGTATGTCCAGCGAAGCGAGCAGGGGAAGGCCGGGGTCGTCCACTGCGCCTGGTCGGCGAACGAGAAGACGGCCGTCGAAGAGGCCCTGGGAATGAGCTTCGCCGGCCGGCGGGCGATGGCGAGCATGAAGCACGTCGGCCTCAACGTCGCCGCCGATCCGTTCATCAACGCCGCCATCACCGGGACAGGCGGCGGGCTTCTCGTCAACGCCGCCGACGACCCGTCGATGCACTCCTCTCAGAACGAGCAGGACTCCCGCCTGTACGCCGAGCTGGCCCTCGTCCCGTGCCTGGAACCCTCGAACCAGCAGGAGGCGTACGCCGTCCCGGCGTACGGGTTTGACCTCTCGGAGCGCCACCGCGTCCCGATCCTCGTCCGCTTGGTGACGCGCCTCGCCCACTCCCGCGCGGTCGTCGCCCTCGGCCCGGCCCGGCCCCAGAACCCGCTCTGCCTGCCGGACGACCCGGAGCGGTTCATCATCCTTCCCGCGACCGCCCGCCGGTCGTACGCCGCCCTGGCCTCGCGCCAGGAGGACTTCGTCCGCGAAAGCGAGAGGAGTCCGTTCAATAGCTACCGTGAGGGGAAGGACAAGTCGCTGGGGATCCTCTCCTCCGGGATCGCGACGAACTACGTCCTGGAGGCGTTTGGTGGTGTCTGCCCTCACCCTCTCCTCAAGATCGGACAGTACCCCCTCCCGCGCGCCCTGGTGAAGCGGCTCGTCGAGAGCTGCGGGACGATCCTTGTCGTCGAGGAGGGGTACCCGCACATCGAGGCGAAGCTGCGCGGCTACCCGGAGCGGGAGCGACCGCGGATCCTGGGCCGGCTCTCGGGCGAGCTGCCACGAACAGGGGAGCTTGCCCCCGAGCTCGTCGCCGCGGCCGTGGGCAGGAAGCGCGCATCGGGGTTGGCCGCCTCGACTGTCCCGGTCCCGCGCCCCCCGTCCCTCTGCCCGGGCTGCCCGCACGCCGACACCTTCCGCGCCCTCTCCGAGGCGATGAAGAGCTTCCCCGAGACGGGGCGCGTCTTCTCCGACATCGGCTGCTATACCCTGGGCGCGTACCCCCCCTTCTCCGCGATCGACACCTGCGTCGACATGGGGGCGTCGATCACGATGGCCAAGGGCGCGGCGGACGCCGGCCTTGCCCCGGTCGTCTCGGTGATCGGGGACTCGACCTTCGCCCACTCCGGGATGACCGGGCTCCTCGACTGCGTCCTCGAGAGGACGCCGATCACGATCCTCATCCTGGACAACCTCACCGTCGCCATGACCGGCGGGCAGGGGTCGAGCGCGACCGGTCGGCTGGAGGCGATCTGCACGGGACTCGGCGTCGAGCCGGAGCACCTGCGGGAGATCGTCCCCTTGCCGAAGGAGCACGCGAAGAACGTCGAGATCCTCAAGGCGGAGATCGGCCATGAGGGGGTCTCGGTCGTCATCGCGCGGCGAGAGTGCCTCCAGACGGCGCGCCGGCGTGCGACGCGGAAGGAGCCCTCGTGAAGGTCGACGTCGTCCTTGCTGGCGTGGGCGGTCAGGGGCTCCTCTCCCTCGCCGCGGTGATCGGGGGGGCGGCGCTCGAGCGCGGCCTTCACCTGAAGCAGTCGGAGGTGCACGGGATGGCGCAGCGCGGTGGGGTCGTGTCGAGCCACCTCCGCCTCGCCGACTGTCCCGTCCACTCCGATCTCATCCCGCGTGGCGCGGCTGACCTCGTCCTTTCGCTTGAACCGATGGAGGCCCTGCGCTACCTCCCTTTCCTCGCTCCGGAGGGGACGGTCGTCACGAGCACGACCCCGGTGAGAAACATCGACCCCTACCCGGATGAGGGAGAGATCCGTCGCGCGCTCGCGGACCTCCCGCGCGCCCTAGTCATCGACGCCGAGGGGATCGCGCAACGGGCTGGGTCGCCCCGGAGCGCGAACCTCGTCCTTCTCGGTGCCGCGGCGCCGTTCCTGCACCTGTCGGAGGA
>CAYHBG010000102.1:0-5031 GCA_964354815.1 uncultured Thermotogae bacterium
CGTCTCCGGTCGGGCGGGAAGCAGCCGAGACTGCCCTGCACCCTCGTCGGGGCCGCCGCTACCGTGACGTTGGACGCCAGCGGAGGGGCGCCACGCCCGATCGCGGGCGAGGCCCGATCGCTTCCTTGCCGGCACACGGACCGACGCTCGGCCAGGTCACTCCGTGCTGCCTTCCCGCCCCGCAGTTCCGCGCAGCGAGGTCCCCGTGGTGGTCCGCGTTGCCCCTGACTCGGTCCTCCGGCTACCGTCTGAATGGGATGATGGACCCTGGCCACCGAGGTGACCGGCACCTCCGGGCATGAAGTGCCTTTGGAGCGCTACCCTAAGACCCCAGAGTGAACATGTCTCTCCAGTCGGTGCCGGTGGAGCGTGGGCTCTATGATTTGCAGAAAGAACCCTCGCGGAGTACTTTCTGCAAGCTGTAGCGATGAACGACGAGGAGCGTGATGGTGACCGCGAAGAACATCTCATCAGGAAGAGTGCTCAGAGCGCTGGTGGACGACCTCCAGGCCGGGGGGCGCTACACCTTCGACCGGAGCGAGGCTCTCGATGCTCTTCAAGTGAACCTCCTAAGTCTCAAGAGAGCGATGATGCGGCTCGGCACCAAGAAGAGGATCGTGGCTCCGAGGAGGGGTTTCTACGTTATCGTGCCGCTCGAGTACCGCGCGGCCGGAGCGCCTCCCCCTTCGTGGTTTATCGACGACCTGATGCGCTACCTGGGCCGGCCTTACTACGTGGGAGTCCTCTCGGCAGCGGCGCTCCACGGCGCCGGGCACCAACAGCCGCAGGAGTTCCAGGTCGTGACGGACGTACCCCAGCGCCCGGTACTGGCAGGACGAGCGCGAACCCGGTTCCTCGTCAAGAAGAACATCGCTAGGACACCGACCGTGGCGGTGAGGACGGAGACCGGCACGATGCAGGTGTCTACCCCCGAGGCCACGGCCATCGACCTCTTGCGGTACGTCTCCGCTGCCGGGGGCTTGAGCAATGTCGCCACGGTGCTTGCTGAGTTGGCCGAGCGCACCGACGGACGCAGGCTTGCCGACGCAGCGGAGATCGATGGCGAGCTCGCCAACGCACAGCGGCTTGGGTATCTCCTGGACCACATCGGCGCCGACCGTCAAGCATCCCCCTTGGCCAACTGGATAGACGAGAGGAAACCGCGCACCGCACCGTTGAAGCCCGGGAAGGCTGTCAAGGGATATCCTGTGAACCGTCGCTGGAAGGTCATCGTAAATGACGAGATCGAGGTGGACCTGTGATCCAACGCGCCTTCATCAGCGCGTGGCGCTCCCGCGCGCCGTGGCCCCAGGACGCCCAGGTCGAGCAGGACCTGATCCTTTCTCGAGCGCTCGTTGAGCTGTACTCCGAGGAAGCTATCCGAAACCAGGTAGCCCTCCGCGGCGGGACGGCGCTGCACAAGCTTTTCCTCGCTGAGCCCGAGCGGTACTCCGAGGACATCGACCTCGTGCAGGTGGAAGCAGGCCCGATCGGCGCCGTCATGGACGCGGTCCATCGGCGACTCGATCCCTGGCTCGGCGAGCCGAAATGGAAGCAGGAACGCGGCGGGGTCACGTTCTACTACCGGTTCACCACCGAGATCGAACCGGTGATCTCGATGAGGCTCAAGGTCGAGATCAACACCCGCGAGCATTTCGCGGTGCTCGGTCTGCTCCGACGCCATTTCGAGGTGGAGAACGGGTGGTTTCGCGGAAGCTCCGAGATTACGACCCACGAGCTCGATGAGCTGCTCGGCACGAAGCTCCGCGCACTCTACCAACGCAGAAAGGGCCGCGACCTGTTCGATCTGTGGGTGGCGTCTTGCCGCGTGGCTGTAGATCCAGAGCGACTCGTCGAGTGTTTCCGGCGCCATATCGAGCACGACGGGCTGCATGTCTCGCGCGCTGAGCTTGAGAAGAACCTCCACGAGAAGCTCGCCAATCCAAGCTTCGGGCGAGATATTGAGCCGCTGCTGGCCTTGGGAGCAACGTGGAGCCGTGAGGCTGCGGCCGAGTACGTTCTTGCCGAACTCGTCCCGCTTCTGCCCGGCGAATCGTGGAAGGGTGTCGAGCCGCCGGTGGAGGGCGTCTGATGCGCCGCGAAGAGCTGATCGCCGAGATCGCACGCGAAGAGCACAAGCTCGCCCAACTGCGTTCCGAACTCAGTGACCGTGCTGCCCGCCTGGCCGCGTTGCATGGAGAACTCAGTTCGCTCCCACCCGCACAGACTGAGAACCAGTCGTCAGCGACGCCGGACCCAACAGCACCTGTCGCCATGTCGAATGCTGAGAAGGTCAAGCTCTTCCGCAGGTTGTTCTGCGGTCGGGAGGACGTCTTTGCCCGCCGATGGGAGAACCCCCAGACGGGAAGATCCGGCTACTCACCGGCGTGCGCCAACGAGTGGGTGCACGGGGTCTGCGAGAAGAAGAAGGAGGCAGGTCGGCGAGCAAGCTGCGGTGAGTGCCCAAACCAAGCGTTCCTTCCAGTCACCGACGAGGAGATCACTGGGCACCTCAAGGGCGACCACGTCATGGGTGTCTACCCGCTCCTGCCCGATGAGACGTGCCGGTTCCTAACCATAGACTTCGACAAGGGTTCATGGCAGGACGACAGCGCCGCCTTTGTCGAGACCTGCAAGGGACTCGGTGTCCCCGTCGCCGTCGAACGGTCACGCTCCGGTAATGGCGCCCACGCTTGGTTCTTCTTCGCTGCGCCGGTGGAGGCTGCCGCCGCCCGCAAGATGGGCTGCTTCTTCCTCACCGAGACGATGACCCAACGGCACCAGCTCTCGATGGAGTCCTACGACCGCCTCTTTCCCAATCAGGATAGCCTGCCGAAGGGCGGTTTCGGCAATCTGATCGCTCTGCCACTTCAACGGCGGGCCCGCGAGCTCGGCAATTCGGTGTTCGTCGACAGCGCGTTCTCGCCGTTCCCGGACCAGTGGACCTTCCTTGAGAGCGTCCGGCGGCTCGACCCCGCCCTCATCCATGCCCTCGCCAATGGAGCCAGAGTCCGCAGGCACGACATCGGCGTTCAGGTCGGCGACACACTGGACACGGATGAGCGTGCCCCGTGGGAAGGACCTCCATCCGGCCGACCGCCGCGCGCAGCAATCGCGCGACGGCTTCCCGGCGAGATCCACGCGGTCCTCTCCCAACGGCTCTTTCTTGAGAAGACAGGCCTGCCCTCGCCGTTGCTCAGCCAGGTGAAACGCTTGGCGGCCTTTCAGAACCCGGAGTTCTACAAGAGGCAGAGCATGCGGTTCTCGACCGCGCTCACGCCGCGCGTCATCGCCTGCTTCGAGGACCTCACCGAGCACATCGCGCTGCCCCGTGGCTGCCTGCCCGAGGTCGAAACGCTGCTCCACGAGTATGGCGTCGCCCTCGCTATCGACGATAGGCGGGAGAATGGCGTGGCACTCGATGTCAGGTTCCGTGGAAGCTTGACTTCAGTTCAAGAACAGGCTGTGCGGGCACTCCTCGCCCACGACACGGGCGTCCTCGTTGCCCCATCGGGAATCGGCAAGACCGTCGTCGGCGTCTACCTTGTCGCTGCCCGAGGCAGGAGTTCCCTCGTCCTCGTCCATCGCAAGCCGCTCCTCGATCAGTGGGTTGCCCAACTCTCCCTTTTCCTTGACATTGAACCGAAGGACATCGGTCAGATCGGCGCAGGCAAGGCCAAGCCGAACGGCCGGCTCGACGTAGCGATGCTCCAGAGTCTCGTTCGCAAGGGACAGGTGAGCGATCTTGTTGCGGGCTACGGCCACGTCATCGTCGATGAGTGCCACCACTGCCCTTGCGTATCCTTCGAGCGAGTTCTTGCTGAGACGAAGGCCCGCTACGTCACCGGGCTCACCGCCACGCCGCGACGTCGCGATGGGCACGACCCCATCACCCGCATGCAACTCGGCCCAGTCCGCTTCAGCGTAGATCCCAAGAGCCACGCCGCGCGGCACCCGTTCGAGCACAAGCTCGTCGTCCGCGAGACAGGATTCCAGCCTCCAGCGGTCTCAGATCGTACTGGCGTCCAGGAACTCTACGCCGCCCTCGCAGCGGATCCGGAGCGAAACGACCTCGTCTTCGACGATGTGGTCCGTGCCCTGGAAGACAAACGGTCACCCCTTCTGCTCACCGAACGGCGCGATCACCTCGAGCACTTCGCCGAACGGCTACGAACCTTCACTCGGCACCTCATCGTCCTCCACGGCGGGATGAGTCCCAAGGAGCGACGTGAGGTCCTTGCCCAACTCGCGGCAATCCCCGACGCAGAGGAGCGCCTGCTCCTCGCCACCGGACGCTACGTCGGCGAGGGCTTCGACGATGCACGACTCGACACGCTGTTCCTCGCACTGCCCATCTCGTGGAGGGGAACGCTGGTGCAGTACACCGGTCGCCTCCACCGTCTCCACTCCGGGAAGACCGAGGTGCGAATCTACGACTACGTCGACCGCGGGGTGCCCATGCTCGTTAGGATGTTTGAGAAGCGGCTGCGAGGGTACCGGGCGATCGGCTATGCGTGCGAAGACACAGCGCTTGAACGCCCCCCCGGCAAGGGCAAGGTCGTCGAGGAGTAGACGCCCATGTGCCTCGGACGGCAGCGGGAAGCTGATTGGACCTCACTGATCCCCTCTAGAACCGGGAACCTGAGGATTGCGGCACCTGTTACCACCAAGCGGCCAGACGCGTTCCAGGATCGGTCCCGCAGGCTCCAGACGACCAGCCCCTGGAATGGGCAGGGGTTCTCTCCGCCAAGAGGCATCCTGACCTGAGCCAGAGAGAAGCGGCAACCGCCCATCCACGAAGGCCCGCGATCGCCGCTTCTCCCGTGACCTGCCTTGCATCTCCTCATCCACATGTGACAGAATGCGGCACCGAAGCTGCAACGGGCGACGGAGAAGGAGAACCCATGGCAGAGCAGGTCCTGTGTGCGATCCCGGTCCAGAAGAAGAGGCCGTTCAGAACGCCTGAGAACCTTGCGTTCGTCCTCACAGAGCGCCGGACGATTCTCGTCCCGCTCACGAAGGGAATGCTCG
>CAYHBG010000103.1:0-2486 GCA_964354815.1 uncultured Thermotogae bacterium
GGGCTATCTCGTCCTCTTGACGCTCGCGACGGTCACGACGTGGCTCTGCTACGAGCTCCTCGTCCGTCGCTGGCGGCCGATCCGCTTCCTGTTCGGGATGAAGCCGCGGGCGGCGCGGCCGCGGGCTTCGTCCTCGCAGTCGTAGCGCGCCGCCCAGCTGGTCCTCGAGGACGCAGTCGATCGACAGGTCCACGTGCGGGACGGCGGCAAAGGCGCGGGCAAGCGCAAGCCGATTCCCACGCGTCAAGGGTAACGGAACGGCCATCCCTGAACCTCCTTCCGCGTGCGCCAAGAGACAGCCCGCGGGCGGGCTCGATGATCCCGTCCGCGGGCCGTGGCTTCCCGGGTCTGTAGGAGGAGCTAGGACGCCTTCGCCCCGGGCTCGTGCGATGGGAGCTTGACGGGCAGGATGCTGGCCATGTCGCCGATGACGTTGATCAGGTCGGACCCCGTTGGGATGACGATCTTCGTGTTGTCCTTGAGGGACTTCTCCAAGGCCTCGAGCTTCCGCAGGAGCTGCGCGTTTCCGACGAAGTACTCCTCCGCGGCCTCGTTCACGAGCTTGATCGCCTGGGCCTCGCCCTCGGCCTCGAGGATCCTCGCCTGCTTGATCCCCTCGGCCCTCTTGATCTCCGCCCGCTTCTCCCCGTCGGCCTGGCGCTCGACGGCGGTCGCGAAGTCCAGGGCGGCGATCTTCTCGTTCTCCGCCTTGACGACCTTGTTCATCGTCTCCTGGACGTCCTTGGGCGGGTCGATCTCCTTCAGTTCGGTGCGGACGATCTCCATCCCCCAGTTGCTCGTCTCCTTGCTTAGGGTGGCCAGGAGCTCGTCGTTGATCCGGTTCCGCTCGCTGTTGGCCGACTTCAGGGTCAGCGTCCCGATGATGTTGCGCAGGGTCGTGCGAGCGAGGTTCACGATCTGGATCTGGTAGTTGTTGACGTTGTACTGAGAGCTCTTGACGCTCTCCTCGTCGTCCTTGACCTTGAAGTAGACCTGTGCGTCGACGCGCGCGTTCAGGTTGTCGTTGGTGATGATCTCCTGAGGCTGGGCGTCGACCATCTGCTCGGTGACGTTGACCTGGATCATGTGGTCGACAAACGGGATGATCCAGTTGAAGCCACGTTTCGCGAACCGCCGGTACTTGCCGAGCCGCTCAACAAGGGCCCGGTGAGTGGGGCGGACGACGCGTATGCCCATGAGGAAAATGAGCACGACGACCGCAATCGCAATGCCAATCCAACCCGACATGCGCTCCTCCTTCTCTTTCGGGGTTTCGAGAGGCGGCACCTCCAGGCCGCGACGGCCGGCGCCCACCCCCAACTCCCCACAGAATCCCTGAGCGAAGATCGTACCGGGGACTCTCCCGGTCGTCCATGGACGTCCTCTGGCCCCGACATCGGTCAGGGCAGCTCAAGAGCCCCTCCGTTGGGGCGGCTGGGCTCATTGGGCACGAGAGAGGGAGCCTCTCCCAGACGCCTCCCCAGGTCGTAGGCTTCGCCGAGCTTCTCGGGGAAGCGGGAGATCGGAAGGTCGTCGTGGGTGTCCTCATCCATCGTCCGGCAGGTGAGGACGTGCACCTCGCCGCCGAAGAAAGGGAAGACGCGATGGAAGAAGGCGACCGTCGACTCGACGTGATGGCGATAGGTCGCGATCAGCACGAACCTCCTGCCGCGGAAGTACGTCGGATGAGCGATGGCCTCCATTCGGTCGACCACGGCCTTGAGCTGGGCCGTCATGTAGCCCCAGTACATGGGTGTGGAGAAGACGACGACGTCCGCGTCGACGAAGGCCTCGTAGATCGCGTCCATGTCGTCCCGAATCGCGCAGCGGTAGTCGGGGGGGCGGCTGCATGCCTCACACCCTTGGCACGGACGGATGCGGAGCTCGTTTGCGTAGAACTCCGTGACGTCGCGGTGGCCGGCCGCCCGGAACCCCTCAAGGAAGCGCGCGACCAGCGTGTCCGAGTTCATGCCCCTGCGTGGGCTTCCGTGGATCGCGATGGCCTTCATGGACGCTCCCTTTCCTTTGACGGGACGGTCTCGCGGGGCTCCGGTGCCTTCGCGCCAGCCCTACAGCGCGTCCTCCGGGAGGTGAATGGCGAACCGGCAGTGCGAGTCGCCCTTGAGCACCGACTCCAAGACGTCGGCCCGCAGGGGCTGCCCGAAGATCACCTCCCACGGCTTCTTGTGGAAGGCGGCGCTGCAGTTGCAGAAGACGGCCGGAACCCGGCCATTGCCCTGGCGGAGGGACTCCCGCACCCACGGGCAGTGGCAGTAGTAGTACGCCTTCATTCTCGGGTCGGTCTCGGCGAGATACTCCCGGGTCATGTACGGGATCTTCGACTCGTAGATGACGTTCCCGACGCGGACGCCCTGCTGTACCTCGGGGTGGGTCCGCACGTACTCGATCACGTCGTCGGTGATCATCTGCGCGAAGAACGGGCGCCCCTCGCGCTTCAGGCGCTCGAACAGGACGAGGGTGTCGCG
>CAYHBG010000103.1:2586-4889 GCA_964354815.1 uncultured Thermotogae bacterium
ACCTCGGCGCCGAACTCCTTTCCGAGCTTCGCGTAGAGGTTGTCGAGCACCTCCGCGCCGTCGACCAGTTCGAGCCCTGCGACGTACACGGGATAGTTCTTCCCGAACCAGGCGTAGCGGACGAGGGTGACGAGGTTCTCTTCGCCGTTCTCCTTGTGCTCCATGAGACGCCCGATAAAGGCGCTCAGGTCCTCTGGCCGGGCCGTCTGGACCGCGCCCGGGCGGCCCGGCTCGCGGAGGAAGGCCTCGAAGCGATCCGCGAGGGCCAGGGCTTGCTCGATCGACTCCTTGGGGATCGACCGGTCGTGAAGGTACTGGCGGAACCCTTCTCTGTTCATGCTTTCCTCCTTGCGTCGGAAGTCGCCGTCGAGTCCTTGCCTTGGGCATCCATCCGTTCGACGGCGCAGGCCGATCATAGCGCCGGCCTCCTCGGCCTGCGTGGTCCATGCGGGCTGCCCAGAGACGATCCATCTGCCGCAGGGCCGCCGAGGCCCCGCGCGTGGACCGCGATGAAGATCGGAAGCAGGCGCGACCCGCAACTTCCTCGCTCTCTCCGGGACGGACGTCCGTGAGGTCATCTCTCGTCGCGTACTGGGGTGTCCGCTTTGGATCTGACTTCGCGCGCTTGGCCGGCAGCACGACGGGTCGGGACTGCGTCCAATCGGCGACTCCCAGGGGCCGTCCGACCATCCAATGGCTCGGGCCGCTAGATATCGTTCCTGATCTCCCTTCCCCGTCGTTCGGTCTTGACGTCCTATCCCGGGCTCTCCGTGGGGAACCCCAGGTCGCGAGATGACCTTGACGACAGGTCAGGGGAGCTCTAGACTCTTTCGCTGATTGTCCCGACTATTCTGAAACTGCTGACCCGTGAGGAGGAAGAGATGACGAGGAGAAGAGGGCAGGAGGTAGGTACCCCAGCCTCGTGTCCGGCGTGCTGTTGCCGGCTCGTAGCCGTGGTCAGCGTCGATGCTCGCGGGCAGATGGTCCTGCCGAAGGCATTGCGCGACGCGGCGGGCATCGCCCCAGGCGCCAAGCTGGCGATCACCGCATGGGAGAAGGACGGAAGCGTGGCCTGCCTGACCCTGTCCAGGGCCGACGACCTCGCTTTGAAGATCGAGGAACTGCTGAGCCCGGTCCTTGCAGGCTCTCTTCAGCGCGGCGGCGCAAGGAGAGCCGAGAGGGCTGGCGCGGAGGTGACCCGTGACCACTGAGGACGTGCGAAGCGCGGTGCGGCGCGTCTATGGTCGCATCGCACGGGACAACCATTCCTGCTGTGCCCCCGAATCGTGCTCTGGGACTGCGTCCGGGATGGACCGTCTTGGTTACTCGGAGAAGGAGCTCGCTTCCATCCCCAACGGGGCGAACCTCGGCCTCGGCTGCGGCAACCCGACCGCTCTAGCGTCGATCCGCGAGGGCGACGTCGTCCTGGATCTGGGGGCCGGAGCCGGAATCGATTGCTTCCTGGCCGCGGAGAAGGTTGGCGCCAGCGGGCGGGTCATTGGGGTCGACATGACTCCCGAGATGATCGACCAGGCGCGGAAGAACGCACGGGAGGGCGGGTACGACCACGTCGAGTTCCGCCTCGGGGAGATCGAGCACCTGCCCGTGGCGGACGCGTCGGTCGACTGGGTGATCTCCAATTGCGTCGTCAACCTCTCTCCCGACAAGGCGCAGGTCTTCCGGGAGGCGTACCGCTCCCTTCGGTCAGGAGGGGGGCTGCTGGTGTCCGACATCGTCCTGGTGGCGGACCTGCCCGAAGGGATCCGGAGGGACCCGGAAGCGGTTGCCGGCTGCATTGCCGGGGCGATGCCCAGGGAGGACTACCTGAAGGCGATCGAGGCCGCGGGCTTCGGAGAGGTGGAGGTGCTCGGCGAAAGGCCGGTGGGGAGGACGGGGGGGAAGGCCGCGGGGCCCGATCCGTCGAAGGGCTCCCGACGAGCGCGAGCCCCGAAGACAGAAGAAGGGCGCGACGAGGCTCTCGCGCGAGACGCCTGGGCCAAGGCGGGGGTCTTTGCCACGAGTGTGCAGGTCCTTGCCCGAAAGGGGCGCCGAGGCGGAGCGAGGACGTAGACTGGTCACGGCCGCTGTGCCCGCCCAAGGGGCCGGCGGCTTCACTCTCGCGGTCCATCGTTCGATGCCCCGGCGCGGGGCCGGCAGCCCGGCCGGGTGGATCAGTTCCCCCGACGGGGTTTGGGCCTTTCCCGCCGCCCACGATGGCCGCAGACTGAGGCAGGATGGCCTTGGCCTTGCTGGGAGCGGACGGATGATTCGCCTGAAGGAGCCTTCGGAAGATCAGTTCCGAA
>CAYHBG010000104.1:0-4863 GCA_964354815.1 uncultured Thermotogae bacterium
GAGACCGTCTCCCTGGGCGGACGAACACTCGAGTTCCTCCACGCCCCGTGGGTGCACTGGCCGGAGACGATGCTGACCTACCTGCGCGAGGAGCGGGTCCTCTTCCCGTGCGATCTCTTCGGCTCGCACCTCTCCCTGCCCGGCCTCTTTGCCACGGACCGACCAAGGGTCTACGAAGCGGCGAAGCGGTACTACGCCGAGATCATGATGCCGTTCCGCGCGGCCATCAAAGGACACCTCGAGCGCCTGGCGCGCTACACCTTCTCCCAGATCGCCCCGAGCCACGGCCCGATCCACTCGGACCCTTCCTTCATCCTCGACGCCTACCGCGACTGGGTCCTCTCCGCGCCGAAGAACGAAGTCGTCCTCGCCTACGTCTCCATGCACGGAAGCACGGCGAGGATGGCGGAGCACCTGGCTGCCGCCCTAACCGAGCGCGGGGTCGGAGTGGAGTCGTTCAACCTGACCGTGACCGATCTCGGGAAGCTCGCCATGGCCCTTGTCGACGCGAGGACCCTCGTCCTGGGGGCGCCCACGGTCCTCGTCGGCCCACACCCCTCCGCGGTCAGTGCGGCGTACCTCGCTTCGGCCCTGCGCCCCAAGCTCCGCCACGCCGCGTTCTTCGGGTCGTACGGCTGGTCGAGCCAGGCGGAGGCGCGGACGAAGGCCCTCCTCGAGGGGCTGAAGCCGGACTGGCTTCCCTCGGTCCTGTGTCGAGGCCTCCCGACCGAGGAGACCCGCACCGCCCTAGACTCGCTTGCGGACACGATCGCGGCGCGGCACCAGGTGCCCTAGAGGAGGAGGATGGACCTCTCGGTCGTCATCGCCGGGGCGGCGGGAGAAGGAGTCCAGACGGTCGGAGAGCTCTTCTCCCGGGCCGCTCTCCAGGAAGGCTACGCCGTCTTCGGGTTCCAGGAGTACGAGTCGCGGATCCGCGGGGGCCGGTCGAGCTTCCGGATCCGGCTAACTTCCTCGCCCCTGAATGCACCCCGCCTCGACGCGGACCTCCTCCTCGCCCTGAACCCCGACGCCGCGAGGGCCTACCGCCCTCTCCTCCGTCCGGACGGCCTCCTCCTCACCGACGGGGAGGCCGGAGCGACACCGGATCCAGGGACCGCCTCTCTCCCGTTCCGGCGGACGGCCGAGGCGTTGGGGGACCGACGCATGGCGAACACCCTCGCCGCCGGGTCGCTCACCGCGCTTCTGGGAATGGGGCCGGGCTCGCTCGAACGGGCGGTGACGACCTTGTTCGGCGGGAAGTCAAGAGAGATAGAGGAGAAGAACCTCGCCGCCGCGCGGCGGGGAATCGCCCTCCTCGCGGAGGCCCGCGTCGCGGGACGGAAGTGGGCCGACCCGCCGAACGAGGCGCCCTCGGAGGCCTACCTCCTCACCGGGAACGACGCCCTGGCCCTCGGCGCCTCGGCGGCCGGGTGCCGGTTCATGAGCGCCTACCCGATGTCGCCCTCTACTGAAATCATCACCACCCTCGCCAGGAACGAGGACCTGGGGGTATTCACGGAGCAGGCGGAGGACGAGATCGCGGCAATCAACATGGCTCTCGGTGCCTCGGCGGCCGGGGCGCGGGCGATGACCGCGACGTCGGGAGGAGGGTTCGCCCTGATGGTCGAGGCGCTCAGCCTCGCGGGGATGATCGAGACGCCGATCGTGATCGTCCTCGCCCAGCGGCCGGGACCAGCGACGGGTCTCCCGACCCGGACGGAGCAGGCCGACCTCCTGTTCGCCCTCCACGCGGGCCACGGGGAGTTCCCACGGCTCCTCCTCGCCCCATCCGATCCGCGGGACGCGTTCGAGAAGATCATTCGCGCGTTCAACCTCGCCGATCGGTACCAGGTCCCGGCCATCGTCCTCTCCGACCAACTCCTCGCGGACTCTCTGTTCACCTTGTCTGATCTACCGGTCGATCGGGTTCGGCCGGAGCCGGCTCTTGCCCCACCTGGAGAAGCGCGCCCCTACCAGCGCTACCGTCTCTCACCGGACGGGGTCTCCCCTCGTCTCTACTTCGGCCAGGGGGAGGACCTCGTCATCGTCGACAGCGACGAGCACGACGAGGCGGGACACCTCACCGAGGACCTCGCGGGGATGCGGCCGCGCATGGTCGAGAAGCGCCTGAAGAAGGGCCTCGCCCTGCGGGCGGAGATCGCGGCCCCGGAGACGTACCGGATCGAGGGGGCGGAGACGATCCTCGTCGGCTGGGGGTCCACCCGTGGGGCGATCCGGGAGGCGGTGGACCGGCGCCGCACGAGGGGAGAGCGCGTGGGGGCGCTCCATTTCACCGAGCTGTGGCCCCTCCCGAACGTCTCCCTTCCCAAGGGGGCGCGCTTCGTCGCCGTCGAGGGAAACGCCACGGGCCAGTTCGCTCGCCTCCTTTCAAGCGAGTACGGGCTCACGTTCTCCGGCGCCGTCCGCCGCTACGACGGTCTCCCGATCACGGCACAGGAGATCGAAAGGGGCCTCG
This sequence comes from uncultured Thermotogae bacterium, assembly GCA_964354815.1. Classification (GTDB taxonomy): domain Bacteria; phylum Bipolaricaulota; class Bipolaricaulia; order UBA7950; family UBA9294; genus CAYHBG01. The sequence goes on from CAYHBG010000104.1 coordinate 2,477, forward strand.
ATGGGCGAGCCTGACCTGTTCAAGAGCGGAGTCGAGAACCAGTGGTGCCCAGGCTGCTCGAACTTCGGGATCCTCGCGGCGCTCCAACAGGCGCTCGGGAAGCTCGGAAAGAGGCCCCACGAGGTCTGCCTCGTCTCGGGGATCGGCCAGGCAGCAAAGCTCCCGCATTACCTCTCGGCGAACGTCTTCAACGGGCTCCACGGCCGGGCAATCCCGGCCGCGACGGGGATCGCCGTCGCCAACCCCACCCTGACGACGATCGTCACCTCGGGCGACGGGGACCTCTACGGCGAGGGGGGGAACCACCTGCTCCACGCCCTGCGCAGGAACCCCAACCTCACGGTCGTCGTGCACAACAACGAGCTCTATGCGCTCACGAAGGGACAGGCCTCGCCGACCACGCCGCTCGGCGAGAAGACGCGCCTCCAAGTCCAGGGGGTGGAGATCGAGCCGTTGAGGATGCTCGCCATCGCCATTCTCCAAGACGCCCCGTTCGTCGCCCGCGGGTTCGCCGGGGGGATCCCGACCCTTTCGGAGATCCTCGTCCAGGCGATCGCCCAACCGGGCCTCTCCCTCGTCGAGGTCGTCCAGCCTTGCCTCACGTGGGGGACACACCCCACCGCGTGGTACCGGGAGAGGACCGCCCCGGTCGCAGCAAGCCACGATCCCCACGACCGCGAGGCCGCAATCCGCCTGGCGAACGACCGCGAGCAGATCTGGATCGGCGTTCTGTATCGGGGGACGCCTCGTCCCGTCTTCGCGTCCCGGTACCACGACCGCACGGGGCGACGGCCCCTGGCCGAGCTGCCTGTCATTACCCCGGCGGAGATCGCGCGGCGCCTCGAGCCGTTCCGAGTGAAGAGGACGAACGTCAAGGAGGAGAGGCCATGAGCATAGTACCAACAGGAAGACCGGCGCCAGAGTTCCGTCTCCAGGATCAGCACGGGAAGCTCGCCGCGCTCAGAGACTTCCGCGGGGAGACGGTCGTTCTCTCGTTCCATCCCCTCGCGTGGACCAAGGTCTGCTCGGAGCAGATGCAGGCCCTCGAGGCGAACGCCGCAGCTTTCGCTGGCGCAAACGCGGTCGCGCTCGGGGTGAACGTGGACCCGGTCCCGTCGAAGAAGGCTTGGGCGGAGCACCTCAAGATCAAGCAGACCCGCCTCCTCTCGGACTTCTGGCCGCACGGGCTGGTCGCCGAACGCTACGGGATCTTCCGCAAGGAGGACGGTTTCTCGGAACGGGCGGTCCTCATCATCGACGGGGATGGGATCGTCCGCTTCTCCAAGGTGTACCCGATCGAAAGGCTCCCTGACCTGCGCGAGATCCTGACGGCAGTGCGCGGGTTGGAGGACGACTAGCCAGGACCGGCCGCGGCCGGAAAGGAGGCTTCGATGCGACTGGGGGATCTGATCAAGACCGACAAGCAGGAAGGAAAGGAAAAGCACGTCCCGGTGATCGACCTCGTCTCGTGCCCGGACTGCCGAGAGAGAGCCGTCCGCATCATCGTCGGAAAGGAGGTCCCGCACCCGAACACGGTCGAGCACCACATCAAGTGGGTCGCCCTGTTCGGAGTGAAGGGAGGCGTCCTCGTCCACCTCGCGACGTTCGACCTCGGGCCGACGTACGGAAGCCCAGACGTGACCGCCCACGTCAGCCTGACCGGCCTCTCGGAGCTGATTGCCGTCGAGTACTGCAACCTTCACGGCCTGTGGGAGAGCTCGCTTAGGCTCTAGGAGGGATCGATGGCGATCAAAGGAAGGACCAACGTCTGCGACCTGTGCGGGCAGCGGGTGAAGGTCGTCCAGGCAGGCGCCGGGACGCTCGTTTGCTGCGGGCAGCCGATGCACCCCGCCGAGGAGTGATCCCGACGGGCCATCGAGGAGGTGACCTCCGATGGAGCTTCATCCTCTGATCGAGAGACGGCGGGCGAAGCGCGCCCTGTCCACCGAGCCGGTGAGCGAGGAGGAAGTCCTCCTCCTTGTCCGTGCGGCCCATCTTGCCCCGTCCTGCTTCAACAACCAGCCCTGGCGGTTCGTCGTGGTCGACGACCCGGAGGCGCTCGCGTCGGTCAAGGCGGCGATGCCGGGAGGAAACTACTGGGCGAAGCCTGCGCCCGTCCTCATCGCGGTCACCTCAAAGCGAGACCTCGACTGCAAGCTCTCCGACCGGCGGGACTATTTCCTCTTCGGCTGCGGGATGGCCGTGGGGATGATGATGGTCCAGGCGACCTCCATGGGCCTCATCGCCCACCCCATCGCCGGCTACGACCCGACGGTGGTGAAGCAGGTCCTCGGGATCCCAGAGGACTTCACCCTCATCACCCTGGTCATCGTCGGCCGCCCGGGAGACCCGGCGACCCTCTCTGAGGACCACCGCAGGATTGAACT
>CAYHBG010000105.1:0-2845 GCA_964354815.1 uncultured Thermotogae bacterium
ACACGGTCGTCCTCGACCCGGGCCTCGCCGGGGTCTTCATCCACGAGGCGTTCGGCCACTTCTGCGAGGCCGACTTCCTGTTCAAGAACGAGCGGCTGATGAAGTTGATGAAGCTTGGGACCGAGTTCGGGGTGAAGGGGCTCTCGGTCGTCGACGAAGGATACCTGCCCGGCCTGCGCGGGAACGTCCCCTACGACGACGAGGGGGTGGAGCGCAAGAAGGCGCATCTGATCAAGAAGGGGGTCTTGAGCGGGCTCCTCCACTCCCGTGAGACGGCGCGGAAGATGGGGGCCGAGCCGACGGGGAACGCGCGCGCCATGTCCTACGAACACCCGCCGATCGTCCGGATGCGGAACACCTACATCGAGGACGGACAAAGCACGTTCCAGGAGATGCTCAAGGGCGTCGACCGGGGTCTCTACGCCGTGGAGGCGTACGGCGGGCAGACGGCCCTCGAGCAGTTCAGCTTCTCCGCGGCGTACGCCCACGAGATCGTGCGCGGCGAGGTCGGGGAGCTGGTGAGGGACGTCGTCCTGACCGGGAATGTGTTTGAGACCCTGCGCGCGATCGACCGGATCGGGAACGACCGGGAGATGAAGGGCGGCGCCGGCGGGTGCGGGAAGGGCGGCCAGTATCCTCTCCCGGTGACCGACGGCTCGCCGCACATCCGGATCCAGAACGTGACGATCGGAGGGCACTGATGAAGGACATCCTGGATCGAGTGCGGAAAGAGGTCGACCAGGCCGAGGTCTACCACCACCGGACGCGCGGCGTCCCGATCGTCTTCCACTCCGGGGCGCTCGAATCGATCAAGATCCACGAGGCAGAGGGCCTCGCCCTGCGCGTGGTCAAGGGCGGGCGCCTGGGTTTCTCGACGACGACCGATCTCGCGGACCCCAGGGGGATGATCGCATCGGCCGTGGCGGCCGCCGCGTTCGGGGATGAGGCCGGGTTCCGTTTCCCGTCCGACGGGGCGCGCCGGGCGCCGGCCGTCCGCGACGAGGCCGTGCTCAAGCTCAAGGACGAGGACCTGATCGAGCGGGCCGAGAAGGCCATCCGCCGGCTCCAGGAGGCCGCCCCCGAGGCCGAGGTGAACGTCACCCTGGGCAAGGGGGCGGAGACGGTCGAGATCGCGAACTCAAGCGGCCTCAGCGTCCTCGAGGAACGGACGCTGATCGGCGTGGGGATCGAGGTCGCCCTCGCTCGGGAGGGAGACATTTATGTCCTCGCGGGCGAGGCGCAGGGCCGCTTCGTCTCCGACATCGACCTCGAGAGGATCGTCGATCGGCTTGTCTACTACCTCTCCCTCGCCGACCGGATCGCGTCGGTCCCGTCGAAGCCGCTCCCGGTCGTGTTCACGCCGCGCGGCGCGATCGCGCTCCTCATGCCGCTCCTCGCCGGGTTCAACGGGAAGTCCGTCCTGCTGGGGACGTCCCCGCTCAAGGGGCGAGTCGGTGAGCAGGTCGTCGACCGGCGCGTGACGCTCGTCGACGACGGGACGGTCCTGCGGGGCCCACGCAGCGCCGGGTTCGACGACGAGGGGACGCCCACGGCGCGCACGGCCCTCCTCGAGGGCGGGGTCGTGAAGGGGTTCATCTACGACCTGCGCACCGCGGCCCGTGCGAAGGCCCACCCCACCGGGAACGGGTACAAGACGAGCGCCTTCGGCGGGGGCGGGTTCCGTTCGCTGCCGGGGGTCCTCACAAGCAACACGGTCCTCTCTCCCGGCACCGAGAGCGAGGAGACGCTCGTCGCCGGCATCCAGGAAGGGCTCCTGGTGGAGGCCGTCCTGGGCCTCGGGCAGGGGAACATCCAAGCCGGTGAGTTCTCGAACAACGTCGGGATCGGGTTCAAGATCGAGAAGGGGAAGGTCGTGGGCCGGGTGAAGAACACGATGATCGCCGGGAACGTCTACGACCTCCTGAAGGACCACTTGGTCGCCCTGGCGAGCGAGCCGGAGTGGACCTCGGGCTCGATCAAGACGCCAGCGATCGCCGTGGATCAAGTCAGCGTGACGAGCGACGGGTAGGTTGGCCGCACGGATGAGCGACAGGGAAGGGCTGACGCAACGTTGGGCGCGGCGGTTCTTCACGATCTGGACCGGCCAGCAGATCTCGCTCATCGGGAGCCAGCTCGTCCAGTTTGCCCTCATCTGGTGGATGACGAAGAAGACGCACTCGGCGACCGTCCTCGCCACGGCGAGCCTTGTCGCCCTCCTTCCCCAGATCCTCCTCGGCCCCTTCTGCGGCGCCCTGATCGACCGCTGGAAGCGCCGTTCGGTGATGATCGTCGCCGATCTTGGGATCGCCCTCGCCTCGGCCGGTCTCGCCTACGCCTTCTACTTGGGCGTGACCGAGATCTGGCACGTTTACGTGGTGATGGCGATCCGCTCGGTAGGGAGCGGGTTCCACTGGCCGGCGATGGCCGCCTCGACCTCACTCATGGTCCCCAGGGAGCACCTCCCGCGGGTCGCGGGCCTGAACCAGTCGATGAGCGGCGCGCTGAACGTCGTGGCCCCGATCCTGGGCGCCCTCCTCCTCGCCATCTTGCCGATGTACGGGATCCTGGGGATCGACGTCGTGACGGCCGCGATCGCCATCGTCCCTCTGCTCTTCACACCGATCCCCCAGCCCGCGGGGGTCCCCACCTCGCGCGCGGCGCGCGGGTCGGTCTTGAAACAGGTCTCGGAGGGGTTCCGCTACGTCGCGAGTTGGCCCGGCCTGCTCTTCCTCCTCGCCATGGGCGCCGTCCTCAACTTCGCCCTGAGCCCGGCCGCCTCCCTCCTCCCCCTGCTCGTGGTCAAGCACTTCCAAGGGGATGCCCTGCACCTGGGCTGGATGAACGC
>CAYHBG010000105.1:2945-4846 GCA_964354815.1 uncultured Thermotogae bacterium
GCGTTCGGGATTGGACTCGTGGTCGGAGGGGTCACCCTCGGCGTCTGGGGCGGGTTCCGCAAGCGAATGGCGACGGCCCTCTTGGGGATCGGGGGAGTGGGGTTGGGGATCCTCGGCGTCGGGCTTCTCCCGGGCTGGGCGTTCTGGCTTGCTGCGGGCGCGGTCCTGTTCACGGGGCTCATGGCCCCGATCGCGTCTGGACCTCTCCTCTCGCTCTTCCAGGCCGAGGTCGCGCCGGAGATGCAGGGGCGCGTCCTCACGCTCTCGTCGAGCGTCGCCTCGCTGATGGCTCCCTTGAGCCTCGGGGCCGCCGGCCCGCTCGCCGACCTGATGGGAATCCAGTTCTGGTACATCGTCGCCGGGGCGACGCTCCTCGTCCTCGGCGTCGCCGGCTTCTTCGTCCCGGGCGTCCTCTTCTTCGAGGCCCGGGCCGCGGAGCACCCCTTGCGCCGCAAGGCGGCTCCCCCTTCGTCGCCGGCCGCTAGCGGTTGACGATGTGGATCGCCCGCCCCAGGGCGTTCTCCGCCGCTTCCTTCAGCCCCTCCGGGAGCGTGGGGTGAGGGTGGATGGCGTCGGCGATCTGGGCAAGGGTGAGCCCGGACTGGACCGCTAGGGCAGCCTCGGAGATGAGGTCGGAGGCCTCCGCCCCAACGATCTGAACCCCGAGGAGCCTCCCGGTCCCCTTCTCCCCGACGACCTGGAAGAACCCCTCGCTCTCCCCCATCCCGAGGGCCTTCCCGAGAGCGGCATAGGGAAAGCGGCCGACGACCGTCTCGTGCCCCCTCTCCTTCGCCCGCGCCTCGGAGAGGCCCACGGAGGCGACCTCCGGATCGGTGAACACGGCCTGGGGGATCGCCTCGTAGTCGAGCGGGACGTCCTCTCCAACGAACGACCCAGCCACCCTCACCCCCTCCGCAGAGGCCTTGTGAGCGAGCATCGGGCCAGGGACGAGGTCCCCGATCGCCCAGACGCCGGGGGCGCTCGTCTTCAGGCTCGAGTCGACCGGGACGAAGCCGCGCCGATCCGGCAGAATCCCGGCCGTCTCCAGGCCGATCCCGGCCGAGTTCGCACGTCGGCCGACCGCGACGAGAACCCTCTCCGCCTCCAGGCGCTCCCCAGAGCGGAGTCGGACGGCGAGTCCTTGGGGGGTCTCCTCGAAGGACTCCGCGGCCGCGTTCAGGTGCAGGGTGATCCCAAGAGCGCCGAGGGAACGCCGGACGAGGGCAAGCGTCCGCGCATCAAGGTCAAGGCCCGGAAGGACGTCCCCCATCATCTCGACGACGGCGACCTCGCTCCCCAAGCGCCGGTAGATCGTGGCAAGCTCCAAGCCGATGACGCCTCCTCCGACGACGAGGAGACGCACCGGGACCTCCGTCAGGGAAAGGGCGTCATCCGAGGACCAGACGCGCGGATGGGAGAAGGGGAAGCCGGGGATCTCGATCGGTGTCGAACCCGTGGCGAGGACGACCCGCTCCGCGTCGAGGGTCTCGCCCGTCGATAGACCGACCCGCCCGGGGCCGGCCAACGCCCCTCGGGCCGAGAAGAGGGCCACGCCGTTCTGCTTGAGCAGGGAGACGATCCCGCCCGACAGGCGCGAGACGATCCCCTCCTTCCAGGCAGCCAGGCGCGGAAGGTCGATCGAAGGCGCGCCGAACGCGATCCCGGCCGCCGCCGCCCGCGGCGCCTGGACAACGAGACGCGTCGCCGAGTAGAGGGCCTTCGTGGGGACGCAGCCCCAATGGAGACACACGCCGCCGATCCCCTTCTCCTCGACGAGGGCGACCTTGAGCCCGAGCTGCCCCATTCGGATCGCCGCCACGTATCCGCCCGGCCCGCCGCCGACCACGATCGCGTCGTGCCTCATCCCGACCTCCCTTCGACCGGACAGAACGTACCTCGCC
>CAYHBG010000106.1:0-4841 GCA_964354815.1 uncultured Thermotogae bacterium
TGCTCGGGGTCGCGCACGACGTGGACCGAGGCGAGCTTGATCGACCCGTTCTCGATCAGTCGCAGGTCCTCCCCATCGCAGAAGGAGAAGAGGAGCCCGGTCGCCTTCGTCGGCTTCGTCCCGGACTTGCAGAGGACGAACCGGCCGGCGGTCATCAGGTGGACGACGGCGTGGAGGTCTGGCTCGAAAGTGAGCGTCAGGAGCTTCGCCCGGCGCGAGACCTTGCAGACCGAGCGACCGGTCAGGGCCTCGAGCGACGGATCGACCGTCTTCAGGATCCCGGGCCGCAGAGCGCGCGCAGCAAGGATCTCTCGCCCAACGACCCGCGCCGCCAGGGCTTCCACTAGGACCTCAAGATCCGGCAGCTCCGGCATCCGCCCTCCTTGCGCGGATTATAGCCCGAGTCGAGAGGCCCCCTGCGAGGGAGGCGCGACTCGCAGCGGGCGGTACAATCCCGGTTGTGAGGGAAGGCGTCGTCGTTGCGAACGGAGCAGCTGGGAAGACGGGGGACCTGCCAGCCTGGGCCCGCGCGGCGGACTTCGTCATCGCGGCGGACGGGGGGTACGAACTGGCGCGCGGGCTCGGCCTCAAGGTCAGCCTTGTGGTCGGAGACTTCGACTCGCTCTCCGAAGAGGCGCGGCGGGAGATCGAGGAGACGGGGATCGAGGTCGAGGCCCACCCCCGGGAGAAGGACGCGTCCGACCTTGAGCTCGCTCTCGACCGCGCCCTCGCCCTGCGCCCGAGGCGGCTCGCCCTCATCGGCGCGATCGGGGACCGTCTCGACCACTCCCTGGCCGGGGTCTTTCTCCTCGAGAAGGCGGCAGCCGCCGGGGTCGAGGCCGTCCTCCTCCACGGCCGCGAGAGGGCCTACCTGGTCCGGGACCGGCTCGAGATCGAGGAGGCGCGGGTCGGGGACCTTGTCTCCCTCCTTCCCCTCTCCCAAGAGGCGCGTGGGGTGAGGACGGAGGGGCTCCGCTACCCGCTCTGCGGGGAAACCCTCCACCGCGCTTCCTCGCGCGGGATCTCCAATGTCGTCCTTTCCCTCCCGGCACGGGTCGCCCTCGCCGAGGGCTCGCTCCTTGTCGTTCACCACGCCTCCCCTTCCGTGTCCGTATAATCCAGACAAGCTCGGAGAAAGGCGCCTCGCGGCGTCCCTTCGACCGGAAAGGAGGAAGAGATGAGAGGGAAGGTGCTTCTGGCGCTCCTCGTCGCGGCTCTAGCAGGCGTGGGCGCTCTGGGCAAGGAGACGCTCCTCGTCTACACCTACGACAGCTTCGCCTCGTGGGGGCCGGCGGCGTACCTCGAGCAGGTGTTCGAGGCGGCGCATGATGTCGACGTTCAGTTCGTGGCGACAGGGGACTCGCGGGCCATGCTCGCCCGGATGATGGCCGAGAGGGACGCGGGCATCCGCACGGCCGACGTGTTCATTGGGATCGAGGCGGCGGACGTCGCCCGGGTGCGAGACCTGTTCGTCCCCCTGTCGGTCGAGCGCCTCCCGTCCCTCGCCGCAATCCCGGAGGAGCTCCGGGTCGACGCCGGGCTCTTTCTCGTCCCCTACGAGCACGGTTGGGTGACCCTCGTCTACGACAGCGAGAAGGTCGCGGAGAAGGACCTCCCGCGCACGTTCGGTGACCTCCTCGACGTGCGGTTCCGGCGCTCGATCCTCCTCGAGGACCCGCGCACCTCCTCGCCGGGACTCTCCTTCCTCCTGTGGACGATCGAGCAGTACGGCGACCCAGGGTACCTCGACTACTGGCGCGGGCTCCTCCCGAACACCCTCACGATCGTCCAAGGCTGGAGCGAGGCGTACTCGCTCTTCATGGCCGGGGAGGCGCCGATCGTCCTGTCCTTCTCCACGGACACCGCCTACGGGGTGATCGAGAACGGAAGCTCCCGCTATCGCGTTCTGCTCCTGAACAACGGGGCGTACCGCACGATCTACCTCGCCGGGGTCGTGCGCGGGACCGAGCACGCCGATCTCGCCGAGGCGCTCGTCGACCTCCTCCTCTCACGCGAGGTCCAGGAGCGGATTCCAGCGAGCGAGTGGATGTTCCCGGCAAACCCGGACGCCCTGCTCCCGATCCCGTTCTACCAGTTCGCCGTGGTGCCCCCGCGCTCGGCGATGCTCGACCCGGAGACCGTCGCGCAGGGTCTCGACCGCTGGCTCCGCGATTGGGCGCGGATGGTCGTCTCCCCGTAGCCGACAGCTGGGACCGCGTCGCGCTGGACAAAGAATCGCTTGCCGCTCCAGGACAGCCGCAGCTAAGATCTGGCACTGACTCTGAACCGAATCACGGAGGTGGCCCATGGCCGAATCGGAGAAGGAGAAGATCGTCGCGATCATTCGGGCGCTGGCCGAGAATGGCGTGATGGCAACGTGCGACGGCGACGCGCCGGTCGTCCGCTGTATGACCCCGATCGTGGAGGACGACCTCGCGATCTGGGTCACGACAACCGCCTCGACGAACAAGGTGAAGCAGATCCGCAGGAACCCCCGAGTGTGTCTCCTCCTCGGCGATCCCCCCACCCACGGGGAGAGAGAGGTCTCGGTTCGGGGGAAGGCCGAGATCGTCCCGGACCTGGCGACGAGGAAGCGGATATGGGGACTTGCCCCATTCAACCTCTTCGACCACTTCCCAAACGGGCCGGAGTCGCCAGACTTCTGCGTCCTGCGGATCCTGCCTGAGGAGATCCGCTGGCGGGAGAGCTGGGCCGGCGGCAACAAGGTCTATCGGCCCGAGGAATAGGGCCGCCGCGGCGTGAGTCCGTGCTCACGACCTGAGGTCAGGTCGAGCCGCTCATGGCCGCGACCACGCCAGGGAACGAGCTCACAGAGGAGAGGCGAGGTGAGAGGGTCGCACAGGACGAGGGCCCTCGGGATCCTCAGGAGGAGATCCGGCGGCACGACCGCTGGCCAGGCGACAAGAAGGCTGGCCAGCCGGTCCGCTAGGATCTCCGCGTGGAGGCGCTCATGGTTCAGGTGACCGACCCCCGAGCGGTGGAAGCGGAGAGGGTCGGGATCGGGCGAACCGCGGAGATCCTGCCCTGGGAAGAGGGTTGGGTCCTCAAACTCTACTTCGATTGGGTCCCGCGCACCCTGATTGAGCGCGAGGAGCGAGCGACCCGTGGGGCGCAAGAGGCGGGCCTCCCAGCGCCAGCGACGAAGGGGGTCGTCGAGGTCGGCGCTCGCGCGGGGCTCCTTCTTGAGCGAATCGATGGGCGCCCGCTCATCGACTCGATCCTCGCCCACCCTTGGACCCTGCCCTCGGGGTTCCGCCTCCTCGCCGACCTGCACGCGGCCGTGCATTCGCGTCCTGCTCCGGACGGCCTCCCCGCGCAGCGAGACCTTCTGGACTACGTGATCCGGAACGCGTCAGCGCTGCCAGACTCGATGCGGGCCCCGGTGCTCACCCAGCTTCACCGACTGCCCGTAGGGAGCTCCCTTTGCCATGGGGACCTTCACCCAGGGAACGTCCTGCTCTCGCCGCGAGGGCCCGTCATCATCGACTGGATGACCGCCAGCGCGGGAGATCCTCTTGGAGACGTTGCCCGAACGCTTCTTCTCTTCCGTTTGGGCGCCGACCCGAGCAAGGGGAGGCTGGCAAACGCAGCGATCGGCCTCAGTCGGCGGGCGGCAGGCTGGATCTACCTCCGGCGCTACCTCTCGCGGCACCCCGCTTCGCGACGCGAGATCGACGCTTGGGAGGTCCCCATCGCCGCAGCGCGCCTGCGAGAGGAAATCCCCGGAGAGGCCCGCGACCTGCGCGCAATGCTCTCGCGACAGCTCAGTCGCCCGCCGAGCTGAGGCTGGACGGAGACGTCGGCCAGGCGAAGAGGGGACTCCCCTTCAAGGCAGCAAGGATCTCGGCGCGGAACGTCGCCTTGTCCGGGTAGAGGTAGTAGCGGCCGAGCGCAGCCCAAGCCTCCATCGTCCGCCCGGAATAGAGGTAGTCCAGGACGAGAGGGAGGACCGCACACTTGGACGTGCCGTCCCAATCCCAGTCCTCGCCCTCTCCTCGCACCGCGGCTTCCGCGAGAGCGGTGTCTCGGGCGATCGGCTCGTCGTAGCGCCCCGGAAACCTCCAGCTCGCCGGGACGTACCGCCCCTCCCCGTCGTAGCGGAGGACGACCTCCACAGCCGGCGACCCGGCATACGGGCAGTAGCGATAGGCAAAGGTGTCGTCGCAAGTCAGGAACTCCAGGACCGCGTCTCCGTCCAAGTCCTGGAAGTGCCCGGAGCAGTTCGAGTCAGGGGAGACCTGAATCTCCTTCACCTCCGCCCCCAGATCGTAGAGGAAGGTCGAGAAGCAGCAGTGTGCGCCTCCGGAGTAGCACTCGAAGACGAGGTCGGGGTTCCCCTCGCCCGTGATGTCGGTCCCAGAGAGGGGGTCGATCGCGAAGACCCAGTCGACGGTCGTCCTCTCCGCGCCGGCACGGTCGACCGTCAGGACGCCCTGTCCGTGCTCCCAGTTCGTCTCCGGGTCGGACGGGACCCACAGCCGAGCCGCGTACGATCCGATGAAGAGCTCTTGGTCAAGGACGAAGGAAGGGTAGGGCGGCGTCAGGTCCGCACTGAAGCCAGGGACCGCGAGGACGAGAGCACACGGGACGACCACAAGGCAAAGGGTCTTCTTCATCGAGATGGCCTCCTTCTCTCCCCACCTTGACGGATCGGAGGGCAAGATCCCAAGGACCTCGGGACCGACGGAAGCCCTCCCTCGTCCCACGGCGCGATGGGCCGAGCGTCCCTGTTCTCCTTCACGGCCTCCCTGCCCTCGTGCTATAATGCCCTCGCAATCTGAGGAGGGAGGCGCCATGCGGAAACTGAGATGGGTTGGTCT
>CAYHBG010000107.1:0-4811 GCA_964354815.1 uncultured Thermotogae bacterium
CCCCACGCGAAGTCCACCGCCCGATCGGTGGTGGCCAGCACGGGGCTCGTGAAGTCCACAGCGCTGAAGTAGGTGGCGGAGAAACCTTCCGCGCTGACTTCGGCGGGCAGGCCGTCGGCGATGTCTGCAGCGACAAGCACAGCGGTGGTCGCTTCGTCGAGGCCGATGAGAGCCGCGACGTGCTGCACGATCGCGTCGTGCCGCAGCTTGTCCCTCACGATGGGCGCAAAGACGCAGTAGAGAAACGCGAGCTTCTCCTGGTACGTAGCGGGCGCAGGCGCGGGTGTCTGGATCGGGCGGTCGAGGAGCACTTGGCAGGCGAGCGCTCCATCGCCGAACGCGCTGCCCAGATCATCGCAGACGAACCGCTTCGGCGCGTCATACAGCTCCTCGACGGCCGCCACGAAGTCCGGGTCCGAGCTCAACGCCGTGAGTGTGGTCTGCTCGCTCGCCGTCATGATCCCGATGCACGTGAACTGTCCATTTGCCTCGCCGTAGGAGTACTTCTCCGACAGCTCAGGTGGAATCGTCACGCCGAGGTTGGACGGGGCAGTTGCCTGGAACAGGGCCGCGCCATCCGCGATGCCCATGAGTCGGGCGACAATGCTAGGCTGCAAGGTCAGGGCGAGCCTCGTGGACATCGTTTCCGCCGTGAGGAGAGGCGGGGGATCGCTCGGGTGATCGCTCTCTATGGCAGCGAAGGCATCGTGAATCGCCTTCGCGGTGCGCAAAGCCTTACTCCTGTCAAGACCCAACTTCGAGGCGGCGGGAACCTCGCCTTCCAGGATGTAGGCAAGGGTCTCGACCTTGAACCCCATCCTCTTGACTGACTCCGCGAGCCGGCAGAACTCGGCAGTGCGCTCAGGAGCCGCCTCCTTGAACGCCTGCGCCTGGATGTCCCAATCGCTGAAATGGAGAATGCCGAACAGCTCGATGAGACCGCACAGCTCCGTGACCTTGAGCTTCAGCGCCCTGGCCAGGACTGCATGGCGGTAGATGGTGCTCAGGATGCCGAGGTCGAGGCTGTCGCTCGCCGGGTCAATGGGCCGCGGGCTGCCGTTGTCGAGCACGACGGCCGCATGGAGAATGGCAGTGAGGTCATCTTCCCGTATGCGGAAGGCAGCAAGAATCGCCGGGATGTGCTCCGCCAAGAGAGCGCCGTCCTGCAGATACTCACCCCACGCGTCCGCCTTGAACACGCCGGCGTCGGCCTGGACCGCACGGTTCAGGAAGAGTTTTCGGTACAGCGGCTTCTCTCCGTAGGTATCGATGGCGCCCCAAAGGGTTGCGAGTTGGTCGGGGGCGAGATTCGTAGCGGTCCTGAGTGACAGAACTGACTCCAGCTTCGAAATCGTGCTGTCCGTGACTTCGTTCTCACCGAGGGCGGTCAGCATTACGTCCGTTTCGTGGATCGTCCACCCGAGCTTTCGCCACAGCCGGATGAAGGGATGAATCCGCGGCCAGTGGACATTCATGCCCGTGACCGGATCGCCTGGAGTCTCGTAGATGCTCTCGATCGTCCTCAGACGCGTGGTCGCGAGGGCGCACTTCGAATCCGGTTCGAACAGGGTCATGACCTGCCGGCACTCGCGCAGATGCGTGACGACCCACTCGGCGAACCGCTCGGGCGTCATCTTGAGGTCGTAGGCTTGCAAGGCCGCTTGGATGTCGCCGTCCACCGGCTCGCCTGTCTCGATCTTGCACAGCCGGCCGTAGAAGTCCGCAGCCTCGAGGGTCCCGCAGGACAAGATGCGCTCGAGGAAGCTCAGCCTGTCCTGATACGGATTGAGGAATCGCGTGCGAACGAGCTCGACCAACTCGGCGTACGAGACACCCGTGCGATTCAGGAACTGGGGCACTTCGCCCAGGGTGGCCATCTCGGCAGCGGTGCAGCCGTAGTAGTCGTGCAATGGGGTGCCATCGGCGTCGCCGGCGAAGTCCGTGCCCGTGAGGACCTCGTACTCCTCCTGCGAGAGTCGCAACGCCTCCGCGGCAAGTGCGGCGCACGTAGCCGCGTCGGGCTTTGGCGTCAGCCCAGGCCTCGGAGGATTCACGGCGCGCATCGCTTCGTAGCGGCTGACGCGGAGGAAGTCGCTGTACGTTCGGATCACGTCAAGGGGTCGGTGATACGGAAGCGTGAACGGGTACTTCGCACCCGCAAGCCTCTTGTAGGCATCGGAGTCAACGTTCTGCGGATTGGCGCGGAGCTCCTCCGCGGTGGCTTCGCCGGTGTCATGTCCGGCGAACGCGCTGAGAGAATCGTGCACGGTATAGAACTCCATCACTTCGTTCGCAAGGTCGATGTACGGAATGATGGTGTTGGTGTTCTCGCACGTCAGCGGCAGATGCACTAGGTCAGGACGACGCTCGGCGAGCTTGTCGAGAGCGGTCTCTGCGCTTTGCTCGCCGTCGCGTGGTGCCTTGGCCAGGAACCGCAGGAGGTCGACGAAGTAGGCGGCTGGGCTGTAGACCGAGCGGCAATGCTCGCACTCACAAAGATCAGGGCTGCCGAAGAGCTCGGAGTAGTTCGGTAGCTTGTTCTGCAGGACACTGAGGACGCTGTCGTAGTCGGAGGCATCCATGATGGCCGCCGGCGTCCAGGCGTGGCCATGCGAGTACTCCTTGAGTCGGAGCGCGGCGAATTCCGTACGCGCGGCGACGAACTCCGCTCGCTGGTAGACAGTTCTGGCGACAGACTCGCCGCCGAGGACTCTGCTGAAGGAACTGACGAAACTCTTCTGGGGCTGGCTGGCAATGCTGTACGCGGAGGTGAGACCGCGCTCCAGCAGCGCCTTCAGCGCGGCAGGGCCTGTGCTGACCTGGAACACTCGCTGCATTTTCAGGAGCTCGTTCTTGACCTCGGCCGCGTTCTCCTTCGCGACAAGCTCGATCTCCTTCTCGAACTTGTAGATGCGTGACGAGGCGAAGTCGAAGTCCGTGTTGTTGCGCAGGAAAGCGCCCACGAGCCGAGCCGCTTCCGGATTCTCGTTCAGGAGCTCGTCTTTCTCGAGCATGATGGCGATGCGCTTCGTGGGGAAGGCGGCATTCAGCAGACTCGTGACGACCTCGATGTAGTTTCGCCTCTTCTCTTCTACACTCGCGCCCTGGATGAAGCTCGGGACGTCGGACTCCTCGACGAGCTGGGCCCAATCGCCTTCTTCAAGACGCAGGAGATCGTCGATCGTCGTAGCCTTCCCGCTCGCGCGCAGCGCGCTCACGAGCGCCGGATGGTTTCCTGTGGCGACGGCAAGCTGCTGCGTCCAGAGGAGAGAGGCAACAAGCTCGGGCTTGTCCCTGAACTCCGGCTGCGCCGGGAGATGGCTGTTCCAGAAGTCACTGGGGCCGGTTCCCTCAAACGTGGCAACGGCTTGAGAGAACCCTTGCCGTTGCGCATCCCCCACAAGCGTCGTCGTGAGCAACGTGGTGAGCACACTCGGATGGTCTTCGGGCTTCTCGAGAACGTTCGCCAGCGCCCGCGCGCGCAGCGCATCGAGGAACACCGTGATCAGCTGCTCGGCGAGGTGACGGATGATCCCCGCTTCAACCGATGCCGCAAGGGCTGTGCGCAACTGAGCATCGCGCCTCCCGTAGAGCCCCGCCCAGGACAGTGTGTAGCCTTGCCGCCCGAGTCCGTACAGGAGTTCGTGAGACAGCGCTTGCAGTGCCGGCTGCCTCAATGATTCGGCCGCGGCCGCGATGCCCAGATGGCTCCGATCGACTTCCAACTCGCGGGCCGCGAAATCGAGCTGCTCGCTGGACGAAGCAATCGCCAAGAGGTCTGTTTCGCTTTCCCGCAAGAACGGTGTCAACGCATCCATCAACCGGCTGTACTCCGTTCCTTCGGAGACTCTCTCGATCGTGATATCCAATCCCTGCACGGATCTTGTGTCGGAGTAGTCGTCGGGGCTGACCATTCGCGAACGGCCGACGATCCTCTCTTCGTCGCCGATCGTGCCGACCGCGAAGACGACGACGTCCGCCTTCCCCCGTTCAGCGCGGATGTACTGGTACTCATAGAATGTGAACTCATACTGCCCGCGCTTGTCGGAGCACGCCTCGCCGAGCAGCTCGCTGCCGCCGGTCTGTTCGATGGCCCTGATGGTCTCTGCGGTCTGCCAGACCGCGGCTCCCCGGAGATCGATGTCGTAGGCAACAAGACGCTGGTTGCTCACGACCTTCCCCTCAGGATCCCGCACCGTCCCGCTCACAGTGAACGTGTTCGTGTCCGCCGTGAAGCCTTTCTCCGCGAGCGCCTTCTCAATCGCGGCGGCCGTGGCGCCGTCCATCAGCAGCCTCTCATCGAACCGTACCCCGAGTTGCGCCTGCAGCGCGCGGATCTTCACGCAGGTGTCTTCGCCCGCGACTCTCCGTCGAACCTCGGTCGGGGACACAGGGTGGCCCAACACCTCGAGCACCTTGTGGACTAGCGCCACTTCGCGCGACACCTCGTTGAAGGCGATCAACGGCACAAACGCGCTCATGGTCTCCATCTCCCTCTTGCTGCCTGTGCCAAGCTCGCGCAGTCTGTCATTCAGTGCGCTCGCCGTCGCTTCATCGACCGCACCCGTCGGCTCAAGTCCTGCTTTCTCCTGGAAGGCTGCCACGGCGTCGCGAGTGGCCGCTCCGTAGGTTCGCGCCGCGCGGTCGCGCTGTAGCCTCGCAACCAGCTCTTCCCGAGCGCGGTCGTCATCCGCGAGAGGGGCACCCTGACGCAGGAGCAGTCCGAGTGCGTCCTGCAGGTTGGACACCTTCTTGTTCTTCATCCGCTGCTCTAGCGGGGACTCAATCCGATCCATCGTCACCCTCCTCGC
>CAYHBG010000108.1:0-4763 GCA_964354815.1 uncultured Thermotogae bacterium
AGATCGTCCGGTCGGTGCAGGAGAAGCAGGGGTCGATCGCCGCGACGACGATCGGAAGGTCGGCGAGGTAGCCGTCCTCGAGCATCTTCGCCACGGACTGCGTGTTGGCGAGCGTCGGCGCGCGCACCTTCACCCGCTCCGGCTTGTCCGTCCCGTTCGCCTGGACGTAGTGCACGTCCTCACCGCGCGGGGCCTCGTAGCGGCTCACCGCCTCGCCGGCCGGGATCCGCAGCGGCGCCTTGACCGTGATCGGCCCCTCGGGGAGGTTCTTCACGAGCTGGCGGACGATCGAGTACGCCTCCATGAGCTCGCCGAGGCGCACGAGGGTCCGGCCGTAGACGTCGCAGTGATCGTCAAGTACGACCTTGAACGAGACCTCGCCGTACGCGGCGTAGGGGTCGTCGCGCCGGGTGTCCCGGTCGACGCCCGAGGCGCGCGCCGTCGGTCCGACCGCGCCGAGCGCGATCGCATCCGCCTTGGAGAGCTTCCCCACGCCCGCCAGGCGTCGGATGAGGGTCTCCTCCTCCAGGCCGAGCTTGATGTAGTACTTCGTCCGCTCTTCCAGGACGTCCATCACGCGCAGGATCTCGGGGATCTCCTCTGGCGTGATGTCGCGCCGTACCCCGCCGATCGTGTTCAGCCCGTAGTTCACGCGGTTCCCGGTCAGGAGGGCGAGGAGGTCCATCACCGCCTCCCGGTCGCGCCAGGAGTACATGAGCAGGGTGTCGAACCCGACCTCGTGCCCGGCGACGCCAAGCCACAGGAGGTGGCTGTGGATCCGCTCGAGCTCCGCGACGATCGTCCGGATGTAGAGCGCCCGCCGCGGCACCTCGAGCGCGGCGATCTCCTCCACCGCCTGGACGAAGGCCGTGGAGTGGGACGTCGAGCAGATCCCGCAGATCCGCTCCACGAGGTACACGTCCTGGACGTAGGTGCGCTGCTCGCACCCCTTCTCGATCCCGCGGTGGTTGTACCCCAGGCGCAGGCGAACGGCGTCGATCTTCTCGCCGCGCAGGTCGATCATGAAGCTCTCCGGCTCCTTGAGCGCCGGGTGCTGGGGCCCGATCGGAACCTCGACGATCTTCTTCTTATCCCTCACGGTCGGCTCCTTTCTCCCCCGTCCCAGCCGCCGTCGGTTGCCAATCCTTCAGGAGCGGGTGCTCCCCCTCCGGCCAGTCGTCCGGAAGCGGGTAGCGCGCCCCGGGCGGGAGGCCCTCCACGCTCGCGCCGAAGAGGTCCACGAGCTCGCGCTCGAAGATCCCTCCGCCGGGGAAGAGAGCGATCACCGATCGGATCGCCGTCCCCTTCGGAGCGCGCGTCTTGACGTTCGCCATCAAGCCTGCGGGCCGCGCGAGGTGGTAGATGAAGCCGAGGTCCGCCCCGAGGTCGAGTCCCGTGATCGTGCACAGAACGGTGAACCCAAGCTTCTTCGCGAGGGTCTCGAACACCTCGGCGAAGTGAGCCTGGTCGACCTCGACCCACAGGCGCTTCTCCCGCTGGACGCGGATCGCGCCCGCGAGGTACGGGAACCGCACCTCAAGCTCCGCTCGCACCGCCTCGGCCTCGCTCATCCCCCCTCCTTGAGCGTCCCCAGGAGCTTCACGAACCCGTCGAGGATCGCCTGCGGGCTCGCCGGACAGCCCGGGATGTACGCGCTGACCGGGATCGCTTGATCGATCCCGCCGAGGACATTATAGAGCCCCTGGCAGACCCCACCGGTCGAGGCGCAGCTCCCGACGGCGACGACGAACTTCGGCTCGGGGATCTGCTCGTAGATCCGCACGAGGCGGGAGCGGATCTGCTTCGTCACCGGGCCCGAGCAGACGAGGACGTCGCAGTGCCGCGGCGTGCCCTTCAGGAGCACGCCGAAGCGTTCGAGATCGAAGCGCGGGGTGAGGGCAGCGATGATCTCGATGTCGCAGGCGTTGCAGGCCCCGGTGTTGAAATGGAGGATCCACGGAGACTTCCTCTGCCCCCAGCGGATGAGGCGGCGCCCCACGTTGAGCCGGCGCGCGAGGCCGGCCGGGCCCCGGACCTTCTCTGCCTCCCGCTGGGCGTCCGACTGCGCGTGCTTCGCTAGGAAGAGATCCGTCCCGAAGCGGCAGGCTCGGCGGACGCCGGCGTCGGCCGGGAGAACAATCGAGGAGGCTCCGCCCCCGCCCACCGCGGTCCGGTTCGAGACGTTCTGCATGTCGGGCGTCACCTCCGAAGAAGGATGAAGAGACCGAGGAGCGCTCCGAGGACGTACAGGAGCGCAAAGCCAAAGCCGGCCATCGCCTTCGCCGGGGCCGTGGCCACGACGAGCGTCACCACGTGCAGGATCGTGAAGAAGAAGGCGAACGGGAAGAACTGGGCGTAGTCCGGCTGGAGGCGCTGGCTCTTCACGTCCTCCCCTCCGGCGTAGGGCTTGTCGAGCGCCCCGCGCGAGGCCTTCCTCCGGTAGGCGAGCGGGCTCGTCGCCGCGAAGAGGAGCCAGACGACGAGGAAGAGCAGGGTGAGCGCGACCGGCGGCACGAGGAGGAAGACGTTCATCGGCTAGCCCTTCATCCTTCGCGCGTTGCGCGTGTCCAGGGAGTCGTGCTTCCGGAAGAAGCCGAGGATCACGCCGGCGAAGACGACGACCACGACGACCTCGATCACGATCACCGTGATCACCATCGCCTGAGCAAGCGCCATCCGCCCGGACAGGAACCCGGCCACGATGAGGAGGAACGTCACCGACTTCATCAGGATCTCGACCCCAATCAAAACCCGCAGGAAGTTCCGCGTCGCGAGGAGGCAGAAGAGACCCTCGAAGGCAAGCAGGGCGAAGAAGACGAAGTAGAGCCAGAAGGACTGCGGGATCTCAATCGTCATCTTCTTCCTCCCTCTTGAACAGGACGAGGACACCGAACACGCCGGCGAGCAGGACGAGGATCTGCCCGAAGAGGTCGGCGTGGCGGAGGGTCCACAGGACGGTGCGGACGTCCTCCCCCGGCGCCGCCGGGGCCACGATCTGGATCGGGGCGCGCACGAAGGAGAGGCCGATCCCGAGCGCGAGGAGGAGGAGCGGGAGAGGCCAGACCCGGCGCAGCCGCGCCTTCCGGTCGAGGACGAGCTCCTTGAACGACCGGCGCTCCGTCAGGCTGATCACGCTCACGAACACGACCGAGATGAGGCCGGCGCAGACCGAGAGCTCGAGGATCGCGGCGAGGGTCGCCCCGAGGGCGTACATCACGACCGCGAGCATCGCGCTCGTCAGGGCGAGGGCGATCGCCGCGCGCAGGAGGAGGCTCGTCATCGACGCCCACAAGGCCGCGAGGACCATCACCACGAGGAGGGCCGTGAACCAAGTCATGCCCCACCTCCCAGGAGGACCTTGAGGACGAGCGGGAAGACGAGGCCGACCCCGACCGTGATCAGGGCCAGGGCTGCCGCGGGCACCAGGAGCCCGGCGCGGACCTCACGGACGTTCGCCCACTCGGGGAGCGTCTTCCCGAAGAAGACCCGCCGCTGGAGCGACAAGAAGTAGGCGAGCGTCACGAGGCTCGTCAGGATCGCGAGGATCGCGAAGCCCACCTCCCCGGCCTTCCACAGGGCGAGGACGATCAGGAGCTTGCTCCAGAACCCGGCAAGGGGCGGCAACCCGGCGATGGACAGGCTCGCCACCGCGGCCGTCGCCCCGGTCACCGGCATCCGCGCCGCGATCCCGCCCATCCGGTCCATGTCCAAGGTGCCGAGCTCCTGCTCGATCGCCGCCGCGTTCGCGAAGAGCTGGGACTTGGAGACGGCGTGGTTGAAGAAGTGGAACGCCGCCGCGACGACCCCGAGCGCCGGGTCGCCGCCCAGGGCAAGGACGATGTAGCCGATCTGGCTCACGCTCGAGTAGGCGAGCATCCGCTTCATGTTCGACTGCCCGAGGGCGAGGAACGCCCCGGCAACCGCGGTCACGCCGCCGACGACGAGGAAGACCTCCCGGGCCGGGAGGGCGTTGCCGAGGGCAAGCTGCGAGATCCGGATCAGGGCGAAGATCCCCGACGCCTTGGTGACGACCCCGGCCATGAAGATCGAGACCGGGGCCGACGCGGCGGTGTACGCGTCCGGGAGCCAGCCGTGGAACGGGACGAGCCCTCCCTTGATGAAGAGACCCGCGAGGAAGAGGGCGACCGCGATCCAGGTGACGGCCGTCGGAGCGCCCAGCGCGGTCCCTACCTCCGCGAGCGTGATCCCGCCGGCGGAGAGGAGGAAGAGGGCGATCGAGGAGAGGAGGAGGACGCTCGCGACAGCCGAGAGGACGAGGTACTTCCAGACCCCTTCGAGGGCGTCGTGGCCGCGGCGCAGGGTGATCAGGATGAAGGTCGCGACCGCGGTCACCTCGATGAAGACGTACAGGGCGAAGAGGTCCCGGACCATGGCGATCCCGTTGATCCCGACGAGCGCGACCAGGACGAGGTTCGCAAGCGTGAACCGGTCCCCGGCGTCGCGGACCGTGAACCGAGCGACGAGCAGAGCGGTCATCCCGGCAAGCCCGGCGCAGACGAGGAGGACGACGGACAGGTTGTCGAGGACGAGGTTGAACCCGAGCGCCGTTTGCAGTGGGGTGAAGAGAGACTCGTCGAGAAGCCCGAACGGGTGAGCGACGGCGACGATCGTCTCGAGAGCAAGGAGGAGGAACGCCACCTCCGGGGCGACGCGGCGCGCGGCCTTGGGAAGGAGGTTCAGAAGGACGAGCGCGGCGAAGGGGACGAGGAGGAAGAGGTCGCTCACAGCCCGCCTCCGAAGAG
>CAYHBG010000109.1:0-4690 GCA_964354815.1 uncultured Thermotogae bacterium
GGCCTCTCCGATCTCCTCCTCGTCCGAGCCGCTCTCCCGGGCCCGGGCGGCGCGTGTTTCGAGACACGGTGGGCAGTCCGCCGCAACCGACGCTCCCACGAAGATGAGCTTCAGGGTCCGATCGTCTCGCCTCGTCGTCTCGATTCCCTCTTGCCCTCCGGCGGCACCGACAGCCGGGATCAGCGGGAGGGGCCGCTGCACGGCCGTGGTCGCTCCTTCCCTTCGGGCCGACCGCCGGCGCCAGCTCCTGCCCGGGGATCGGGACGAGCCTGCCCCTCGTTGAGGCGGCCCCGCACAACGAGCGCGCGGGGCCAGGACATGTGGGAGGTAGGAATCTAGTGGGCGGAGACGGCGCTGGCCGAGGAGGCAGAAGAAATGGTCTGGGACGAGGGATCCTTCCCGGATCCCTCCGACGCGGCTTCCGCGACGCGATCGAGCCACTCATTGAGCAGCGCGGCGAAGAGCGGCCCCTGCTCCATGGTCAGGCAATGACCGGCCCGATCGAGCGCGGCAAACGTGGCGCGCGGGTAACTCCCAAGGACGTTCCACGCTTCGCGGTAGCCGCAGTCGCTGTCTTGGCGGCCATGGACGAACAGGGCGGGCTTGGAGAACGGCCGGGGCAGACGGGCCACGTCGAACGAGAAGGCATAGCTCTTGCGAAGCCAGGCCAGGAAGACGCCGTCGGCGACCCGGGCGGCGGGGGAGACGTCGCGCTCCCAAAGGGCGAACTGCTCCCGCGTCTGCACGACCGCCATCCTGCGGAACGCGGCGACCTGTTCTTCGTCGGCGCCTTCGACATCGAACGGCTCCGCGCGGAGGACGCAGAAGGGGGGGAGATCGCGGGTTCCCGGCGGTCCCATACTCGGGACCACGAGGCAGACGCCGTCGACTCGCTCTCCCAGCCGGTGAATGAGACCCTGTGCGAGGTAACCGCCGTAGGAGAGACCAAGCAAGGTGAGTCGCTCGCCCGGAGCCACCCGATCCGCGAACTCAACGAGGACGTCGAGCATTTGATCCGAGGCGGTCAGCCAGTCGGGAGCCTTGGTCTTCCCCATGCCGGGAAGGTCGGGGTAGATCCGCTTCCACCCGTTTCGGCGGCGGAAGATCGGCTCAAGGGTGTTCGCCAGGGTCCGATGGTCAAGGCCCCACCCGTGGAGGGCGAGGAAAGGCCGCCCCTCCCCGTGGATCTGGTAGTGGACGCCGATCTTCTTCAGCCTGCACTCCATCGGCCCCTCCGCCCGATCTGGACTCGTTGCCTTTCGAGCGCCGCTCCGCTCTCACCCTGCGCGCTCCTGTTCCACGAGTACCCGACAGCGAGGCGATTGACATCGTCCAAGCGGGAGTTGGCCAGGCCATCAGTCGACCGCTTGGGCCTTGGCAGGAGCGGGGAGGCGTCGCGGCGTTCGGCACGAGCGTGAGTGAAAGGAGCGGCCGATGACATCAGGCGAGTCCCAGTTCTACTCGGACGCAGAGAGCCATTTGGACGCGTTCCTCCAGGAGGCACCGCTCGTGGCGACGTTCCTTGACGACCATCGGTTCGACGATCGTGTCGGGGCAACACTCGTGAAGGCGAACGGCGGCAGCGGGCGATGCTGGCCGACTGGAAAAGGAGCTCCGCACTTTCGAGCCCTGGGGCTGGTCGCTCGATGCGCGCATCGACCACACCCTGACGATCCAGGTTGTGAAGGGCCTCCCGCGAGGCTTGGCTCAGGGCGAGCCTCCGCGAGATGCCCGACGCGATCCTCTCTTACGGTTTCCTGCTGCCGCGACGGATGCGCGAGAGGTCTTTCCCGGTCGGCTGAGAGGAGTCCTCACTGGCAGAAGACGGGATGCAGCGTCGACGAGTCTCTCGGCTACCGCGTGGTGACCCCGGGCGCGAGGGGTCAGTGCTCGGTCTTTCCGAGCCTCGCGGCGCGCATGACGTCCGGAGGCAAGTGGACGGCGAAACGGCAATGAGGATCTCCCCAGAGGATCGACTCCACGACGTCGACCTCGACGGGCTGGCGGAGGATCCCTTCCCACAGCTGGAGAAACCAGCCCGAGCCACAGTAGCAGAAGAGCCTTGGGAGCGGCGTTCCGTCCCGCAGGGCCTTCCGGCCAAGGGTACGGTAGCAGGCGGCGACGCGTCGCTCGGACTCGTCCCGAGCCACGCCGAAGGCCGCCGGATCGCCGGGTGGGATGGTGGCGTAGAACGAGCCGTCCTCTAGGCTGAGATCGGCGTCGTTGAGCCATCCGGAGCGCATCGCCTCCGCGACCGCGGCAAGGTCGCCGGTGCACTGGTAGATGGAGCGCAGCCAGGCGATCTTGTCGGGGGGGACCCGGTGCGAGCAACCCTGGAGGATGCGCCGCACGACGGCCGGGTCGCGACAGGTCTCCTCGAGGCGGTCGATGGCTCCCGCGACCCAGGCGAGCTGCTCATCGATTGAGCAGTGCAGGCCCATTCGGGCCTCTCCCCGCAGGATGAAGGCCCGGTCGGGGTTCCGAATGTGCCGGACGACGCCGGTCCGGAAGCGGTCGAGCCAGCGCGGGAAGAGGAGGGAGACCTGCGCCTCGACGGCGGTCCCGCCGCTCGGGAGGCATCGGTGGACCTCGCGGACGGGCTCGTTCTCGAGGTCCAGCTCGCGCGCGTGGAACTGCAGATGAAGCTCGTCGCGCAGCTCGGCCGAAACCCCCCATCTGGGCTCGCCCCGGGAACTCGGAACGGCCCGCGTCGCGCAGAACATCTCTCCCCCCTCGAGGATGCGCGTGCGCACGCCCGCCTCCTTCGCTGCCGGGCGCACGGGGTAGCACACCTCGATGTCCCGGAGGCTCCTCGGAGCCGCTTCTGGCAACGCGGAGGAGAGGTCGACGGGGCAGCACGTCTCTGTGTCGTCGGTTTCCCCGGGTGGGGAAGCGCTCAGGCCATAGAAGAGGCAGATCGGGTCCCCCATGACGTGCTCGTCGACGGCCTCCCGCAGCGACGACAGGCGTGCCGGGACGTCCTCCGGAGCGCCGGGGAACCGGTCGCACGCCACCAGGAGGTCCCGGACACGACGTACCCTAACCTTCACTCCGCTTGTCCCCATTCATCCTCCGTGCTTTGCGCGATTCTTGGCCGTCCGCCGCCGGACGGGGACGTCCATCGCTGGGAGGGGCGCGCCCACCAAGCCCTCCTGCGTCGATCGATGGGGCGTCCCCAAGCAGGTCGCAGCCTTCAGGTCCCGTGCGGCGAAATGTTTGGCCCCGCGAGGACTGGACGTGGCTCGAAGCGGCTGGCTGCGGAGCGGGCGGCTTGGTCGGGTGGAGGGTAGCGGCCGGGGCGTGGCCCCTTACGCCCCCTGGCAGGTGGCGACGTCGCCCTCGGCGACCTCTTCGGGGACGGACCCCGCCGGAAGGAAGACGGCAAACCGGCAGTGGCGATCCCCGCGCAGGAGCGACTCAAGCACCTCGGCCTCGACAGGTTGGCGCAGGACGCTCTCCCACAGCTGCACGAAGACGCCGGCGCCGCAGGAGCAGAAGAGGTCAGGAAGCGGCACACCCTGGCGAATGGCCCTCCGCCCCAGGGTTCGGTAGCAGCCGGCCGCACGTCGTTCCCTGTCGGTTCTTGCCTCGGCGTGCGCGGCGGGCTGAGCTGGAAGGCTCGTCGTGTAGAAGACGTTGTCGTGCAGGTCGACCTCACCGAAGATCAAGGGTTCGGCCCGGACGGCATCCACAACCGCTGCGGTGCTCCTCGTGCTCTGATAGAGGTCGCGCAGAGCGGCGATGGCGTCCGGCGAGGCGTGCGGGGCGCAGCCATAGAGGATGCGCTGGGCGAGGGCTCGGTTCCCGCAGGTGGTCTCGAGGCGCTCGAGGGCGCCCGCCACCCAGGCGAGCTGCTCCTCGGGCGACGAGCGGGCGCCGATGCGCGACTCGCCTCGAAGGATGTAGGCTCGGTCGGGGTTGCGAATGCTGCGGACGATGCCGCTTCGGAATCGGTCAAGCCAACGGGGAAAGAGCAGAGGGATCTGTATCTCCACGGAGTCGCTTCCGTCGGGAGGATGACGGTGCAGCTCACGGACCGGCTCGTGCTCGAGGTCGACCTCGTGGCTCTCCAGGTAGGCGTGGATGGCTGGCGCCAACCCGCTCCAGTCGCCCCACGCTGACCCTGAGGCGTCGGGCGGGAGGGCGAGCGTCGCGCAGAGCATCGTGCCTCCCTCGAGGACGCGGAGCCGAGCGCCGGTGCGCTTCGCGGCAGGCCGAACCGGAAGGCAGACCTCGAGCGTGGCGCCCCGGGCGTCGTTGCGACCCCGCGAGTGGAAGAGGGAGAGGGGGTTCCCGGTGACGTGACCGTCCACGACCCTCGCCAGGGCACCCAGGCGCTCGGGGATCTCGTTGAGATCCCCGTCGAATGTGTCGCTGGCCACGAAGAGGTCTCGCACGCGGCGGATCCGTAGGCTGACGCCGCGTGCCACGGCGGTCCTCTCTTCCTTCCCGTGCTGTCGGTTCGTCATCCCGTGACAGAGGATACCGAAGGGAGCTCCCTTTCGTCCAACCAGAAGAGGCAAGTCCTCAAGGGATGGGTTCCCGAGGGGCCGATCGATCCTCGTGCCGGGGCGGAGGCTCGCGCCCGGAGGCGGCCGCCTAGATTCGGGGCGCGCGCCGGCTGTGAGGCTGCTCGCCGGCGGCGATGTCCTTCCACAGGCGGCAGGCGACGAGGTGGCCGGGGGCGACC
>CAYHBG010000110.1:0-4682 GCA_964354815.1 uncultured Thermotogae bacterium
CGTAACAAGGTAGCCCTAGGAGAACCTGGGGCTGGATCACCTCCTTTCTAGGGAGTACCAAAGACCAAGCCGGACCGACAGGCCGCCACGCTATCCCTTTTCATGTCTGTTCTTTCCCGCTGCGAGGGGACGCCGGTTACCTTTCTTGATCGGGAAGTCGCCCCGCTTCGGTTCTTCCCTTCCTCCCGGAGTCACTCCCCCCCTGCTACGCTCGAGCGGCAAGTCAAGGAAGGGGGGACGGATGACACCGACCGAGAGAGAGGATGCGAACTTTGAGGCGCTCCTAGGCCGGATTGGCGAGCTGATGCGCGTCGAGCGCGGAGAGGCGATCTACCAGCCCGGCAGCCCGAGCAGCTCCGTCTACTTCGTCGAGGAAGGCCGGGTCAAGCTGGCCTACCTGGACGAGAGCGGGAAGAAGTTCACCCTCGCCATCCTCGACCGCGGGGAGCTGTTCGGCGAGATGGGACTCGTGGGGGAGGTGCACCGGCGCCACCTGGCGACCGCGATCGACGATGCCCTGATCCGACGGGTCAGCCAGAGCGAGTTCTCCCACGCCGTTGAGCAGGACCCGGCGCATCTGCAGTCGCTCCTCCGTCACTTCGCACGGCGGATCCGAGAATTCGAGGAAGCTCTCGAGGACTTCGCTTTCCGCGACATCCAAGCTCGCCTCTCCCGGCAACTCCTCAAGCTCTCCGATGAGTACGGGGTGCGGACCAAGGAGGGAATCCTGATTGGGTTTCAGATCACGCATCGCGAGCTTGCGGACATGATCGGCTCGGCTCGCGAGAACACCACCCTTGCCCTGAACCGCTTCGAGCGCGAGGGAATCCTGGACAAGAGTCGGTACCGGATCGTGATCAAGAACGAGGAGGGTCTCCGCGCGAAGTGCCACGTGCAGAACTAGCCCTCCCGCGCGCTTCCCTTTCCGAACTCGGCCCGACCCTGAAGGTCGGGCCGTCCTCTTCAGGCCGCCCCGGCTACGCCGGCCCTGCAAGCCGCTTGTAGGCCTCGTATCGTTCCCGGTACTCCACCTCGAGCCGCTCGTGCAGGCGCTTCGCCTCCTCCGGGAAGGTCTTCACTAGACTGGCATACCGGACCTCGCCCATGAGGAACTCATGGAAGTTGCCGGTCGGTTCTGCGGAATCGAGGACGAAGGGGTTCTTCCCGTCCGCCTTGAGCAAGGGGTTATGGCGGTAGAGCGGCCAGTAGCCCACCTCGACCGCCAGCCTCTCCTCTTCCTGGCTCTTCCCCATCCCCTTCACCAGACCCTGGTTGATGCACGGGGAGTACGCGATGACGACGCTTGGCCCGGGATAGCGCTCGGCCTCAAGGAGGGCCTTCAGACACTGGTTCTTGTTCGCCCCCATCGCCACGGAGGCAACGTAGACGTAGCCGTAGCTCATGAGGATCAGTCCGAGGTCCTTCTTCTTCGTCTTCTTCCCGGACGAGGCGAACTGCGCGACCGACCCGGTTGGGGTGGCCTTCGAGGACTGGCCGCCGGTATTCGAGTAGACCTCCGTGTCGAGGACGAGCACATTCACGTCCTGGCCCATCGCCGCCACGTGGTCGAGTCCCCCGAAGCCGATGTCGTAGGCCCACCCGTCTCCGCCGATGACCCAGACGGACTTCTTCGTGAACAGGTCTCGCATCGACAGGATCTCCGACAGGAGCGGGCTCCCTTGGGCCTCCGCCTTCAAGAGGGACGCCATCCGATCCCCGGCAGCGCGGGAGGCCGCAGCGTCGTTCGTCCCGACGAGCCAGTCCCTCATCGCTGCGGCGAGCCCGGCGGAGACGTGGGCTCCCGCAGCCTCGGTCACGAGACGGGCCAGGCGATCCCGCCGGGCCTCGAGCGCGAGGGTCATCCCAAAGCCGTACTCGGCATTGTCCTCGAACAGCGAGTTTCCCCACGCCGGCCCGTGCCCGTTCCGATTGACGCAGTACGGGACGGCTGGCGCGGACCCGCCGTAGATCGAGGAGCACCCTGTCGCGTTGGCGACGAGCATCCGATCGCCGAAGAGCTGCGTGAGGAGCCGGACGTACGGGGTCTCCCCGCAGCCAGGGCAGGCCAGAGAGAACTCGAACAGAGGTTGACGGAACTGGCTCCCCTTCACGGTGTCCACCGGCATCGCCTCCTCTCGCGACGGCAGCCGGACGGCAAACTCCCAGTTCCCAATCTGGGCCGCGGTCTGCTTGGCGAGGGGGCTCATCACGAGCGCCTTCTCTCCCTTCTTCCCCGGACAGATGTCGGCGCAGTTCCCGCACCCGACGCAGTCGAGCGGGCTCATCTGGATCCGGAACTCGAGCCCCTCCAGCCCCTTGCCCATCGCGGGCAGCGTGCCGAACGTCTTGGGCGCGGAGCGCAACTCGTCGGCGCTCGCCAGGAACGGGCGAACGCTTGCGTGCGGGCAGACGAACGAGCACTGGTTGCACTGGATGCACTTGTCGGCGATCCATTCGGGGACGTCGACCGCGATCCCGCGCTTCTCGTACTGGCTCGTCGCCAAGGGGAACGACCCGTCCGGCCCCGTCGCTCGGTACGCGCCGTCGAGGGGGGCGGAGAAAGCGCTGACTGGGAGGGCATCCCCCTCCTGGGCAAGCATCGGCCGCATCACCTCGAGGATCCACTCCGGATCGGCCGTCGTCGTCTCTGCGCTGGCCGCAGCCTGGGTCCAGGCCGCCGGGACCGTAACCTCCCTCAGCTTCGCAATCGCGGCATCCACCCCGGCGTAGTTCATCTGCACGACCTTCTCTCCCTGCTTCCCGTAGCTCTTCTGGATCGCGTCCTTCAGGTACCCGACGGCGTCCTCTACCGGAAGGACTCCGGCAAGCTTGAAGAACACGGTCTGCATGATCATGTTGATCCGCTGCCCCAGGCCGACCGATCCGGCGATCCGCTCCGCGTCGATCGTGTAGAACTTGAGCCTCTTCTCAGCGATCGTTCGCTTGAGGCCCGCCGGCAGGCGGCGATCGAGCTCCTCTCCCTCCCATGGGGAGTTGAGGACGAAGGTGCCTCCCGTCTTGATCCCGGCGAGAAGGTCGTACTTGCCTACGAAAGCCGTGTTGTGGCAGGCGACGTAGTCGGCGCTCGAGACGAGGTACGGCGAGCGGATCGGATCCTTCCCGAACCGGAGGTGGGACATCGTGATCCCGCCCGACTTCTTTGCATCGTAGGCGAAATACGCCTGGGCGTAGAGGTCGGTGTGATCTCCCACGATCTTGATCGCGTTCTTGTTCGCCCCAACCGTCCCATCGGAGCCCAACCCCCAGAACTTGCACTGGATCGTCCCAGACCTCGAGACGTCGAAGCCCGCCGCGAGGGGGAGGGACGTGTTCGTGACGTCGTCCACAATCCCGACGGTGAAGTGGTTCTTCGGATGGGCCCCTTTGAGGCTGTCGAAGACCGCCCTCGCCATGGTCGGGGTGAAGTCCTTCGAGCCAAGGCCGTACCTCCCTCCGGTCACGAGGCGGCTCTCCCCGGCCTCCTGCAGCGTGGCGCTCACGTCCTGGTACAAGGGCTCGCCCAGGCTCCCCGGCTCCTTGGTGCGGTCCAGGACGGCGATGCGCCTCGCTGTCTCAGGCAGGGCCCCGAGGAAGGCTTCCAGAGACCACGGCCGGTACAGGCGGACCTTGATCGCACCCACCTTCTCCCCGCGGCCGACGAGGTGGTCGACCGTCTCCTCGACCACCTCACAGGCAGAGCCCATGACGACGACCACCCGCTCGGCCTTCGGATCTCCCACGTAGTCGAAGAGGTGGTAGGTTCGACCGACGAGCTCACCCACCTGTCGCATCGTCTCCGTGACGATCTGCGGCACCTTCGAGTAGTAGGGGTTCGCCGCCTCCCGCGCCTGGAAGTAGATGTCCGGGCTTTGCGAGGTCCCGCGCAGGTGGGGATGTTCCGGGTTCATCGCCCGTGCCCGGAACTGCGCGACCGCGTCCCACGGGACCAGCTTCGCCATGTCCTCGTAGCTGATGACGTCAATCTTCTGAACCTCATGCGAGGTGCGGAACCCGTCGAAGAAATGGACGAAGGGCACGTTCGTCTTCAGGGTCGCGAGATGGGCGACCAACCCGAGGTCCATGACCTCCTGGACCGAGCTTGAGGCAAGAAGCCCGAAGCCCGTCTGGCGGGTCGCCATGACGTCGGCGTGGTCACCGAAGATGGACAGGGCGTGGGCGGCCAAGGCGCGGGCCGAGACGTGGAACACGGCCGGCAAGAGCTCGCCTGCGATCTTGTACATGTTGGGGATCATCAGGAGGAGACCTTGAGAGGCCGTGAACGTCGTGGTGAAAGCGCCTGCGGCGAGGGCGCCGTGGACGGCCCCCGCTGCACCGGCTTCGGACTGCATCTCCGAAACCTTCAGCGCCTGCCCGAACAGGTTCTTCCGGCCGCGCGCTGACCAGCTGTCCGCGATCTCGCCCATCGGCGAACTGGGCGTGATCGGGTAGATGGCCGCCACATCGCTGAACGCGTACGCGACGTGAGCCGCGGCCGTGTTTCCATCGATCGTCATCATCTGCGGTGCCCTGTTCGCCATCCGGAACTCCCTCCTCACGGGTCGTGAAACCGTGCGACCTGCGTCCTGTCGCGCGGCGCGCCGGATTGTACAGACGCGGCACTCCCCGCTCAACGCGCGATCTGTGCTGGATGAGCCCCGAACGGCTCCTCCAGAGGAGCGCCC
>CAYHBG010000111.1:0-4639 GCA_964354815.1 uncultured Thermotogae bacterium
GAACACGAGGCGACAGGGACCCAGCCCCAAGAGAGCCAGGGCGCCTCGCGACGGACCGAAGGAGGGTGAGATGCAGCCAGTACGTGAGTTCCGGACCCCGGGTGTCCTCGTCGTCGGTTCGGGGGCCCTGGATCGATTGGGCGAGTTGGCGGCGAAGCGCGGGTACCGGAAGGCGCTCCTCGTGACCGACCGCGTGATGCGGGACCTCGGGTTCGTGGCGCGAGCGGAGGGGATCCTGAAGAAGGCGGGGGTTCCCTGCGTCGTCTACGACGGGATCGCGACCGAGCCGGTCGTCGCCTACGTCGAGGAAGGGCTCGCCGAGTACCGCGCCGCGACCTGTGACGCCGTGGTCGCCCTCGGCGGGGGGAGCGTCCTCGACGCGGCGAAGGCGGTCGCCGCCATGGCGACGAATCCGGGCTCCATCGCCGACTACAAGGGGCTCGGCAAGGTCACCCAGCGGACGGCGCCGCTCGTCGCCATCCCGACCACCGCCGGGACAGGGAGTGAGGCGACCCCGTTCACGATCATTACCGACCCAAGGACGAGCGTGAAGATGCTGATCGGAAGCCCGTTCCTCATCCCCGACGTCGCCCTCGTCGATTCGGTCCTGACCCACCCGTGTCCGCCCCAGGTGACGGCGGCGACGGGGATCGACGCCCTCGTCCACGCGATCGAGGCCTACGTCTCGGTCCGCGCCCAGCCGATGAGCGACGTCTTCGCCCTTGCCGCGATCGAGCGCCTCCACGGCCACCTGCGCCGGGCATGGACGAACGGCGGCGACGCCGAGGCGCGCGAGGAGGTGATGCTGGGCGCCCTTCAGGCCGGGATCGCCTTCGGCAACGCCTCCGTCGCCCTCGTGCACGGGATGTCCCGGCCGATCGGGGCGAACTTCCACGTCGCGCACGGGGTCTCCAACGCCGCTCTCCTGGCCGTGGTCATGGAGTGGAGTCTCCCCGGGAACCCGACGCGCTACGCGCAGATCGCCCGTGCCCTGGGTGTCAAGACTCAGGGCCAATGCGGGATGGACGCCGCGCGGAGTGGTGTGGACGCCGTCCGCCGTCTCCTCGCGGACATCCGCATCCCGCCGCTCTCCGACCTCGTGCCGGACCGCTCGCGCTTCCTCGAGCTCGCCCCGCGAATGGCCGACGCGGCGATCGAGAGCGGAAGCCCAGGGAACAACCCGCGGGGGGCGACCAAGGAGGAGATCGTCGACCTCTATCGGAGGGCCTACGAAGGCTAGGGGAGAAGGTTTCCCCGGACTTCTCTAGCGGGGCGGCGAATCCCGTCGGCTCCGCCAGGGGTCGATGCTGCGCGGTGAGATTCCTTCCGGCCGTCCGTCGTGATCACGTGCCCCGGGCCGTCTTGGACGTCCGCTCCTGGCGCTCGTGTTCTCGGCCCTGATTGCGCGTGGTTCCCGGGACAGGTCGAGGCTCGTGACCTTACCGTCTCGCCCGTCCCTGTGTACCATCCCGCTTGGCCGGCGCAATCGCAGAAGCCTGCCCGGCGCGCACTGCGCAAGGGAGGAGGGAGATGCCGCGCAGGAATCGGGCGAACGGGGTTCGTGCCTCCGAAGACAAGAGACCCTTCTGGGCACTCTCGGCGTCCCAGGTCCTAGTAGAGCTCCAGTCGAAGCCCGAAGGCCTGACGAGCGGCGAGGCCGCGGAACGCCTTGCCCGCTACGGTCCGAATCGCCTTCGGCCGAAGAAGCGCTCGAGCGGGCTCATTCTCTTCCTCGGCCAGTTCCGAAGCCCGATCACCCTCATCTTAATCGGGGCCGCGCTCCTCTCCTTCTTTCTCCGCGACGCGACGAACGCGCTCATCATCCTCGTCATTGTCTTCGCGAGCGGCGTCCTGGGCTTCTGGCAGGAGAGAGGAGCGGCGGGTGCGGTCCGAAAGCTCGTGGACATCGTTCTCGTCCGGGCGACCGTCCTCCGCGACGGCGAGCGAAAGGACGTGCCCATCGAAGAGGTCGTTCCAGGCGATATCGTCGCCCTCGGCGCCGGCGACGTGATCCCAGCCGATGGTCTGCTTCTTGACTCGAAGGATCTCTTCCTGAACGAGGCGACGCTGACCGGCGAGACCTACCCGGTCGAGAAGGCTCCCGGCCTCGTCGCCGCGGGTGCGCCCCTCAAGGATCGCGCCAATGCCCTCTTCATGGGCACGCACGTCGTGAGTGGGAGCGCAGCGGCCCTCGTGGTCGCGACGGGTCTCGCGACGGAGTTCGGCAGGATCTCGCAGCGCCTCAAGCTGCGACCTCCGGAGACGGAGTTCGAGCGAGGCGTGCGGCGATTCGGCTACCTTCTGATGGAGGCCACGCTCGTCCTCGTCGTCGCGATCTTCGCGGTGAACACCTACTTCGCTCGGCCGATCCTCGAGTCACTCCTCTTCTCGGTCGCGCTCGCCGTCGGTCTCACCCCTCAGCTTCTCCCGGCCATCATCGGCATCAACCTCGCGCACGGAGCGAAGCGCCTGGCGCAGGAGAAGGTCATCACCAAACGCCTCGCCTCGATCGAGAACTTCGGGAGCATGGACATCCTGTGCTCCGACAAGACGGGAACCCTGACGGAGGGCGTCGCCCACTTGCACGGCGCTCTTGCCATCGATGCCTCGGAGAGCGAGAAGGTCTTCCTCTACGCCTACCTCAACGCCCACTTCCAGACCGGGTTTGCGAACCCGATCGACGCGGCGATCCGCAGCCACCGGGAGCTCGATGTCTCCGGCTATCGCAAGCTCGACGAGGTCCCCTATGACTTTGTCCGCAAGCGGCTCTCCATCCTCGTCAGCGAAGGGGGCCGGTCGCTCCTCATCACCAAGGGCGCTCTCCAGAATGTCCTTTCCGTCTCTACGGCGGCCGAGAGGGGCGATGGCACGATCGCCGACATGGCCGCAGCAAGAGACGCCATTCAGGGTCGGTTCGAGGAGCTGAGCGCGTCTGGATTTCGCGTGCTCGGCGTCGCGTGCCGAGACCTCGGGGGCAGGACGGCCCTCGCCAAGGACGACGAACAGGAGATGACGTTCCTCGGCTTCATCGTCCTCTTCGACCCGCCCAAGGCGGGGGTCGCTGCGGCCCTGGAGGCGCTCGGCAGGCTCGGGGTCGAGCTCAAGATCGTTACGGGAGACAACCGCCTCGTCGCCGCGAGCGTCGCCCGAGAGGTGGGGCTCAAGACCGACCTCGTCCTGACCGGCCCCCAGTTGCGGGAGACGAGCGACGAGGCCCTGATCCATCAGGTGAACAAGGCCAACGTGTTTGCGGAGATCGAGCCGAACCAGAAGGAGCGGATCATCTCGGCGCTCCGCAAGGGAGGGCACGTCGTCGGCTACCTCGGAGATGGGATCAACGACGCCTCGGCTCTCCACGTGGCCGACGTGGGGATCTCCGTCGATAGCGCCGTCGACGTGGCGAAGGAGGCGGCTGACATCGTGCTCTTGGAGAAGGACCTCGCGGTCCTCGCTAACGGCATCGAGGAAGGAAGGAGGACCTTTGCCAACACGCTCAAGTACGTCTTCATGGCGACGAGCGCCAACTTCGGGAACATGTTCAGCATGGCGGGCGCCTCGCTCTTCCTGCCCTTCCTCCCCCTCCTTCCGAAGCAGATCCTCCTCATGAACCTCTTCACGGACTTCCCGGAGATGACGATCGCCACGGACTGCGTCGACCCGGAGTGGGTGAAGGAGCCCCGCCGCTGGAACGTTCCGTTCATCCGGAGGTTCATGCTCGTCTTCGGGCTCCTGAGTTCGATCTTCGACTTCCTGACGTTCGGCGTCCTCCTCCTCCTCTTCCGCGCGCAGACCGATCAGTTCCGCTCGGCCTGGTTCCTGGAGTCGGTCGTCTCAGCCGCGCTCGTCGTCCTCGTCATCCGCACGCGACGGCCGTTCTTCCGAAGCGTCCCTGGCCGAGCCCTCCTCGCCGCGACGCTCGCCATTGTCGGGATCACGCTCGTCGTCCTCGTCACTCCGCTCGGGCCGCTCTTCGGGTTCGGCCGCCTTCCGGCCGGTTTCTACCCTGCGATCCTCGGGATCGTCGCGCTCTACATCGCGTGCGCGGAGGGGGCGAAGCGCCTCTTCTACGGAAGGGTCCGCTAGGCTGCTCCACGAAGGGCGCGAGCTCCTGCACCGCCGCTGCCGCGGATGACAGGGTTCTTGGCGCTGCCTTCAAGCGGGGCGGCGGACTCGGTGCGTACACCTTGCGTTGTGACTCGGTTCGCGCTCAGTCGGTCCAGCGCCGCTGGATCTCCTCGGCCCACGGCCGCGGGGCAGTCCCAAGGTCTCCT
Organism: uncultured Thermotogae bacterium; assembly: GCA_964354815.1. Lineage (GTDB taxonomy): Bacteria > Bipolaricaulota > Bipolaricaulia > UBA7950 > UBA9294 > CAYHBG01. The sequence goes on from CAYHBG010000111.1 coordinate 4,272, forward strand.
ACGGGTGTACCCGGAGGATGGCCCGGCCCGCGTCGGTCTTCCTCACTTCCGCAGTCGGTCCCCGTAGGCCCGCCGGAGGACGTCTCCCACCTCCGGCTTCCATCCTCTCAGTTCGAGCTTCAGCCGCTCGCCTGAAGTGCGCAGGGAAAGCTCCCAGGAAGTCGCGTCGCTCTCTTGGTCCTCGCGCCGTCGCAGCTTGGCGGACACGATGTCAGCGTTCTCGACGGTCCGGCAGCCCTCGTGCTGACGCAGGATGGTTTCCGGATCCATGGCCAGGTAGCGCTCGGTGTAGTTCATCGTCGCGCCGATCTGGGCCCCCCATCTGCCGAAGAACCCCTTCCCTTCTGCCTTGGCGTGATCGCGCGCCT
>CAYHBG010000112.1:0-4609 GCA_964354815.1 uncultured Thermotogae bacterium
CGGGCGACGGCGACCTCTACTTCAGACGGGGGTCCAAGACGTCGCGCAGGCTGTCCCCGAGGATGTTGAACCCAAAGACGGTCAGGATGATGCACACGCCTGGGTAGACGGCCATCCACCAAGCGGTGCGCATGAACTCCTGGGCCTGCTGGAGCATCCCCCCCCAGTCGGGCGTCGGGGCCTTGACCCCAAAGCCAAGGAAGCTCAGTCCGGCGACGATGATGATGTTGACGCCAATCGTCATCGTGGTGACGACGAGGAGGGAGGCGATCGAGTTCGGCAGGATGTGACGCGCGAGGATCCGGCGCGTGGGAGCCCCGATGGCGCGGGCGGCCATCACATAGTCGTGCTCCCGTACAGACAGGACCTCGCTTCGAATGATCCTGGCCGGTCCGAGCCCGAAGATCCCTAGGACGATGATCAAGTTCGGGATCGAGGACCCCCACAGGCCGATGACGAGAAGGCTGAGGACGAAGAACGGGATCGCGTTGACGACCTCCAGCAGGCGCATGATCACGGCGTCGACCGGTCCGCGGAAGTAGCCGCTGACGATACCGAGGAGCCCTCCGAAGAGCATGTTCAGGACCGTGGACAGGGCGCCCACGCCCAGGGCGACGCGCGCTCCGAAGAGGATCCTATCTAGGACGTCGCGGCCGAAGTTGTCCATGCCGAGAGGGTGCTCGGTGCTGGGTGGTGAGAGGGCCTCCTTGAGTTCCATATGGATTGCGTTTCCGCTTGCGAAGAACGGAGCGAGGAGCGCGACGTAGGCCACGGAGACGATGATGAACAGGCCGACGATCCCCTTGGGATCGCGCGAGAAGCGTCGCCCGACGATCTCCCAGTACCCCTCTCCGCGCTCGGGCCACTGGGCGCGGTGAAGGATGCGGCGCAGGTCGAGCGCGGCTCCGGCCCACAGAGCGGCGAAGAGGAGAAGAAGGACGAGGGTGGAGAACCAGTAGTCGGAGGGCCCGGCGAGCCAGGCGAGCCGGCCCCGCGTGACCGCGAGGACGAGAGTCCCGGCCTGCAGCGCGTCGAGGAGGAGGAAGAGGATCCCGCGCACGAGGTAACCGTTCGCGAGGTGCCCCAGGCCGGGGAGGAGAAGAGAGAGGACCAGGCTCTGGATCGACACGGGCACCTCCTAGTCGTAGGTGATGCGGGGATCGATGAGCGCGTACGCCAGGTCGACGAGGAGCTGCACGGCCATGAACACGGCGGCGACGAACAGGGCCAGGCCGAAGACCACCGCCTCGTCCTGGCGGAAGATCGACTCGACCTCGAGGCGGCCAATCCCAGGCCAGGCGGTCGTCGTCTCGGTCAGGATTGCCCCGGCGAACAGCGCGCCCGTCTGAAGCCCGATGTTCGTCACGACGGGTGCCAGGGCGTTGCGGAAGGCGTGTTTGATGAGGACGAGGCTCTCCCTCAGTCCCTTGGCGCGGGCCGTGGTGACGTACTCCTGGCGCAGGACCTCGAGCATGCTGGCGCGGGTCAGGCGCGCGTTCATGGCCATCTGGACCGACGACAGCGCAAAGACCGGGATGATCAGGTGGCGGAGGCCATCGGTCGTTAGGAACGACCAGCCAAAGAGCGTTTCGCCCCGGCCGGAGACGGGGAGGACCCTCAGGATGACCCCGAAGACCATCATCAGCATGAGGGCAAACCAGAAGACGGGGATGGAGATCCCGGTCAGGGCGGTCGTCGTGACGGCGTAGTCGAGGAAGGAGTTGCGGAAGATGGCGGAGAGGAGGCCCGCGGGGATGGAGATCGCGAGGGAGAACAAGAGAGAGAAGAAGCCGAGCTCGACGGTGGCGGGCAGGCGTTCGAGGATGAGCTTCCACACGCCCTTGTGATAGGTCATCGCCTCGAGCTGTCCGTTGAACAGGCCACTCACCATCCGCCAGTACTGGACGAGGAGCGGGCGGTCCAGGCCCATCTTCAGCCGGATCGCCTCGATCGTCTCGGGGCTGGCGCCCAGGCCGGCCATGACGCGGGCCGGGTCCCCGGGCATCGACTTGAGGAGGATGAACAGAAGGACGGTCACCCCGAGCAGGACCAGGATCAGTTGCCCCAGCCTCCGAAGTGCGTAGCTCGCCACCTTCTCCTCCTCGTTGCGGCTTCTCTGGGGGCCGCCGGGCTGTCTTTCCGCCCGGCGACCCCTTGCTTCGTCCTATGGCCTCACGGTCGAGGCGCTCGCTTTGCCCCTAGCCCTCCAGCCAGACGTTGTGCTGCGGATCGCAGAAGTAGAGGTTCTGCAGAGGATCCACCTGGAAGCCGTGCACGCGGTTGCTCACCCCGTTCGTCGTGAACTTGTGATAGCACGGAATGTGCAAGTAGTCCGCGAAGGCGAGCCGCTGCGCCTGGACGTAGTACCCCTCGCGCTTGGCCTGGTCGAGGGTCGTGTCGCCGAGCTTCACGAGCCGGTCGACCTCGGGGTTCTTGTAGAACGCGAAGTTGTTCGCGGTCCCGACGGTGGCGTTCTCCGACGTCAGGAGGTAGTAGATGAAGTCGTGCGGGTCGGAGCCGCCCGTCCATCCGATGATCCCGGCGACCAGCGTCGAGCGGGTCGGGTCCGCGTCCGAACCGTAGTACAGGTCGAGGAGCGGCCCGAAGGCGAGGGGCTGGACCTCCACGTCGACTCCGTTCTCCTTGATGTTCGTGGCAACGATGGTGGCAAGCTGCGTCCGGCGTGGATCCGGCGGGCAGTAGAGGTTGAACTTGTAGTTCTGTGGGATCACGCCCTCGGCCTTGAGCTCGTCGAACAGGCGCTTGGCCTCGGCGTCGTCCTCCTCCAGCGCGACCTCCTTCTGTAGGTAGTCGCCGTCGTTCGCCCAGAGGGTGGGCGGGACGCAGCCGTAGGCACGCGTTCCCGTCGTCTCCTGGAAGATGGAGAAGATCGCGGCGTCCATGTCGACGGACAGGTAGCAGGCCTTGCGGAAGCGGAGGTCGTTCGACGGGGAGACGTCGAAGTTGAAGAACAGGTGGGCGTAGTCGAGGCTCGGGCACTGCTGGACGGTCACGTCCGCGCTTGCCCGGAAGCGCGCCACGTCCTGGGCCGGCATGTTGTCGGCGAGGTCGATTCCGCCGGACTCGAGCTCGAGCATCATGACCGAGAGCTCGGGGATGACGCGGAAGACGATCTTGTCCAGGTTCGGCTTCACGAGCCAGTAGCCCTCGTTGCGCTCGAGGATGATCCGGTCGCCGGTGCGCCACTCGGAGAACTTGTACGGGCCGCTTCCGATCGGGCTCAGGTTGAACGCGTCGCTGCCCATACTGAGGACGGTGTCCTTCGGGACGATCGCTTGGCTCTCCTGGGCGAACCCTGGCGCAAACGGCGCGAACTCGTCCTTGGTGATGACGTCGATCGTGTACTCGTCGACCACGACCACCTTCTCGATCCATCCGACCTCGCTTGCGTTCGGCGAGGCGTTCGCCGGGTCGGCCATCCAGTTGAACGTGAACGCGACGTCCTCCGCGGTGATCGGCTCGCCGTTCGTCGCCCTGATGCCCTCGTTGAGATGGAAGCGGGTGACCTTGTCGCTCAAGACCTCCCACGACTTCGCCACGTACGGGACCGGCTTCAGCGAGTCCTTGTCGAACGCGATGAGTCGGTCGAAAACGGCGCTCACGACGTAGCTGTCGTACAGAGAGTTGGCGATCCTCGGGTCAAGGTCCTTGAAGTCTTGGCTCACACCGACGGTCAACGTGCCGCCGAGGCGAGCGCCAGGGGTGGAGGGGACCTGCGTCTGGGCGGAGCCGACCAGCCCCAGAAGAGCCACAGAGAGAATCCCCGCGGTCAGAAGAACCCACACGTTTCTCTTCATCTTGCTACTCCTCCTTACGTGGACGCGCCGACGGGCTCGACTAGTCGAACCAGAACGCCGCGGTGACGACACCGGCGTAGTCGGCCGGAAGAATGACCTGAAGCGTCCCCCCCGCGTCGACCACGACCTCGATCCAGCAGAACGTGTCCGTGATCACGACGTTCGTCGCCAAACTGCCTCCGAACGCGATGATGTCTTGCGGGGCGAGGGTGACCCCCGCGACGCTGAGACTGATCCCGATCTTCGTGGTCGGCGCGCCGGTCGTGTTGTCGAACAGCAGGACGCCTCCCTCCACCACCCGCGGCGCGACCAGCGTCTGGGCGACCCCGGCGAAACCGATTGCGGCGACAAGCGCCACTACCAGCCCGATCCTCCTCACTCGCGCACCTCCTTCGAGGGACGAGATGCATCCCTCGGGACGAGACCCGCGCGGCGCGCAGGCGCCGCCGATGCTTCCACCTCGTGGAGAGGCACCTCAACGCTAGGGTTCCACGGGTCTCTCCCCTAGCCCCAACTCGGTCTCCTCTCCCCGCGCCAAGGGCATCCGAGTGCAGAAGGTGCGGATCTCTAGACGCTGGGGTCCCTCCTTCGCCTCCGCGTGGGGACGAGTTGGAGGGAACGGGCCTTCCCAGATTCGCTCGTCCCCAAGAGCATCTCGCGGCTTGGTCGAGGGCGAGGGAGACTGACGCAGACGACGGTCTCGCCCAGGGTCGGAGGCTTGAGCTGTGCGAGCCCCTGGAGCCGGCGGACGGGGTCTTGCTCGAGCGAGGACACCGGGTGAGGGGTGCAGC
>CAYHBG010000113.1:0-4516 GCA_964354815.1 uncultured Thermotogae bacterium
GGATCACGAAGCCAACGCCGATCGCCGCCCATCCCCCGGACTCCGCCCCGGGAAGATGGAAAAACTGCAAGAACGACCCCCCCGCGCCGAAGGCGAGGGCCGTCCGGACGTAGGCCAGGAAGGTTCGCTCGTTCGCGAGCCGCGTCCTCTCCCAGGCGAGGAGGCACCGCAACCTCGTCGTATCCTTCTCTTCTGCTGCTTGCGGCATGTCGATCCAGCATACCGGCGGGACATCCGCGTGGCAACACCCTACCCAACGTGTCCGTGCGGGGTGTGCCGCTGTGCCTCCCCGCGCCGGTCGTGGCTGAGTACGATCTGACCATCTCCAGGGGGTGGTGAAGTGCGCCGATGGTTCGTTCTCCTGGTCGCCTTTGGGGCGCTTGCCCTCGTTCTCTCCGGCTGCCTCGGTAACCGCGCACCCATAGCGGTCCTCCACGTCCCGACCGTCACGGGTACGGCCCCTCTCGACGTCGCGTTTGACCTCTCCTACTGCCGCGACCCGGATGGAGATGCGATCGTCTACGAGCTCGACTTCGGCGACGGGTCGCCCCCCGTCGAAGGGGAAACGTTGCGCGTCGTCCTCCACCACACCTTCGACCTCGGCGGGACGTTCACGTCTTGGCTGACCGTCACGGATTCGCGGGGGGCCAGCGGAAGAGCCGAGGTCGACATCACGGTGAGCGAGGAAGGTCCGCCGGTGGGAATCGAAACTGGGATGACCGCACCCGGCTTCACCTCCCACCGAACAGACGGCGGGACGTTCGCCCTGTCAGAGACGCGCGGATCGGTCGTCCTCCTCGACTTCTGGGGGGCGTGGTGCTCCCCGTGCGTCCGGAACATGCCGCGCCTCCAGGACCTCTACGACCGCCACGCTGAGGAGCGCCTCGTCGTCGTCCTTGTCAGCACGGACGTCCTCGAACAGACGAGCATCGACTTCCTCGCCGCGAACGGCTACACCGACTTCACAAGCCTGTGGGAGCCGGGCGGGAAAGCGGGGAGCCCGATCACGCAGCTCTTCGGCGTCGCGACCAGGGACGTCGGGATCCCGCGAACCTTCGTCCTCGATCGCCAGGGCGTGATCAGGTACGTCGGCCACCCAGCCGACCTTACCGAGGACGTGATCGAGGGGCTCCTCTAGGCGAGGCCGGGTCGCGCCCGTCAGCCGCACGGTCCGGGAGCTCGGTTGTCGGCACTTCCTCCGGGGACTAAGATCCGCGGACTGCCATGCCGCCGATCCGCGACTCCTCCTGGAAGCGCACCGCCGTCCTCTTCGCCGGCCACCTGGTGAACGACGGTTACGGGGGACTCCTTGCGCCCCTCCTTCCGCTTCTGATCGACCGGCTCGGCCTCTCCCTCGCCCTCGCCGGCTTCCTGGGGACGATCCAGATTGTCGTCAACTCGGCGAGCCAACCCGGGCTCGGGTTCCTCATCGACCGGTCCGGGCGCCCCTCCCTCGTTGCCCTGGGGCCCGTTCTCACCCTGTGCGCGATGAGCTTCATCGGAAGAGCGGGCAGCTACGGCCAGATCGTCCTGCTCATGGTCATCGCAGGAATCGGGTCGGCCCTCTTCCACCCAGCCGCTGCGGCCTTGGTCGGCGGCGGCACCCGAGGCAACCGCTGCCTGCGAATGGCCCTCTTCTCCTCCGGGGGCACGGCCGGCGCGGCGCTGACGCCGCTCGTCGTCGTCGCCTTCGTGCAGTCGTTCGGCCTCGCAAGGACGCCGTGGCTGATCCTGCCCGGCTTCTTTGCCGCGGTCTTCCTCGTCGCCGTCCCCCTCGTCCGCGTCCTCCGGGAGACAGCGCCGCTCGAGGCCGAAGGCGGCAACGCGGAGCCCCGCGCGACCCGTCTCACCGGACAGTTCGCCCTCCTGTGGGCCGCGATCGTCCTGCGTTCGCTCGCCGGAACAGCGTTTGGAAGCTTCCTCGCCGTCCTCATCACCCGCCGCGGGGCCTCGACCCTCGCCGGCGGGGCAGCGATCACGGTCTTCTTCTTAGCCGGGGTCGCCGGGGAGTTCGCCGCCGGCGGACTCTCAGATCGAGTGGGCCGAAAGAGGATCCTCGTCGCGACGATCGCCCTCTCCGCGCCCTTCCTCTTCCTCTTTCTGCACGGACCCAGCGCGCTCGTGTGGTTCGCCCTCGCCGTATCCGGGTTCTTCCTCTTCGCCTCGAACCCGGTGGGCGTGGTGGCCGCTCAAGAGTGCCTGCCGGGAAGGAGAGGACTTGTCTCTGGCCTCGTCATGGGCGCGGCCTGGGGCGTCGGCGGGATCGCCCTCACCCCGATCGGCCGGCTGGCCGACCTGTACGGCCTCGTCCCGGTGATGACCGGTGTTGCCTGTGTCCCGCTTCTCTCGGCCCTCCTTCTCCTCTTCTACGAGGAGCCTGGCAAAGCAAAGGCCCTCGACGCGCGGAGTGAGCCCCTGGAGGGATCCGCGCGCTAGAGATCGGGGGTGGCCGGAGGGCGCGTCCAGCTTGCTCTGACCCCTCCGTGTCCGGTATCTTCCCGCTGGAGGAGGGCCGATGGCGAACCTGCACATCCTGGATCACCCGCTCATCCAGAACAAGCTCACGCGGATGCGGGACGTGACGACGAACAACCACAACTTCCGGCTCCTGCTCGAGGAGCTGACCGCGCTCATGGTGTACGAGATCACCCGCGACTATCCTCTGCGTGAGGTCGAGGTGGAGACGCCTCTGGAGCGAACCACGGGCAGAGTCCTCGGCGTCCCGGTCGTCCTCGTGCCCATCCTCCGCGCGGGGACGGGGATGCTGCGAGGTGTCCTCGATCTTCTCCCCACCGCCAAGGTCGGTCACATTGGCATCTACCGTGACCCAAAGACGCTGCAGCCAGTCCAGTATTACGCGAAGCTCCCACCCGAGCTCCCGCACGCCCAGGTGATCATCGTCGACCCGATGCTCGCCACCGGCGGGAGTGCGATCGCCGCGGTCGACGAGATCAAGCGGCGTGGCGGCAAGAAGATCCAGTTCCTCTGTCTCGTCGCGGCGCCCGAGGGGGCGGACGTCCTCTCCCGCGCCCACCCCGAGGTCCCGATCTACGCCGCCGGCCTAGATCGGCAGTTGAACGACCACGGCTACATCCTCCCCGGCCTGGGGGACGCCGGGGACCGGATTTTCGGGACCTAGCCCCGAGCGGCCCGCTCGAGGAAGGCCGGGATCTCCGCGACGTCGTGGGTCACGAAGTCGGCTTCCTCTTCCACGGCGGCGTCCTTCGGGTTGAGGGCGACCGCGAGGCCAACGAGGCGCATGACCGGGACGTCGTTCAGGTAATCCCCGACGAAGCAGACCTCCTCAAGACGCAGCCCGCGCTCCCGCGCCAGCGCCCGCATCGCGCGATCCTTTGCCCACAGCTCGACGCGCAGCTCGCACCTCCCGGTGAAGTGCCCGTCCTCGACCTCCAGGTGGTTGGCCAGCGCGAAGTCGAGACCCAGGTCGTCCCTCACCGCGTCCGCGACCAGGTCGACCCCGGAGGAGAGGATACCCAGGGCATAGCGCCCCCGGAGCGCGCGGATCCCCTCGCGCACCCCCTTCGCATAGGGAGGCGGGAGGATCCGCTCCGTGACTCGAGCGACGGGAACACCGGCGAGGAGCGCCGCGTCCTTCTCCACCCACTCCGCGTAGGCGTCCGGCCGAGGCAGGTACTCCTCGAGCAGGCGCCCCGACGCCTCGCGCACCCCGGCGGCGGCGGCGATCGCCCCCCAACTCGACTCGAACTCGACCCCGTGGTAGCGAACGAGGGTCCCATCGAGGTCGAAGATGACCGTTCGGATCCGCCGCTCGGGCAGCGCGCTCACCGAGCGAAGGTCGAGTCCGGTCCGATCCCGCGAGCGGCGAGCGTCCCGTCTGGCAGTTCGAGGGCGTACAGGAACGGGCCGCTCGACGTATGGAGCTCCGTCGAGTTGGCCTCCATCGTCGTCCCGCCCGCGTAGCTTCCAGTCGCGGCGAAGAAGGCGATGTCGAGCGCGAAGGGGACCGACTCCATCGTGAAGCGGGCCGAGACCTCCTGGTCGAAGACGAACAGGATCGCTGGGAACCCTGCGAGGAACGAAGCCGGGAAGCCTCGGAACCCGGTGAAACGGGCGTAGGTCTCGTCCGCAATGAGAGCAGCAAGCTCGACCTCGTCCCCGCTTGCCGTCCGCACGGTCACCGTCTCCACGTCCAGCGTGCCCAGGACACCCAGGCCGGTCCGACCGGACGGCGGAGCGAGGAACGGCGCCGTGTCCTGCGCGCCCGCGGGCACGACGAGGACCGGGAGGTCGCCGACCCCGTTTCCGTCGGCGTCCCCTCCGGCGTAGCCTGCCCAGTAGTTCCCGTCGCCGGCGACGGTCCAGACGTTCTGTCCGTAGTCGAGGACGTTCGAGGAGACGAGCTTCCCGTCCGGATCGACGGTGATAGCGTCGCCCAGGATCGCGTTCCGGTAGAGCTGGTTCCCCCGGGAGTCGCCAGACAGGTAGATCTGGTGACGGTTCTCGGAGAGGGTGTTGTCGTGGATCCTGTTCCCAG
>CAYHBG010000114.1:0-4515 GCA_964354815.1 uncultured Thermotogae bacterium
CGAACCGGAGGAGGCGAATCGCTCTTCGCCTAGCTTCTCTATCATCGATCAGCGCCTGCATCTTCGTTGCACCGTCCTTGCGGGTGAGCCGCAGTGTACTTTGCGGCGCAGTATACTCTGCATGAACCGCCGGCGCAAGTTGCGGCGCTGGGGATACTGGTCACGCCAGGGTCAGACTGCAGAAGGTCAGGAAGGAGGACCTGCCCCCAACCCGGTTGGAGGCACTTGGCTGGGGGCGAGGCCTCGGACTTGAGCCTCGCCGCGCGGCCCTGGTGGAGGTACCCTCGGCGTCAAGGAGGTCCATCATGCGGTCCCGGGCTCTCGCGCTCTGCTCCTCGGCTCTCCTCCTCGTCTCGGCGTGCGTCGGCGCGCAAGCACAGGACCCGGGGACGGCTTCCGCAGGGCGGATCGTCTTCTACTCCGAGCGAAGCGGAAACGCCGAGATCTACGTGATGAACCCGGACGGCACGGCTCTCACCCGTCTGACGACCAATGCGACGAACGAGTTCTGTCCCGACTGGTCGCCCAGCGGGACTCGGATTGCCTTCGAGTCCGATCGGGACGATCCTCGTCCGGTCGCCTGCTTCCCGAACTGCGTCTTCAAGATCTACGTCATGGACGCAGATGGATCGAACGAGCGGCGCCTGATGGACCTCCCAGGCTCCGAGGGTCACCCGGACTGGTCCCCCGACGGGCGGTCGCTCGTCTTCCAGGCGGATCGCGACGGCGACGGGAAGAACGAGATCTACGTCGTCCCGTCGGAGGGCGGCGAGCCTCGCCTTGTGATCGGAGGTGCCTTCGATTCCTCGGCTCCTGATTTCTCTCCCGACGGCGTCCGCATCGCCTTCACCGCCGACCGCGACGGCGGCCTTGATCTCTTCCTCGTCGGAGTCGACGGGACGGACCTCCGAAAGCTGGTCGACACCGGTGTGAACGACTACTCCCCCGACTGGTCGCCGGACGGGCAGGAGATCCTCTTCTTCGCTGCGAACTGGCCCTCCGTCCGCCAGGATCTCTACGTGATCCGCGCCGACGGCACGGGGCTCCGCCAGATCACAGCGACGCCACGGACGGTCGACGAGGGGGGGCAGTGGTCCTCCGACGGGTTCCGGATCGTCTTTCAGACGGACCGCGACCGGAACTTCGAGATCTACTCCATGAAGCCAGACGGCTCGGACGTGGTCCGACTCACGAACGACCGCGGAGGAGACTACTGGCCCGACCTATGGATGCCTCCGTCTCCCGAAGCGCGGCAGCAGGACGACCACCCGATCGCCTTCGTCTCGACGCGAGGTGGGGCCGCGCAGATCTACACCATGAACGCCGATGGCTCCGACCCGCGCCGGCTCACCAACGAGCGCTCCGACAGCTACTTCCCCGCTTGGTCTCCAGACGGCACCCAGATCGCCTACTACGTCCACCTCACCTGGCAGTCCTGGGCCCTCGTCGTCATTCAGGCGGACGGGACCGGGAGGCGCCAGGTCACGGAGGGAAGTGGGTGCGCGGTGTGCGCCTTCGGACCGTACTGGTCGCCCGACGGCAAGAGAATCGGCTTCACCATCGAGCCGGACCCGCGGCCGACCTGCGAGATCAAGTCCACGGAGATTGGCGTCGTGAACGCGGACGGGACGGACTGCCGGCGACTCACAGAGAACACCTGGACCGACCTCTTCTGCGGGTGGTCGCCCGACGGAAGGTCGATCCTCTACGCCTCGAACCGCGAAGGCCGGGATCAGGTCTATCGTGCGGACGCCGACCACTCGAACGAGCGGCGGCTGACGGAGACGGGCACGACGAATCACATGCCCGCCTGGTCTCCCGACGGGACGAAGATCGCCTTCGTCTCCAACCGCGACGGGAATGACGAGATCTACGTCATGAACGCCGACGGCTCGAATGTAGCGCGCGTTACAGTGAACCCGGCGCACGACTGGATGCCGGCCTGGTCGGCGGACGGGACCGAGCTCCTCTTCTCCTCAGACCGCGACGGGCGAGAGCTCGACGTCTACGCGACGACGCTCGATGGAACAGCAGTGCGACGGCTCACGACCGCGGCTGGCTACGACTACGAAGCCGTCTGGCGGTGGTAGACGGCCTGGACTGAGGATCTTGGGCTCGGGGCTCGGCTGGCCTGGCGCCGAAAGCCCCGACCAGCGGCTCGACAGAGGGCAACCGAGGAGGAAACCGCCGTCGCAAACGAGGAGGGCCCTGATGACGAAGAGGAGACTCGAGACGAAGGTCATGAAGAACCTGGTCTACCCCTATCTCCCGGTCCTCGTGGGCGCGAACGTCCACGGGAAGCCGAACTACATCACGATCGGCCTCATCGGCTGGCTGTGCTACGACATGATGTCCGTCTCCCTCGGCCACGAGCAGTACTCACGGCAGGGGATCGAGGAGAACGGGACGTTCAGCGTCAACCAGCCCTCCGCTACGCTCGTGCGGGAGGTCGACTTCTGCGGGATGGCGAGCGGGCGGGACACCGACAAGGCCGCGCTCTTCGAGACGTTCTACGGGGAACTGAAGACCGCGCCCATGATCCGCGAGTGTCCGGTGAACCTCGAGTGCCGGGTCGTGCAGACCCTGCGACGGGCGGTCCATACCGTGTACCTCGGCGAGGTCGTTGCAGTCCACGCGGACGAGAGGATCCTCTGCGACGGCGTCGTGTGCCTCCCGGACGTCGATCCCATCTTCTACGCTCCAGACCCAAGGAAGGAGAAGAGCGCGCACAGCTACTGGGGTCTAGGAAAGCGTCTCGGCGCGGCCTTCGAGATCGGAAAGGAACTGAAGAGGGGCTGAGGACGAGATGGGGGGCCCCCTTCTCAGGTCGCATCAAGAGCAAGGACCTCGCACCCCACTGTGTGAGCTCCTGCCTAGTCTGCGAGCCGCAGCCGGACGACCGTCTCTCCGTCGACCACCTCGCCTGTTCGGGCGAATCCCAGGCTCGTGTACAGCGCATCGGCGAGGGCGTTGTCGGGATGGAAAGAAGTCTGGATCTCGCGGATGCCGGGCTCTCGCTGGAGACGGTCGACAGCTTCCGTCATCGCCGCGCGTCCGTAGCCCTTCCCTTGGAAGCGCGCGTCGACCATCAGGCGGGAGAGGTAGCCGCGGCTCTCCTTGGGTGCGAAGTCGAACATGATGAAGCCGACCATCTCCTCGTCCGCGTAGATCGCGAAGGGATTCGAGACCCCGTCGGCCTTGGCTTCGGCGAGCGAGTACATGTTCGACGTCACAAACCCCTTCTGGTACTCGGCGACGTTGAGCCGGAGGCACTCGCGGAAGTTCTCCATCGTGATCTCTCGAAGCGTGATGCTCATCGTGATCTCCTCGGGAGAGCGGACTACGGCAACGTCGTGCCTGGCCCCATCTTCCCCCACCTGAGCGCAGGCAGCAAGAAAGCGGACGGCGTACGAAGACTTCGCCCGGCAGACCCTACGGGCCTACGCCGCTGACAGAGCCGACCAGCACGAGCGGGGGCCTGAAAGGTAGTAGCAGAGCTTGCTTCCCGGATCACCTGGATACGCGATCTTGCGGCTACTTCGCCGCCGGAGGCAGGACGGCCTCCTCGAGCGAGCGCGTGAAGCACAAGACGTCGCACGTCGTGCTGCGGGCCGTTGTGCACGCGAGCGAGAGCTCGGCTGGGCCGGCGTGGGTGGGGACGTAGAGGCGAGCGGGACAGCGCGCGAGGACCGCCCGGTACGGAGCTTCGAAGAAGAAGTACGGCAGGATGACCACGTCGGCGGTGACGCGATCGAGACCGGTCCGAGCGAAGTCGCTTGCGGCGGTCGCGATGTCGAGATCCCCCGGATGCACGAGAACAAGGCCGCCAACCTGCAGGCGGTAGCCCACGTTCTCCGGCTTGTTGTAGGGATGGGGGAACGAGAAGACGTCAAGGGTGAGCGAAGCGACCTCGACCTTCTCGGGAGCGTGGAGCCCCGGATGGACGATGACGAAGTGAGCGGGGTCGAGGGTCGGTCCCGATGTCCGCACGGCCAGCACCACGTCCGCGGGCGCAACGAGAAGGGCGTGCAGGTTGGCCGTCATGTTGCCGCTCACGATGGCAGGATCGAAGTGGTCCGGGTCCGAGTGCGTGACCAAGATCAAGTCGACGTCGAACGGAGGCAGCGCCGACGCCATCAAGGCCCGCGTCGCCTCAGGCACGTCGAACGCCACGAGCGCGTCGATCGCGATCACAAGGTCGCCTTGATGGAGAAGGTAGCCGCTCCCGACGACGAACGTCATCGACACCGGCTCGCTCGCGAGAGCCGCCGCCCCGAGCCCAAGAACGCACAGGATGGTCACGAGACGTCGCATGTCCCTCTCCCCTTCCGGAGTGAATCGTACGGCCAGCTTGGCCGGATGTCTACGCCGCGCCGCCAGCCTGCAAGCCAGACGCCGTCGCGGCAAGAGGGAAGACGTCCCCTGAGGGGCGCTTGCCGCTGTACCCCGTCCGTGCTACGGTGTTCGCGTGAAGGGAGGGACACGATGAGCAAGACGGCCACCGTGCGCGCACGC
>CAYHBG010000115.1:0-4510 GCA_964354815.1 uncultured Thermotogae bacterium
GGCCGTGCTCGACCACCCCAGCATCCCCGGGAAGCCGCACAGGCCGATCATGCCGTACTCCACGTGGGTCGCCCCCAGGGCGAGGACCACGTACGCATCGTCGGAGAACGCGACGTCGGCATCGGCCGCATCCACCGCGTCCCGGATGAGCGAGAGCACCCGCGTGGGGTCGACCTCGAGGTTGCGCGACGAGATCCGGTAGTCGCCAACCGGGCGGGGCAGCACGTAGGGCCCGACCACCTCGCCGCGGAACCACATCGCGCCGTACGAAGCGGCGTAGAAGTACTGATTCACGTTCTTCAGGATCCTGTCCGAGATCGCCTGCGTGGAGTACTGGCGCGTGACGTCCGGGAAGTCGGCGAAGATCACGATCAGCCTCTTCTCGCCTGTGGCTTTCGTCGTGTGTATCCCGAGGGCCGGATCGGGTGGCACCGGCTGTGAAGCCTGGGCGACGTTCACCAGCAACGCCAAGATGGCCACGAAACCCACCCATCGAACTCCCGCCGAGAGAAGTCTCATCCCCGCCTCCTTCAGCTCGCCGTGAACCGACCAAGACGTCCATTATGGACCTCTTGCGCTTCCGGGCAAGGGGAGAGGATGGGGGCAGGTTCTGCAATCACGCACCGCTGGCCCTAGACTTCACCCATGGCGCGTCCACGGAGGCTCGAGTGCCTCGAGCGCTACCTGCCGTCTGCCCTCGCGGCAACGCACGCGACGGCCGACGCCCTTCTGGCAGAACGTTGGCGCCCCAGCTCACCGGCCTCACTTCAGCCGCCGTGGCCAGACAGACGGATGTCCCGCGGGATGACCAGAGCTACTGCCCCTTCCGGCTCTCCTTCTCCTGCCGATCGAGGTACTGGACGATCGCGTCCACCACGAGGTAGTTCACCGAGCGGTCGCGCTTCTCCGAGAGCTTGATCAGCCGCTCGACGGGGTGCTCCTGCATCTTCTTCTGGGGGATGTAGATCGAAAGCTTGTCCAGGATCTCCTTCTTCGCCATCTTCTTCTCTCCTCCCGGATAGATTTACAGATCGGCCACTATATACCGCATCGAAGGCGATTGGTCCAACCCGAGGGGGAGGGAACCGTCTCAGAGGCTCTGGATTGCGGTTTTGGCCGATGGATCGACACGCACGGACCGACGAGGACGAGACACGAACGAAAGGGAGGGCTCCCCCTGCCGCGAGGCGGCGCTGGAGCCGGGACGCGCTGCGGGGGATGATTGCCGATCTCGAGACGACGGCCGCAAGGGAGGCGGAGTGAGCGGAGCGAAGCATCTCGGGCGATGGACGCAGGGCACGGAGGGATGGTACGCCTCCATGGCCCTCGCCAACCTGGCTCTGGGGACCTCCTCCACCCTCGTCCCGCTCTTGATCGCCCACGCCCTCGGCGGCTCGGTCGCCGAAGTGGGTCTGCAGTCAAGCGTGGTCAGCCTGGTCGGAGTGGCGGGGAGCCTCGTCTGGGGGAAGCTCGCCGACGCAGCCCCAGAGCGGAGGCCCTTCTTCTTCCTCTCCTTTTCCGTCCTGGCCGTCACGTTCGCGGGGATCGCCTTCGCGCGCTCCTTCTGGGTCCTCGTCGTCTACGGGATGGTGCAGAACTTCTTCTGGGTCGCGACCGGCGCTGTCTCGGTTCTCCTCTTGACCGAGCGCCAGGGGAAGGCGTCGTGGGAGCGGAGGATCGGCCAGTTGAACCAGATCGGGGCCCTGGGCTGGCTCGCGGGGCTGGCCCTGGGGAGCGTGGCCCTCGCCGTCGCAACGCGCTTCACCGCCGAAGAGACGGCGATGCGCGGCCTCTTCCTCGTCCTCGCCCTGACGAGCGCGGCGGCGACCCTCCTCGCCGCGCGTCTCGTCCCATGCACCGACGCCTCGCTCGTGGGCGGGCCGTTCCGCGGGACGGCCCTCGTTCTGAAGGCCCTCCTGGCCGAGGCCTCCCGGCTCACGCCACGCCGCCTTGCCCAACGTCTCGACCCGCGCCGCCTGCCGGCCCTCCTCCGCGCCCAGGACGTCCACGACCGGGCGACCCGCCTCTTCCTCGCCGAGACCTTCGTCGCCTTTGCCGGGATCGGCTTCTTCGGGATCCCCCTGCCCCTCCTCCTCGCCGAGCGCTTCTCGATCCCCTCGTCCGAGGTCTTCCTGTACTTCGTCGTCTTGAACGTGGGCGTCGTGGCAGCGTACCCCCTCGCGTCGCACCGGATTGGGCGCCTCGGGAACAAGTCCGTTCAGGCAGGCGCCCTCCTCGCGCGCCTCGGCCTGTTCGCCCTCGCCGCGGTGTTCCTGTCCCTCTCTCCGTCGCCCCCACCGGCGGCCGCGATCGCCCTGCACCTCCTCGCCTTGGGCGTCTCCTGGTCTTTCTTCCAGCTCTCGGGGGTCGCCCTCGCCTCCCGCCTGGCTCGGCCGGAGCGCCGGGGGCGCATCCTCGGGCTGTACAACGCGACCGCCGGTGCCGGGTGGATCGTCGCGGGGGTGGGGAGCGGATACCTCGCCAGGGAGGCCGGGTACCCCGCGAGTTTCGCCGCGGCGGCGGCCCTCATTGCCCTCTCCCTCCTCCTCCTTCGCGCCGTCCCGAGTCCGGCCTCGACCGACGTAGGGGAGTCGAACGCAGCGAGCTAGGAGCGGATCTGACTTCTCCCCTCCCTCCGTCGGACGGCCTGGACCCGGACTGTCCCGGTAGCGGATGATTCTTGGGACATTCCTATAGGAGAGGAGGGAGCGCCGGTGAGGGGGATCGGACGCCTTCGGAACGCGATCGCGGGGATGGAGGGCTTGTTTGCCTCGCTGGGCCTGGCGAACGTCGCCCTGGGCACCTCCTCGATCCTCATCCCGCTCATGATCGTCCACGGCCTCGGCGGCTCGGTCGCCCAGGTGGGGCTCCAGTCGAGCGCAGCCAGCCTCATGGGCGTCCTGGGGAGCGTCGTCTGGGGACACCTGGCGGATACCGCGCTGCGCCGCAAGGCCCTCCTCGTCCTCTCCGTCGTCGTGCTGGGCCTCGCCTACGTCGGGATGGCGTTCGCGCGCTCGTTCCCGGTCCTCCTGGCGAGCGCGACGATCCAGAGCTTCTTCTGGGCGGCGACGGGCTCAGTCTCCGTCCTCCTGGTCCTCCAACGACGCGAGAAGCATGCCTGGGAGCAGAAGATCGGCCGACTGAACCAGATCACCGCTCTGGGGTGGCTCTGCGGCCTCGTCCTGGGGAGCGCCGCGCTGAGCGCCGCAGCGCGCTTCACGACCGAGGCGGCCGCGACCCGCGGGCTCTTCTTCCTCCTCGCCGGGATCGGGGCCGGAGCGACTCTGCTCGCGATCCGCCTTGTCCCGCGCCAGGCCGCATCCCCAGAGAGGATTCCCCTTCGGATCACACCGCCCGCAGGACCTGACGGAGGCCCACCTCACTCGACGCCGCAGGTCGCTCGACGCCTCGAGGAGCGGCTTCCGGTTTTCCTCTCCGCGAAGGACACCCGGGATCGGGCGCTCCGCCTCCTCCTCGCCCAGACCTTCCTTGCCTGGATGGGAGTCGGGTTCTTCGCCGTCCCCCTGCCGATCCTTCTCGCCGAGCGCTTCGCCATCCCCTCCGCCCAGGTCTTCCTGTACTACGTCCTCCTGGACGTCGGCGTCATCGCCGCCTATCCGTTCGCCTCGCGGTGGAGCGCGAAGGCAGGGAACAGGGCGGTCCAGACCGTCGGCCTCCTGTCTCGCCTGGCGCTCTGCCTCGCGGGTGCGGCTTTCCTCCTGCTCTCGGCTTCCGCCCCACCGTGGATCGTCCTCTCGCTCTACTTCCTCGTCATCGGGATCTCCTACTCCTTCCTCCAACTCTCCGGGGTCTCCCTGGCTTCCCGCCTCGCCCCAGAGGAGAGCCGAGGCCGGGTCCTGGGTCTCTTCAACGCCGTGATCGGAGCCGGGATGATCGTCGCCGGCGTCGGAAGCGGTTACCTGGCGCAGGGATTCGGCTACGCTGCGCCGTTCGCCGCGGCCGCCTTCCTGCTCCTCCTCGCCCTCTTCGCCCTTCGCACGATGCGAGATCCCGCGCCCTCCGCAGGGGAACCGGTGGGGCACCCGGCCAGGGGGATCGCCGAGTGAGCCCGCAGGAAGCGCCGGCGATCGCGCGGATGCACACGGCGGAGCACCTGCTTTCGGCCGTCATGCGGCAGCGGTTCGGTTCGCTCCGGAACCTCGAGATGCACCTCGGGGAGAAGAAGACGAAGTGCGACTTCCTCGTCCCGCGCCCTCTCGCAGCGGAGGACCTTGTCGCGATCGAGGCCGAGGTGAACGCCGAGATCGCTGCCAACCACCCGGTCACGGCCGAAGTTGTCTCCCGGGATGAGGCAGAGCGGGCCTACGATCTGTGGAAGGTCCCGCCGGACGCGGCGGAGATCCGGATCGTCCGCATCGGGAGCGTGGACGCCGCCCCGTGCGTCGGGGACCACGTCCACAGCACGCGCGAGGTGGGGCGGTTCCGGATCACGACCGCGGACATGAAGGACGAGCGGACCGTCCGCATCCGCTTCACCCTCGAGCCCTAG
>CAYHBG010000116.1:0-4384 GCA_964354815.1 uncultured Thermotogae bacterium
CCGAACCCCAGCCCGAGAATCCCGCCGATCGAACTCGTGAGGATGGCCTCGATCAAGAACTGAGCACGGATATCACGGGGGCGGGCGCCGATCGCCATGCGAATCCCGATCTCCCGTGTCCTCTCCGTGACGGAGACGAGAAGGATATTCATGATCCCGATTCCGCCCACGAGGAGAGAGATCGCTCCCACGCCGCCGAGGATCAGGGTCATGGTGCTCACGCTCTCTTGGTAGGTCTGGATCGTCTCCTTCTGGACCTGCACGTCGTACGGCTTCCTGAACCGCGGTGACGAGCGCCGCGCGGAGGTCGTGGTAGCGAGCTTGCGGTCGAGGATCGCCTCGATCTCGGAGGCTGCCCGCTCGACGACGGTCTCGCTCGCGGCCTGGGCCACGTACGAGGTAAACTGACGCGACCCGGAGAGGCGGAGCGCAGTGGAGATGGGGACGTAGATCATGCTGTCCAAATCCTGGTACCCGACGGTCCCGCGCGCGCCCATCACGCCGATGATCTGGAACGCGACCTTCTGGCCCGAGAACTGGAGGGACATCACCTTCCCGAGAGGGTCTCCCGTTCCATACAGGGTCGACGCTGCCGTCGCTCCCAGGACGGCCACCTTGCGGTCCTCGTCGAGCGAGTGGATGAACCGCCCCTCCTGGGCGACGAAACCGTCGAACAGCGCCACGTACTCCGGGGACACCCCCATCACGCTCTCTTCGTAGCTCGTCCCGTCGACGACCGCCTCCGTGTGGGTCGACGCAGTCGGCACCACCTGCGACACGGACGGAGCCGCGAGCAGCTCGTCCGTCAGTTCCGCCGTGAAGGCACGCGTGGAGGTCGCTGACGAGAGGGCCTGAGGAAAGATGGTGATCGTGATCGTCCGCATGCCGAGGCCGGCGATCTGTTGCTTGACCTGGGCGGTGGCGCCGTTCACGAGCGCGATGATCGCCACCACCGAACCGACCCCGATGACGATGCCGAGGATCGAGAGCGACGTGCGCAGCTTGTGCGCCCGCAGGGCGCCGAGCGCCGTCCGGAGCATCTCAACGAGCTGCATGCTTCTCCTCCGCGATGCGACCGTCCCGCAGGATGACTTCGCGATCCGCTTGATCCGCGATCTCCCGTTCGTGCGTCACGAGCACGATGGTTCGCCCCTCGTCGTGCAGGGACACGAAGAGGTCCAGGATCTCCTTCG
Source organism: uncultured Thermotogae bacterium (assembly GCA_964354815.1). Taxonomy (GTDB): domain Bacteria; phylum Bipolaricaulota; class Bipolaricaulia; order UBA7950; family UBA9294; genus CAYHBG01. Next base: position 1,194 of record CAYHBG010000116.1, read on the forward strand.
TCGTCTGGCTGTCCAGATTCCCGGTCGGCTCGTCACCGAGCAGAAGACGCGGTGAGTTGACCAGGGCGCGCGCAAGTGCCACCCGTTGGGCCTGGCCACCCGAGAGCTGCGTGGGAAGATGCTCCGCGAACTCCGAAAGCCCCACCCGCTCCAGGCACGCCGCTGCCCGCTCCCGACGCTCGGCCGGCCGCAGGCCGGCGTACACCATCGGAAGCTCCACGTTCCTCTGCGCCGTCATGCGAGGGAGGAGGTAGAACTGCTGGAAGATGAACCCAACCTTGGTGTTTCGCAGTTGTGCCAGCTCGTCGCGCGAGAGCGTGCTGAGATCCTTCCCCTCGAAGAGTGCCTCTCCTGACGTCGGACGGTGCAGGGCCCCCACGATGTGCATCAAGGTCGACTTCCCCGACCCAGACGGCCCCGTGATCGCGAGGAACTCGCGGTTGCCGATGTCCAGGTCGATGCCCCGCAGGGCGCGGTACACGACCTCCCCCATGGGGTAGTCCTTGGTCACGTTCGCGAGCCGGATCATGGCATCCCTGGGAATCCGGCCGGCGGCTCGCCGCCCGGGAACATGAACCTCTGGCCGTTCGACGCATTCGAGGCCTTGGACGAGGCACTCGGCACGACGGCAAGGATCTCCTCCCCCTCTTCGAGTCCACTCTTGATTTCAACGTACTGGTCTGTCTTCGCCCCAATCGTCACGACCTGCGGGGTGGGAGTCCCGTTCACCATCTTCATCACCTGCCACCCGCGCGCTGACTTCGCGACGGACGCGATGGGGACGCGCAGCACGTTCAGGGCGCTCGTCGTCGTGATCTGCATCTCGACCGTGTACCCGATGAGAATCGACGGGTCTGTCGGAAGCTTTCCGGTCACGGACACGACCGTGCTGTTGCCCGACCTCGTCGCCATTCCTCCAATCTCGACCAGCTGGACCGGCCACGTCCTGTCGGGCAGTGCCTCGATGACCGCCTGCGCGGGCTGGCTCAGGGCGAGCGTCGGCGCGTCGAGCTGATCGACCGTGCCGGTCGCAAAGAGCTCGGTCGTGTCAACGATCGTGAGGTTTCGCGTCGAAGACGAGGCCGTCGCCGCTGTGATCGCGGTCACGACGCCGCCGAACGGAGCCTTGAGCGTCGTCGCGTCGTAGTCCGCCTGAGCGACCGCGAGAGTGAGCTCCTTCGCTCGGATCGTCGCCGGCACCCCCTCGACCTTCGCCTGCTGCAGCGCCTGCTGTGCCTGCAAGAGCGCGAGCTCCTCGCGGGTGTTGTCGAGGTTCACGAGGACCTGGCCCACCTCGACACGTTCGGCCCCGCTCACGAGGATCTTCGACACCTTGTCGCCTGCAAAGGTGAACGTGAACTCCTGCTTGGGCGTCACCGTGCCGTACACGGTCAGCGACGCCACGACGTCACCGCGCGTGACCCGCGTCGTCGCTGCGCTCGAGGCCGCCTTCGTCTTCTCCTTCCCCGAGGTCAGGAGGAGTCCGACGACGATCCCCCCAACCGCCACGGCTGCCACGGCGCCAAGGATGAGCCACGTGCGGCGCTTCATTTCAACCACTCCTCCACGTCTGATTCGAGCCCGAGTCCGTCTCGGTAGGCGAGGTACGCGACCAGAAGGATGATCCCGCGTCCGTCCGCGTCCGCGAGAAAGGCGCGCTCTTCCTCCAAGAAGGTCTGCCAGTCCTCATCGCTGAGCGACCCGGCCTCCCACTTCGCTTTCGTCACGGTCTCGTCAAGGGACCACTTCTCACGTTCCATCGGCAGCCGGCCCAAACTGGCGAGGGCGGAGCGAAGCGCTGTCTGCTGCGTCAGGAGTCCCTCCCTAGCGTCCTCCCGCGCCGCGGCGAGCTGCTCTTCCGCCATGGCGAGTTTCGTCTCGGCGATGCGGAAGTCGAGACTTCGCGTCGGCGAGAAGAGGGAGAAGGCGAGGTCCACTCCGAGGTTCCATCCCTGAGGCGAAGCACTCGCCTTGAACGATAGGCTCGGCAACCCTGCGAGTCGAGCACCCTGGACCGCCTCGCTGGCATCCTCGACCGACCGCGCGACCGACGTCACCCTCGAGGTGTGCGCGACGGCCGACGTCACGAGATCCTTCTGTTCGAGGAGCGCGGCCGCGGCCTTCGAGAGGGCGTCCTCGGGAGGAGAGAAGGAGAGAAGCGCGTAGTCCTGCTCTGTTCCGAGCACCTGCCGACCGAAGGCTGCCTTGTCCGCAGCGTAGGACGACTGCCGTTCGCTCTGCGTGATCTGCGCGTCGAGCAGAGTCAGCCGCGCCTGGACCAGCGAGGACTCCGCCGCCAGTCCGACCTTCTGCAGCTCCTGTGCCTGCGTCAGAGCCTCCTCCGCTTGGGCCACGCCCGACTGCGCCTGTTCCTGCGTCGCTTGCTCTTTGAGGAGATTCCCGTAAGCCGTGACGGTCTGTCGAACCACGGCGTTCCGCGTCGTCACGAGGGCCGCCCGCGCGTCATCAACGGCCCGCCGCTTCGCGACGAGATCCTTCGACGCGGTGACGGGCTGCGAGAAGTCGAGGCTCTGCGAGTAGCTCGCCGTCCAGGAGACCTCGCCCCACCCGCCGGTCGTCGGGTTCCACGAGAGGTCCCCTCCTGCCGACACCGCGCTGCTCGTTCCCCATGAGAGCGGGAGTTCCAGGGTGACGTGACCGGCGACGCCGCCCGAGAGTCCCCCAGGTGACAGCGACGGCGGCGTGATCCGAAGGTCCACCGACGGAATCATCCCCTTCGCCTGGGCTGCCTCAAGCTCGAGCTCCGCCAGTTCGAGCCCAAGCTCCGCCTGGCGAACCTCTGAGTGATGCGCGAGTGCCGACGCGACGGCCTCCTGCACCGTCCGCTCGACCGTGCCGGAACCCGCCTGTCCCGCGGAAGCGAAGGCCACCCCAAGAAGCGCCCCAGCGAAAAGAGCGCCGACGTTCTTCATGCGCATGAGCTCGCTCGACACCTCCCTCGTCCCAGGCATTCTAGGGCAGGGACGTCCGCCACGTCACTCGTCCTTTGTGTCCCCACGCCATGGAGTCTGTGGGGCAGGGGTGTGGCGGAGTGGTGAAGAGGGGTCCTCCGGCATCCCCGATTGACAAGGCGGAGCGCCGGGCGGTACGTTCCCTTCAGGAAAGGGGAGCCCACATGGAGAAGCGCGACCTCGTGGCGGAGAGGAAGGAACTGTACGCCCCTCCCAAGG
>CAYHBG010000117.1:0-1567 GCA_964354815.1 uncultured Thermotogae bacterium
GCGCCCGCTTCCTCGGCCTGGCGAGAGAAGGAGGGGTCGCAGAGGACGAGGACATCCCTCATCCCCGCCTCGCGCAGGAGCGAGAGGAGGTCGAGGGCCGCTGCCCGGCGGGCCCCGTCCACGAGGCGCTCCCCGCGGCTCGTGCCGAAGGGGGGATGAAGGAGAAGGGCCGCAGAGCGCGTCATCGCGTCGCCCTCTCCGGAAGGGCGGAAAGGAGGCGGAGGACCTCGATCCCTCCCTCTTTATCCAGGTTCTCGTTCTGGCTTCCGCAGTGGGGGTCGAAGAGGCAGGAGGGGCAGCCGTCCGTGCACGGGCAGTCGGAGACGAGACGCAGCGCCCCCTGAGCCAGGCGCGAGAGGGAGCTGAAGAGGACCTCGGCGATCCCGGCTCCCCCCTCGACGCCGTCATAGAGGAGGATCGTCGGGGCCCGCGTCTGCTCGTGGAAGGGGCTCGAGGCTCCGCCCACGTCCTCTCGGTCGCACAGGACGAGGAGGGGAGAAATCGCGATCAGGGCGTGTTCCGCCGCGTGCAGGGCGGCGAGGAGCTGGATCTCGGAGACGCCGGGGACCCCCTCAGGGAACGCGGCGAACAGGGCGTCCGTCTCGTACACGTGGGGCGGGAGATCGAGGGGGGAGACGGAGATCGTTCGGTCGGCGTGGTGAGTCTGGAAGCCGACGAAGGTCTCGGTGGCGCGGGCCCGGCCTCGTCCGGCGTAGACGGCGCCGGTGCGGTGCGCCTCTTCTGTCCCGAGGACCTCCAAGGTCGAGGACCGCAGAGAGCGGGTGAAGTAGTCGACCGCTTCCTGGCGCACCTCGGCGACTCCCGATTCGAGGTCGAGCTTCTCGACGAGGTACGTCTCCCCGCGGTGGAGCAGGACGGCCCCGGGATAGGCATCGCGCCGGGCGCGCAACGGGTCCATCGTCTCGAGGAGCTTCCCGCGGCAGAGGAGCTTCACCGCCTCCCCGGAGAGGTCGTCGAGGGAGACGAGGTCGTGCGCTCGCTTGAGGCCGCGGTAGACGTACCCGCGCGAGGTCTTGGCGACGAGCCCGCCTCTAGCGAGCCCGTCGAGCAGAGCGACCTCTCGGGCGCTCACCTCCTCGGCTCGGACAGGCAGCTCGGCTGCGGCGCAAGCGAGGTGTCCGGTCTCGAGCCGCGGGTTCTCGCTCCGCACGACGATCGCCTCCCTCTCCCGGCCGAGGAACGCCTCCGGGTGGCGGAGGAGGTAGCGGTCGAGGGCGTTCTCGTTCGGGATGAAGAAGACGAGCGATGGGTCCGTCCCGCGGCCCGCGCGACCGGCCTGCTGCCAGGCGGAGAGGAGGCTCCCTGGGAAGCCGACGAGGAGGACCGCGTCCAGGCTCCCGATGTCGATCCCGGCCTCGAGGGCGCTCGTCGAGACCACGGCCGCGATCTCCCCATTGCGCAGGGCCCCCTCGATCTCTCGTCGCTCGGACGGGAGGTAGCCGGCACGATAGGGGAGGATCCCCTTCGCGCCAAGGTCGGCCGCGGTCCGGGCGAGGACCTCGGCCTGGGCGCGGGACTTGGTGAAGGCGAGGGTCTGTCCTCCCTG
>CAYHBG010000117.1:1667-4383 GCA_964354815.1 uncultured Thermotogae bacterium
CTCGAGGACGGGGAGGTTGAAGGCGAGGGTCTTCCCCGAGGCGGTCGGGGTGGTGAGGACAACGTCCCTCCCCTTGCGCAGGGCGCGGATCACTTCCCCCTGGTGGCGGTAGAGGGCGATCCCTGACCGCTCGAGGTAGGAGGCGAGGACGGGCGGGAGGGGGACCTCATCGAACACGGCCTTCGAGGCAGGGATCTCGGCGACGTGGGCGATCTGTCCGCGGTACCAAGGAGCCCGCTCGATCCTCGCCAGGAGGTCATCGTCCATGGTCGGCCTGCCAGAGGAGGAGGGCGAGGAGGAGGGCAAGGCTTCCGACGTCCTGCCGGTTGTGGCGAACGACCGGGACGAGGGGGCCCGGGTTTCCGGTCTCGAGGTAGGCGGCGTAGTGCTCTGGGACGTCCTCGCTGGGGAGGTCGTCCAACCGGCGGATGTGGAGGAGCTCGGCCTCCACGGTGCCGAGGCGCATGTCATTCAGCCGGTCGCGGAAGGCGCGGCGGGCGTGGTGCAGGAGATCGACGTGGACCGACGGGCGAGGCAGCGAGACCCCGTAGTACGCCGAGCGCTCGACGAGCGTCGTCCAGTCGAAGGCCTTCCCGTTGTAAGTGAGAAGGATCGACGAGACCGCGACCTCCGCCCCGACCTGCTCGAGCAGGGGGACCTCCTCCTCCAGGGAGCGGGCGAGGTACTGCGTCACGTGGATCCCGTCTCCCTCCGGTCGGCCGAGGGCGGCAAGGAAGACCGGCGCCCCGCCGAGACCGAGGGTCTCGAGGTCAAGGAACAGGGCCTCCGCAGGAGGGACCAACGCCAGGAGCTGGAGGAAGAGGGGGTGAGAGGAGGGGAGCCACGCGGATAGGGTCTCATGCACGCGCTCGGCGCCGAGCGGGCTTCCCCAATCTCCGATCAAGGAAGCGGCAGCCTCGCACCAGCGAGGGTGTGCAAGAAGAGAGGGGATCGACCTGTACCCCTCTTGTCGTAGGTCGTGGTCGCGGGCGCAGCCGATCCCGAACAGGAGCCTGGTCTCGGAAAGAAACGCTTCCTCCGCGGACCGCACGTCCGGGAAGGACAGGCTGACCGGAAGGAAAGACTCAATAACCCAGCACTCTCCTCCGGAGGGACCCTCCCGCGGCGCTCCGCCGAGGGCGTCCTCTAGACCCTTCCCGGCGTAGAGCGCAAGGAGAGTCTCCAGGCGTGCCTTCGCGGGGGTCGCGCGGGGGTCGCGCCCCGAGAGCCACCCTACGATCCGATCGATGTCCGACATGGCGTCGCGCGGGCGGCCCGACGCAGAGGAGAGGACTACTTCTCGCCGACGTAGGGCAGGAGGGCGAGCTTCCGGGCGCGGTTGATCTCCTGGCCAAGCCGGCGCTGATGCTTGGCGCACAGGCGGGTCGCCCGCTTGGGGAGGATCTTCCCCAGGCGGTTCATGTACTGGCGCAACTCCTCCGGCTTCTTGTAGTCCAGGGCGGTGTTCCGCTCGCAGATCTTACAGACGCGTCTTCGCTTGTAGAACATGACTTAGAAAGGGACCTCCTCGTCCGTTGCGAGGTCTTTCGCCGTAGCGTCCTCCCCCGCGGGGGCCGACCCTGGCTCGCTCGTCGAGCGAGGGGCCCCGCCGAGGAACTGGACCGACTGAGCGACGACCTCGACCACTTGTTTCTTCTCTCCCTCTTGATTCTCGAAGCTGTCGATTCGCAACCGACCCTCTACCGCCACCGACCGCCCCTTGGTCAGGTAGTTCGCGCAGTTCTCCGCTTGCGCCCCCCAGACGACGATCGGGACGAAGGTGACCTCTTCCTGCATCTGGCCCGCTGAGTCCTTGTACTGACGGTTGATGGCGACCGCGAACCGCGTCCGCGCCGTCCCGCTGGGGGTGTACTTCAACTCGGGATCCCGGGTCAGATTCCCGATCAGAATCACCTTGTTCAGGCCGGCGGACATCGTCCTCTTCCCCCTATGCCTCGCGGAGCACGATCTCGTAGCGGAGGAGCTCTTCGTCGATGTTGAGGCGCCCCTTCACCGGCTCGACCGCGGTCGACGGAAGGCGGAAGGTCATGTAGCCGTAGTAGCCTTCGGCGTGGTGGCGGATCTCGTAGGCGAGGGTTCTCTTCCCCCAGTCGGTCGTCTCCACGACCTCGCCCCCGTTCTCAGCGATGAGGCCCTTGATCCTGTTCTGCTTGTTGCCCCGGTCCTCCTCCGAGAGGTCGGGCCGGATGACATAGACGATCTCATAGTCCTTCACTCTCACGCTCACACCTCGCTCTCTCTAGCCTGCGGAGGATACCTCCCCGGCTGGGGTCAGCGCAAGTCGCGTCGGTGGGACTCTCCTTTGGAGTTCCTCCTCCTTCATCGCCAGGAGAGGGAAGGGGACAGAAGAGCCCGCAGGAAGACTCTTCTCCCCAGGAACAGGTCTTGACATGCCCTCCCTCCGCAACTATAATGAGCCCAATTCTCCGGGAGCCGCGAGGGAGCCTCCGTGACGGAAAGTGCTGAGCTAGAGAGAGTCTCCGGGTTCCTCCTCGCCAGGCTCAGGGAGAGCGGGACGAGGCATACTAAGCCACAGGGCGGAGCGCGGGACGCTCCGAAGGTGCGGAGTCACAGCCTGGAGGTGCGCCATGAAGTGGAGCGGGTGTCCGAAGCGGGGAGCGGTGGAGCTGCGGAAGGCTCTCGGGAAGCGGGCGTTCTACTACCTGATGCTGGTGGCGTCGCTGGGTGTTCTGCT
>CAYHBG010000118.1:0-2677 GCA_964354815.1 uncultured Thermotogae bacterium
GACCTGCTCGGGAAGCCACCCGTACAGATCCCCTCTCCGCCCACGATCGGCGGGGCGCTGGCCGCCGAGACACAGCTTCCGGCCGACACCAACATCGAGCCCATAAAGGTTGGTGCCGACGATTCCCTTGCGGACACTGAAGGCGGCCTCAGGCTTCTCAAGCGGGAGGAAAAGGAGATCGAGAGCATCAACACGGCGCGAAAGTGGCAGATTGCTGCCCAGATCTCAGAGGGCCTGGCTGCCATCGCTCACATATTCCCGACAGCGAGTGTGCACGGCACTCCGCTTGGAGTCGGAGGCGAGGTCAAGTGGGGCGGGACGCAGTTGGGCAATGCGCTGAGCGCGGCAGGGAAGATCAGCGAGTACATCGCCAGCATCGATCTCCACGAAGCGAGCCTTGCCGCGAAGATGGCCGGGTACATTCGCCGCGAGCAGGACTGGGTGCTGCAAGCAAGCCTTGCGGCACGCGAGATCGTCCAGTTGGACAAACAGGTCACTTCGGCTGACATAAGGATCCAGGTGGCCGAGAGAGAGCTCGAGAACCATCGGAAGCAGATCGAGAACTCGAAGGAGGTCGAGCTCTTCCTCACGGGCAAGTTCACGAGCCAGGAGCTGTATCAGTGGATGCGCGAACAGATCTTCGCCGTGTACAAGCAGAGCTACAACCTTGCCTACGACATGGCGAAGAAGGCGGAGAAGGCCTACAAGAGCGAGCTGGGAATGGAGGCGGCGGGTTTCATTCAGTACGGGTACTGGGACAACTCGATGCAGGGCCTGGTAGCAGGCGAGAAGCTCCAGCTTGCACTGCGGCAGATGGAGAAGTCGTACCTGGAAGAGAACCGGCGCGAGCTGGAGCTGACGAGGAGCATCTCGCTGGCGCGCCTCGACCCGCTGGCGTTGATCGAGCTGCGCGAGACAGGCAAGTGCCGCGTTTCGCTGCCGGAGGAGCTATTCGATCTCGACTTCCGCGGGCACTACTTCCGCCGCATCAAGGGAGTACGATTGTCGATCCCATGTGTCGTCGGGCCGTACACGTCGGTGAACTGCTCGCTACGGCTCCTCAACAACTCGATCCGCATCAACTCAGCGCTGAGCAGCAGCCCGTACGAGCATGCGAACGAGGATGGCATCTGGACCGATGACGACCGCTTCCGGACGAGCTACACGCCGGTCACGGCGATCGCCACGAGCTCTGGGCAGAACGACGCCGGCATGTTCGACGTCAACTTCCGCGACGAGCGGTATCTGCCGTTCGAGCTGGCCGGCGCGATCAGCGAGTGGCAGCTTGAGCTCTCAACCGAGAAGGAGCTGCGGCCGTTCGACTACTCGACGATCTCTGACGTGATCCTGCACCTCAGCTACACAGCGCGCGAGGCCGGCGGACCGTTCAAGAATGCCGCGTCGGTACACATCATCGATTTCCTCAAGTCGCAGCCCCTGTCGCAGATGATCAGCATGAGGCACGAGTTCCCGAACGAGTGGCACAAGTTCCTGCAGCCGGGGGCCACGGGAACGGAGCGAGTACTCCGCTTCACCCTTGGGAAGGATCGGTTCCCGTTCCTCGCGCATGGCTGCGTCATCATCGTCACGAGAGTCGATTTGTTCGCAGAGACGACAGCAGGTGCGGCGACCATCTGCCTTACCTACACGGACAGTGTCCCAGCGTCCGTGACGCTGAACATCCTTGCCGAGCAGTTCGGCAACCTGTGGCACGCGAAGGCAGATCTGGGTGTAGAAGACGCCCACGCGGACATTGAGAAGCAGATGGAGTTGACTGTTTCGGAGGGCGTGGAGGTGACCGACCTATTCCTCGTGCTCTCCTACACGCTTGCAGACTGAGCGATTAGGCACAGCCTGGAGATGCTGGGCGGCCGCGTGGCCGCTCAGCGACGGTCGCCTGAAGCCTCGCGATTCTCTTTGGCCGCGAGGGGATGCCTTTGGCTGAAGTCCTTCCGTGCGCCGCGGCGGCACGCTTACGGGTCTCCCCACGAGCGCCATAGGGAGGATCGCGTGCTTCGCGCTCGAGAGCGCTCCACCGGGACCGTCAGCTACTCGCTCCTCGCCTACTCCTGCGCGCCCCGCGGAGCACCCGCCAAGGAGGGCCCTCGATGTCGCGGACAGGACGGCAGAAGTGGCCCGCGACGGCGGAAGCGCGTTCCGGAAGACAGTAGAAGGCGCGATGAAGACTCTGCTGGACAACATGGTCCTGGCCGCCAATCGGGCCGGCCTGTACCAGGCCTACAGCCTCCGCCAGCAGTTCCCGAACGAGTGGCGGCAGCTACAACAAGCAGGCACCACACAGCTCACCCTCGAGTCACGGCACTTCCCCTTCTTTGCACAAGGGCACTCGCCGACGATTGCCAAGGTCATTTGGTGCGCGCCGTCACCCGCGGAGTGCACGGATCCCCAGCTCGTTCTGCCCGGCACGCCGAGCCTGTCGCGTGATCCGAACATGCCACAGCTCTTCGTCGGCACGAGCGGCAGTTTGTGCCCAGTCGAGCTTGGCGTGTCGTTCCCGGTAGGCTCCGGGGACCCCGCCGTAGTGGAGGACCTGATCATCGTCGTGCAATACACGATCTCCCAATAGTGTGGCATCGACTTCCGGGCCGGCTCGCGAGAGTTGAGCCCACAGTGAGATCCGCCTGATCTGCCGAGGGGAGACCTGTCGGCTTTGCGT
>CAYHBG010000118.1:2777-4325 GCA_964354815.1 uncultured Thermotogae bacterium
GGTCGAGAGCGCGCTGGGCGAAGGGACCCGGCTCACCGTGCGGCTGCCGCCGCGCTAGCCGGTCGTACGTCACCAGCCGCCCACGACGATACGCTTTCCCAGATTGGCCCGCAGGCTCCGGTCGCCGGAAAGGAGGCGCTCTCTCAGCATCAGGTCAAATCCCCCTGGTCGTGCGCAGGATGCCCCCTGCCAGCCCCTCCCAGGACCCAACCCGCGGCCACGTGCCGGACGCTACAGAACGGATGATCAGCTGATGAACGGCCCTTTCGGGACCACCGTGACTCCCTTCTCCGTCACGGTGAACGCCTTGGCGTCCGCAACGCGGTCGTAGCCTACCGTCGCGCCGTCCGGGACCGAGGCCCGCTTGTCGACGATCGCCCGTCGGATCCGCGCGCCACGTCCCACGTGCACCCGGTCGAGAAGGACCGAGTCCTCTACGTACGCACCGGACTCAACGACCACGCCGGGTGAGAGGACCGAGCGGACGACCGTGCCGCCAGAAATGATCGTTCCCCCGGAGACGAGAGAATCGAACGCCGCCCCAGGGACGTCCCCCTCGCCGCGAACGATCTTGGCCGGTGGGCCGGGACGATTCGCCGTCTGAATGGACCACGCGCGATCGTACAGGTCGAAACGGGGAACGACGCCAACGAGGTCCATGTGCGCCTCCCAGTACGAATCGAGCGTGCCGACGTCACGCCAGTAGACACCGGCGTTGCGATTCCCGGCCTCGAACGGAAACGCGTAGACGCGACGCCGCCCCACCATCGACGGCAGGACGTCCCGCCCGAAGTCATGGTTCGACGCGCTCTCTCCGGCATCCCGGTCCAGCTCTTCGCGGAGAACGCCCGGCCGGAAGGCGTAGATGCCGAGGGACGCGAGACAGTAGTCGGGCGCGTCCGGAATGCGCGTCGGATCCACCGGCTTCTCCTCGAACGCGACGACTCGAGCGTCTGCGTCAACGACCAGGTTGCCCAACTTGGCGCGGACCTCGTCATGGTGCAAGCGAAGGACGGCGACCGTCAGGTCCGCGTTCTTCTCGCGATGGAAGTCGAGCATCACGCGGTAGTCCATCTTGTAGACGTGGTCGCCGGCCAGGATCAGGATCGCTGACGGAGCTCCGCAGTCCATGGTGTAACGCTCCACGCCGTACCAGTTCTGGTGGATCGCGTCTGCCGTCCCGAGATACCAGTCCGTGTGGATCCGCTGCTGCGGCGGGATCGTCTGGAGGAACTCGCCGAGCGTCGGACTGAGGACGTTCCACCCCGCGCGGATGTGCTCCTCGAGCGAGAGCGACTTGTATTGCGTGAGGATGAAGATCCTCCGCAGTCCCGAGTGAACGCACGAGCTGAGAGCGAAGTCGATGATTCGGTAGTGGCCGGCGAACGGAACCGCAGGCTTCGCCCGATCCCGCGTCAGCGGAAACAGGCGCTCTCCTCTCCCTCCAGCCAGGACGAAGGTCAAGACGTCGTGCATCAGGCCTCCGGCACACCGCCCACCCGTGCCTTCTCCCATTCTTAGCAGGATTGCACCGGCAGGTCAAGCACT
>CAYHBG010000119.1:0-4231 GCA_964354815.1 uncultured Thermotogae bacterium
AGCTCAGGAAGAGGCGGGGTCGTCGCTCCGGCGATCACGTTGAGCGGCCCGCGGATCGCGCGGACGAGGCGGCCGATCGTCTCCCGATCGAGCGCTCCCACGTCCGGGACGAAGATGCCGTCAGCACCTGCGTCGAGGTACGCCGCGGCGCGCTGGATCGTCTCGGAGAACCGGTCGCCGACTGCCTGGTCTGATACGAGGTATGTGAGGTACGCGTCGACGCGTGCGTTGATGACGAGGGGGATCCCCTCGGCCTTTGCCATCGAACGGATCGCGGCGATCCGCCTCGTCTGATCGGCGATCTCGAAGAGAGGTTGCGAGGGATCCGCCCCGCAACCGGAGGCGCTGTCCTCGAGGTTGATCCCCACCGCCCCGGCGGCCCACGCCGCGCGAGCAGCCTGCGCCGCCTCCTCTGGCCGTCGTCCGTACCCTGCCTCGATGTCCGCGCTCACGGGGATGTCGACCGCTTGAGCGATGCGGCGGACGACCTCGAGGTTCTCGCAGAGGGTCATCCTCTCCCCGTCCGGGTAGCCGAGGGAGGCCGCGATCCCGCCGCTCGTCGTCCCGACGGCCTGGAACCCCTCCTGCTCGAAGAGCTTGGCCGAGACCGCGTCCCACGCGTTCGGCAGGACGAGGATCGGCGGCCCGTGGTGCAGGGCGAGGAACCGATCGGCTCTCTCTCTCTGAGCGCTGTTCGTCATTCTAGACCTCCCTTGGGCGTCGCCTTTGTCCTCTCAGATGAGCTTAGACGAGGGGGAGAGGGTAGCCGGCGTCCCGCGCGCACGCAATCGTCGATGGCGACGCGCCTGTTTGGGCATCCCGCGACCGGGGCGGCCGCGCCTTCCCCTCGAGAAGCCGCCGCCGAGTAGGAGGCAGGGCTTTCGCCTGCTCGACTGGTCGACCAGGCCGCGGCGGCGATAATCAGTCGGATAGAAGGGGGCGAGATGGCGCGTGCGAAGAACCCACAGCAGACGGTCGTGCGGGTTGCACTCGGGGTGGTCCTCCTGGGGACCCTGCTCATCGTTCTTCCGTTCTTCACCATGGACGGGATGTCGGGCGGCTTCGCCCTCACGACAGGAGGGGCCTTCATCTTCCTCTGCGGTGCGATCACCGCGGCGGTCTACGCCTCCCGCGCGCGAACCCTGGGGCGGATCCTCGCGGAGAAGAACCTCCTCGCTCACTGGAAAGTGGACGACGCCGAGCAGCGCCGCCACGCCGACGCTGAGTACGAGGAGGAGAAGAAGGAGAAGGGGGCCCTCTTCCTCGTCGTCGCCGTGATCACTCTCGTCATCGGACTCGTCTTCCTGTTCGTGTCGCGGGAGGCGGGATGGATCGTCTTCCTCGTTCTCCTCGGCGTCCTCGCGATCGTCGGGCTCGTCGCCTGGTCCGGGCCGAGGATCCACCGTCGGAGGAGCCGACGGATCGGCGGAGAGGTGTACATCAGCGTCGACGGGGCGTACGTCGACGGGATGCTCCATACCTGGCGCCTCCTCGGGGCCAGGATCGAACACGCCTCGTTCGAGGAGGGCCAAACGCCGACCCTCGAGATCGCCTACTCCGCCCCGGTCATGTACGGACGCCAGGCATACACGATCCGCATCCCCGTGCCGCGGGACCGGGAGGAAGAGGCGAGGGAAGTCGTCCGCAAGCTCTGCGGGGGGATCCGCGAGGAGGCCGCTTGACCGAGGGAGGGAAGGTCCTCATCGCCTTGGGAAGCCCTCGACGGGAGGGGACGAGCGCTCAGCTCGCCGCGAAGGTGGCCGAGGGCGCGAGAGAGAAGGGCGCTTTGGTGGAGACGGTCTTCCTGGAAGGTCTCCGTATCCACGGGTGCCGCGCCTGCGAGGCGTGCCACGCCCCAGGGGCGCGCGGGTGCGTCCTCGAGGACGACATGCAGCCCCTCTACGCGAAACTGCGTGAAGCGGAGGCCATCGTCCTCGCCTCGCCCGTCTACTGGTTCAACGTCTCCGCTCAGCTCAAGGCGTTTGTCGACCGCTGGTACGCCTTCGAGACTCGGGAGGGGAACGTCCTGCGCGGCAAGCGGTTCGCGATCGTCCTTGCCTACGGAGATGTGGACCCGGTCCGCGCTGGAGCGACGAACGCCCTGCGCTCCTTTGAGGACGCGTTTCGCTACCTGCAGGCCGAGATCGTGGGCACCGTGTACGGGACGACGCTAGTGGCCGGCGACGCCGCGAGGAACGAGCGGCTCCTCGAACAGGCCTACGAGCTCGGAAAGCGCCTTCTCGAGCCGCGCTAGAAACGCCCCCTGGGCCGCGCTTGCTGTTGCACCGAGAGGCGGATACGGTTTCGGCGTCAGGAGAGCCGATGCCAGGACAGGATCTCGATCATGCGATCGTTAACGCGGAGGGGACGGCGGAGAAGCTCCGTGCCGTCGGAGCGGTTGCGAAGGAGCTTGCCGCCGCGGTGAAGAGGCCCGAGCAGGAGCTCGAGGCCTTGGCCGCCCATCTCCGCAAGGCCCAGGGGCGCTCGCCGGTCGAGGCGGCACGCTACCTCCAGGCCGCAACAGAGTCCAAGCGTCGTTTCGAGGAGGAGAAGGCCAAGGTGGAGAAGCTGATCCGCTCCCTCGGCGAGAAGCTCCAGAGCCTTCAGAAGCCCACCCGCGCGTAGCCTTCCTCAGGCCGTGCGCCCACCATCGGACGAGCGCTTGGGCCGCTCCCCCCGAGATTCCGCGCCCAAGCTCGCGGAGTCCTCGCGCCCGACGTAGATGTCGAGCAGGTCGCGCAGGATCGTCGCCGCGGAGGGGAGGGGCGTCGTCTCGTCGATCGTCGCGGCGATCGTCCCGTAGAGGTCGGTCTCGTAGACGATCCCCATCCCGTACGTCCCGAGCCGCCCGAGGGGATGCTCCGGCGGGAGGGAGCGCGGGCGGACGCTCAAGCGGTAGCTCCCTTCCGCGACGCGCTCGGCGCGGGCGACGAGGCGGAGGAGCCCCCCTCCTGCCGCGCGTCGCGCCCCCTCTGCGGTGAGACCGGTGATCCCTTCCCGCTCCACGTCCTCCAGGCGCGCCGGGACGCCGAGGACGGCGTTCGCCAGGATGACGAGCTTCGCCGTCGCATCCCACCCGTCAAGGTCCCAGGAGGGATCGGCCTCAAGCTGTCCCTCCCGCCGCGCCTGGGCCATTGCCTCCTCCCACGCCACCCCAGCGAGAAGTCGGTCGATGAGGAGGCCGGTGACGAGGTTTGGGACGGCCTCGATCCGAGACACGACCGCCCCGCGGAGGTCGCGCATCCCAAGGTAGAGGGCCGGAAGCCCTCCGGCGACTGTCCCGTCGAAGCGGAGCTCCACGCCCCGGTCGCGTGCCAGACGGACGAGCTCGGGGTAGGCGAGGACGATCGGTCCCTTGTTTGGCGTCACGACGTGCATTCCGCGCGAGAGGGCGACCCGGACGCAGGAGAGACCAGGCTCCCCTCCGACGGTCAGGTTCACTGGCGAGGCCTCGGCAAGGACGTCCGCCTCCGCCCCGCGCACGAGGTCGAGGGCGGTCCTGTCTGGTCGCCCGACCCCGGGATACGCCGCGATTGACTTCCCTGCCTCCTTCAGTGCGACGACGCGCCGGAGATCGAGCCCATCGGGAAGCTCCGCCGTCCCGCGGGAGTCGGCGCTCCCCACGAGGAGGAAGCGGAGGCCGTAGCGACGCGCAAGGTCGGTCTCCCTCTCCCCAAGGAGGGCGCAGAAACGGCGGCCGAGGTTCCCCAGGCCGACGAGAAGGAGCCGGACCGGACGTACCGGCATCGCCTACTCGCCCCGATCGGCGAGGTGTCGCTTCATCTCTTCGAACGCCTCCCGCGTGATCTCGCCCTTGGCGTAGCGCTCCTTGGCGATGTCGAGAGGGGTCCGCCTTGGTGTCCCGTCGCGCCCTTGCCGCACGAGCCACCTCACCCCAAGAACGAGGAGAACGATGAACCCGCCCCAGAGGAGAACCATCCACACGCCGCCGACCGCCATCCACCAGCCATCGCGCCAGTGCATCTCGATCACCCCCCGCTTTCTACCCGACGAGGAACGCCGGCCGCAACTCCGTGCGGACCGGCTGCCCCTCCGAAGGGGACACGTGGGCGGGAGCTGGGATACGGTCGGGGGGTATGGTGAACCCAGTCCAGAAGGGGGTTGTGTGCAGGGCTCAGACGACCTCGGGGTGCTCGCGGAAGGCGTGGCGACGGGATCCCTCCTCGAGGCCCGCCAGGCGGAGACGGCGGTCGGAGATCTCGAGCGGACC
>CAYHBG010000120.1:0-4212 GCA_964354815.1 uncultured Thermotogae bacterium
CGGGGTGGCAGGGATCGTTCAGTGCCCTCGTGGAGGGTCTGTCCGCAGTGCGTGCGGTGACGATCACCGCGCCGAACGGGGAGCGTTACCGGCTGCGGGACGAGGTCCCTGAGGCAGCGCTCCCTGCGTTCCGCGCCCTGAAGCTCGCCTCCCCGCGGCAGCTCGAGCGGGTGTCCTGGCCTCCCTCCTCTACCGGAAGGGTGTGATGCCACACGACGGCCTCAGCCCAACCTAATGCCCTGTTCTTGATCATTCCCGAACTGGCGGTTTCAAAGTCGGGTCAGAAGGAGATCCTTTTCCCGGCGGGGCTTGGCCTAGCAGTCCAAGGCGCCCAGGCTGGCGCAGGATTCCAACCTCAGGTCCCTTCGACAATCTTAGGCTCTTCTGGGCGTAGGCCAGGAGACTGACAGCTTCCTCAGAGCGTCCCGAGCCTGCAGCCACCATGAGGGTCTGTCCCCCTCGCTGGAGGTGAAGCTAAGACAGAGCTGGAGAGCCCCGCTGGTGATTCTAGGATGGTGGCCTCCCGACTCGGGTGCTGTGTTCTGGTGGATGACTACCTCGGCGGGACGATCCGAGTTCTGAAGCTGTCCACCACTCCCAGCCGGAGCGGGCGAACCAGGTCCTCGAGGGGCCCCTTCCACCCCTCGAGGAAGCCCAAGACGGAGACGCCGCGCTGCGCCCCGTAGCGGATGACCGCCCGGATGGCGGCGTTGATCCCCGGGGAATCCACTCCTCCGCTCAGAATCCCGGCTATCGGCATCGACTCTCCTCCACTTCGCCCTCGGATGGACGACCTATAGCGGGGTCCGTTCCCTGCTACAAGGACTGCCTGGCCCCGCGAAGGGGTTGCCCGTAGGAACGTTGCCTAGCGATCGTTGACCGTTCTGTACCGGCCGACGGAGCGGTAGCGACGGTAGCGGGCGGCGACGAGCTCGCCGACGGGGAGGAGCGAGAGCTCCGCGAGGTGGCGAACGAGGCTCGCCTTGAGGGCGGCGGCGGTCGTCTCGGGGTCCTTGTGTGCGCCGCCGAGGGGCTCGGGGACGACCTCGTCGATCATCCCGAACTCGAGGAGCCGGGGAGCGGTCAGCTTCAGGGCGGCGGCCGCTTCCTGGACGCGATCCTTCTCCTTCCACAGGACCGCGGCCGCCCCTTCCGGGCTGATCACGGAGTAGATGGCGTTCTCGAGCATGACGACCCGATCGGCGACGCCGATCGCCAGCGCGCCGCCCGACCCGCCCTCCCCGATCACGGCGGCGACAATCGGGACGCGCAACGTCGCCATGGCGAGAAGGTTCTCCGCGATCGCTCCGCCGATGTTCCCGGTCTCCGACTCGAGGCCTGGGTAGGCCCCGGGGGTGTCGATCAGGCTGATGACCGGGAAGGAGAAGCGCTCGGCCAGAAGCATCGCCCGGCGAGCCTTCCGGTACCCTTGGGGACGCGGCATCCCGAAGAAGCGCTCCTTGTTCTCGTCTGTCGTTCTCCCCTTCTGCTCGGCGAGGAGGACGACCGAGCGCCCCTCGAGCCGGGCTAGGCCGGCGAGGAGGGCGCGGTCGTCGCCGACCAGGCGATCCCCATGAAGCTCGTGGAAGTCGGTCAGCACCGGACCGACGTAGTCCAGGGCGTACGGGCGCTTGGGGTGCCGTGCAACCCTGACTCGCTCCCAGTCAGACAGGTTCGCATACGCCTGGGTCTTGAGGAGGTCGAGCTTCTCCTCGAGGCGGGCGATCTCCGCGGCGAGGTCGATCCCATTGGTTCGGTTCAGATCCCGCAGCTCCTGGATCTTCGTCTCCAAGAGGTCGAGGGTCCTCTCGTCGCTCATCGGGTCTCCGTGAAGAAGGAGAGGAGCCTCTCGAGCTCCAGGCGCAGGTCCTCCCGGTTCACCACTCGATCGATGAACCCGTGCTCCAGGGCGAAGGCGTCGGTCTGGTAGTTGGGAGGCAACTCCTCGGCGATCGTGTTCTGGATGACGCGGCGCCCGGCGAAGCCGATCGTCGCCCCCTTCTCAGCGATGATGACGTCCCCCAGACTCGCGATGGAGGCCTGGACACCGGCGGTGGTGGGATGGGTCATCACGGAGATGAAGGGGACCCGCTCTTCGGCCAGGCGAGAGCGGACGGCGGCCGTCTTCGCCATCTGGAGGAGGGAGAAGAGCCCCTCCTGGATCCGTGCGCCTCCGGAGGAGGAGACGAGGATGAACGGGACGCGACGGCGGATCGCTTCCTCCATTCCGTGGCAGATCTGCTCCCCCACGACCGAGCCCATGCTCCCGCCGATGAAGCGGAAGTCCATCACGGCGAGGATGACGGAGGTTCCGCCAATCGTAGCCGCTCCGACGACGATCGCGCTCGGGAGTCCCGTCTGCTCCTGTGCCTCCTCAATCCGGCGCGCGTAGGGCTTGGAGTCGTGGAAGGTCAGCGGATCGTCGTCCATGATTGGCTTGGAGACGTCTTTGAAGCTCCCCTCGTCGACGAGGGACTCGATCCGCTCCTCGGACGAGAGGGAGAAGTAGTCGCCGCAGTGAGGGCAGATGTTGTTGTTCTCGCGGACGCGCCGCTTGAAGACGAGCTCGCCGCACGACTTGCAGCGCATCCAGAGCGCCTCCTCGGGCTCCTTATCGAGGTTGACGCGGAGGTAGCGCTTGTCTCTGAAGATCGCCGTAGGACCGCCTCCTGGTGGCCCCGACCGGGCTGACTCGGGGCGCCTGCTCCGTCAAACGAGCGGCTCGCTGGGTGTCGGGAACGACCGCTCGGGCGGAGACGACCGCGGCCAGGGTGCCCTCGACCGAGACGTCAACGTGGACGAGCTCCCGCCTGCCGACGACCTTCATCCGTCCGCTGAACGGCCTGCGAGCGTTGCGTACGTAGAGGACAAGCCCGCTCAAGAAGGTGTCCCGCGCCCGACGCCACCGGCTCCTCGCGGGGTGCTCCGGCTGTGCGCACCTGTTCTCCACAGACCCGAATTATAGAGGATCGCGCGGTGGGGCACATGAGGCCCGGCCCACGGCGCGGAGAGGGAGCCCTAGCCCCGTGCGCGCCGGGCGTTGCGCCCTTCGAGCCGGTTCGCTAGTATCACACCCATCTGTCATCGATCGATCGAGGAGGTCGCAACTGTGTCGGAACCGACGAAATGGGTAGTGAAGGACCTGAAGAGGGAGAACGTCTACTGGCCCTCAGAGGCGATGAAGAAGCGGGCCTGGATTTCGGACGCCGGAGTCTACGACAAGGCGCAGGCGGACCCAGTCGCCTTCTGGGCGAGGCACGCCGAGGATCTGCACTGGTTCAAGAAGTGGGACAAGGCCTACGAATTCGCGCCGTACGCCTACAAGTGGTTCCCTGGCGGGAGGATGAACCTCTCCTACAACTCGCTGGACCGGCACGTGAAGGCCGGCCACGGCGATCGGGTCGCCCTGATCTGGGAGCCGGAGCCGGTGGGCGAGAAGGCGCAGAGGATCACCTACAAGGAGCTCCTCTCCCGAGTTTCGAGGTTCGCGAACGCCCTCAAGGCCCTTGGCGTCAAGAAGGGCGACCGGGTCGGGATCTACCTTCCGATGATTCCCGAAGCCGTCGTCGCGATGCAGGCGTGCGCCCGCATCGGAGCGCCGCACAGCGTCGTCTTCTCCGCGTTCAGCCCCGAGTCGCTGCGCGACCGCATGATCGATGCCGGAGCGAAGATCCTCATCACCGCGGACGGCTACTGGCGCCGCGGGAAGGGGATCGAGCTGAAGAAGAGCGCTGACCTCGGCGTTGAGGGCACGAAGATCGAGAAGATCATCGTCGTCAAGCGGCTCGACGGGACGTGTCCGATGAAGGCCGGTCGTGACGTCTGGTACCACGATATCGTGGCCAAGGCGAGCGAGGAGTGCCCCGCCGAGCCGATGGAGAGCGAGGACATCTCCTTCGTCCTCTACACCTCCGGGTCGACGGCGAAGCCGAAGGGGATCTTCCACACCACGGCCGGATACGCTGTGCAGACCTACCTCACCGCGAAGTGGGACTTCGACCTCCACGAGGGAGACATCTTCTGGTGCACGGCCGACGTGGGCTGGGTCACCGGCCACAGCTACATCAACTACGGGCCTCTGATGAACGGTGTGACCAGCGTGATTTACGAAGGATCGCCGGACGCCCCGGACTTCGGCCGGATGTGGGCGATCATCGAGAAGCACAAGATCACCCAGCTCTACACGGCACCCACCGCGATCCGCATGTTCGT